>CACYTU010000005.1:75038-120007 GCA_902777355.1 uncultured Lachnospiraceae bacterium | reverse complement strand
ACTCGATATTAATTTGCAGTTAATGTAGCGCCGGATACGTGAACCGTACGTCCGGTGCAATGGGAGGGGCGGAGCCATTCGGCTCCCCTCTACCCTATTTGTCTTCGACAAAATCGACACGATAAAAGAACCCGGAAACTGATGAGCAGTTCCCGGGTCTTTTTTACTTATTGTCAATACTTTTTCAAATCATTGTTTTAACATTGTTCATTAACATTGTTCATTAACATTGCTCATAAACGTATATAGGACACTTTGTATAAAGCTTATATGATCACAGCACGTGCCATGTTAACAGGATCAGGACATCAGACTTATGACAATTTCTCTTATATTGTCCATATGCTTCATCACGCTGAGATAGGTACCCGCGGTCGCACTCTCGTCATCGGACACGATATTGTCCAGGATTAACTGGTGTTCTGAGACGGCAATGGCAGGTCTTCCTTCCAGCTCAAAGGTCTTCATGGCAATATCGTAGAGCTGGTGATTAATGGATTCGTAGAGTCTGATCAACTCATCGTTTTTACTGAATTCAACAATGCGCTTGTGAAAAGAGAAATCGTGGCTGAGTATTTCTGAAAAAGAGGCATTATCCGCAATGGCCTTTGCCATATTCTCATTGTCCCGGAACAGGGCTTCTATAACAGCTGCAGCTTCTTTTTCTTTGCGCTTTGTGTGAAGGGAGAAAGCACAGAATCCTTCTACCGCTGTGCGGGACTGGTATGTATTGATGATATCCTGCAGAGAAAGCGTATGAAGGCAGAATCCGCGGCTGGGAACGATGTCGATATAGCGGTCCTGTGACAGACGCACAAGCGCGTCTTTGAATGGGGTGCGGGAAATTCCGATTTCAGCCGCCATTTTTGTTTCCGAATAAAACTTGCCGTGTTCCAGCTCACCACGTGTGATTTTATTTTTCAGGAATTCATAAGCTTTTTCCTGAAGAGGCGTATATTTTGCCATAAAAACTCCAATCTGATGCTAAAAACTATCCATATAAACGGATTTGCACATTAATTCATTGTATTAATTCAACAGAAGGATGTCAACAAGACAATTGTTTTTAGCGAGACAGAAAACACTTCTTGTTGGCAACAGAAGATTATTCTAATTAGCGAAACGTCGTGAAGATACTGTATATGCGTACGCGTGCCTGCAGGGGACCAGAGAGGCGGAGCTGCCTCCTCCTTTTTGATTAATCATTGGAGTATCAACGGCCGGATGCAATCTGGACAGAAACGATTTTTCAAGTCTTTAAATGGACAATCAATTTCATGTCCTTAAATGGACAATCAACAAAGAATTGTTAATTGAATAACGAGATTGTGGGACTTTCACAAATCGCGGATAAATATTTTGTGAAAAATGCGTAGCAAAATGTTCTTGACCGGTATACCGGTATGCAGTATAATAAAATCAACAAAGCGGTATACCGGTATGCCGAATAAAGAGACTGCTTTCCACTGCAGAGGAAAGGCGGTTGTAAGATGCAAAGGACATGACTCCTGACAACAGGGAACGGCAGCGGGGATGAGTCATGGAAGGTTTTTCCCGGTTACGGGAAAGAAAGGGGAACGAAATGAAAGTTGGATTTATCGGTCTTGGAATTATGGGCAGGCCTATGGCTAAGAACCTTCTCAAGGCAGGCGTGGAAGTTGTCTGCGCGGATCTTAATAAGGAAGCAGTAGCGGATGTCGTTGCAAACGGAGGCAAAGAGGCCTCCTACGCAGAGATCGGAGCGGAGTGCCCCGTCATTATCACCATGGTTCCCAGCGGTGACATCGTAAAGTCCATTCTTTTCGGTGAGGGCGGTGTCGCATCCACCATCAAGGAAGGCACCCTGGTCTGTGATATGAGCTCTGTCACTCCTGTAGAGTCCCAGTACTGCTATGAGAAACTGAAAGAAAAAGGTGTCGGCTTTGTCGATGCACCTGTTTCCGGCGGAGAGCCCGGTGCAGTCGCGGGAAGCCTTGCCATTATGTGCGGCGGCGACCAGAAGGATTTCGACGCTATGAAGCCTTTCTTTGATATTCTCGGTAATTCCGCTCTTCTGATCGGTCCCAGCGGCAGCGGTTCAACAGCCAAGCTTGCCAACCAGATGATCGTCAACAACACGATCGCAGTCGTATCTGAGGCATTTGTGTTTGCCGCAAAGGCAGGCGCAGATCCCGAGAAGGTCTATCAGGCCATCCGCGGCGGACTGGCAGGCAGCGCAGTCATGGATGCCAAGATCCCTATGATCATCGACCGCAACTTCAAGCCCGGCGGCCCCATCCGCATCAACCACAAGGACATCAAGAACTGCGTCAACTCCGCTCATGCGATGCGATCGACGTTCCGATTCCCTACACCGCACAGCTCTATGAGATCATGCAGTATCTCAAGATCCATGGTCACATGAATGACGACCACGGCGGAATCGTACAGTATTTTGAGCAGTTGGCTGACTGCCAGGTCAAGAGACCCGAGTGATATCAAGACTGCAGGCCGTGAGCCGGCAGTATGCTTCAAGTCTGATTCAGCTGTGCCCGCGGTTTGCTTCCATGGTCATAAGTGTTCAAAGTCCATGGCACTAAAGTATTCAAAAAGGAGAAATAGCGATATGTCGATCAGTGCGGATGTTTTAACTTCCTATAAGAAAATAGATGAGGCAGCGGCCGACGCCCTCCTGGCAAAAGAAATCGCCGCCAACAACAAGAAAATCGTCGTTCTGGATGACGACCCCACCGGTGTCCAGACCGTGCATGACATTCACGTCTACACGAACTGGGACCACGACAGCATCAAGGCCGGCTTCGAAGAAGAGAACAACCTCTTTTACGTGATGACCAATTCACGCGGTTTCACGGCTGAGCAGACCACAAAGGCCCATCACGAGATCGCGGCAGTCGTGGATCAGGTAGCTAAAGAGACCGGCAGAGAGTACATTTTCATCAGCCGCAGCGACTCCACTCTGCGCGGACACTATCCGCTGGAGACAGAGCTCCTGAAGGCCGACTATGAAAAGTACACCGGCAAGCAGATCGACGGCGAGATCATGTGCCCCTTCTTTAAAGAAGGCGGACGTTTCACCATCGGAAACGTTCATTATGTAAAATACGGCGATGAGCTGGTCAATGCCTGCGAGACAGAGTTCGCAAAGGATAAGACTTTCGGATACAAGGCAGCTTCCATGCCCGAGTATGTGGAAGAGAAGACCGGCGGCGCCTACAAGGCAGAGAATGTCACCTGCATCTCGCTCGAGGATATCCATGATATGGCCTATGACAAGATCGAGGCCCAGCTCATGGCGGTCAAAGATTTCAACAAGATCGTTGTCAACGCAGTCGATTACGCTGACCTCAAGGTCTTCTGCGTAGCTCTTTACCGCGCGATGGCCAAAGGCAAGGTATTCATGTTCCGCACAGCGGCCGCGATCGTCAAGGTTATGGGCGGCGTCTCGGATCAGCCCCTGCTGACCAGAGCGCAGATGGTCGTCAAGGAGACCGACAACGGCGGCATCATCGTCGTAGGTTCCCACACCAATAAGACCACAGCCCAGGTCGAGGAGCTCAAGAAGCTCACCGACATCGAATTCATCGAGCTCGACGCGACCCTGGTACGCGATGAGGAAGCTTTTGAGAATGAAGTCAGGCGCTGCCTGGCGAAGGAAGAGGAGTGCATCCGCTCCGGAAAGACAGTCTGCTGCTACACGACCAGAGCTCTGATCACAGCAGATACAGGCGACAAGGAAGACGAGCTTCGTCTGTCCGTCCGCATTTCTGACGCAGTGCAGTCTCTCGTCGGAAGACTGACTGTCACGCCTGCTTTCGTCATCGCCAAGGGCGGCATCACTTCCAGTGATGTCGGTACAAAGGCTCTGGCCGTCAAGCGCGCTAATGTCCTCGGACAGATCCGCCCCGGCATCCCCGTGTGGCAGACCGGCGAGGAGAGCAAATTCCCGCAGACTCCTTACGTCATTTTCCCCGGCAACGTCGGCGAAAATACGACACTGCGCGAAGCGGTCGAGGTTCTTACTGCTAAATGATTGATTTGAAAAATTTCATAAAGGAACTTGAAAATTATCAACATAAGAAAGGGAGTACAAAATGGTTAACGGATTAAGCGGAGGTTCTGAAAACAAAGATCCAGGCCTTCCTGGCTCTGATCACCACAACGGTCCTGGTCGGTGTCATCGGCGGCATGCCGCTCCTGAACATCACACTGGATGACGGAAAGACCTTCGGTATCATCAATTCCATTACCTCGGGCTTCGGCGGTACGCTGGGAAGCATAGGTATCATCATTGGCTTCGGCGTCATGATGGGACAGATCTTCGAAGTCACCGGCGCCGCCAAGCGAATGGCCTATACCTTCCTGAAACTGTTCGGCAAGGGACGTGAAGAAGAGGCTCTGGCATTCACCGGTTTCCTGGTATCCATTCCGATTTTCTGTGACTCCGGTTTCGTCGTCCTTGCCCCTATCGCAAAGGCACTTTCCAAGGCTACCAAGAAGTCTGTCATCGCTCTGGGCGTCTCCCTGGCAGCAGGCCTGGTCATCACCCACTCCCTGGTTCCGCCCACACCCGGTCCTCTGGGCGTCTGCGGTATCTTCGGAATCGATGTCGGTTTCTTTATCCTTTTGGCAATCGTCCTGGCCCTGCCCATGGCAATCGCCTGCATCGTCTATGCCCGTGTAGTCCTTGCAAAGAAATATTACTGGCTGCTCGACGAGAATGATGAGCCCCACAGTGAGCCTTACCAGAAGCCTGATTATGACGGCGCTTTCAGCATGGATATGGAAGGAGTTCCCGGAACGCTCGAGTCCTTCATGCCCCTGATTCTGCCCATCATCCTGATCCTCATCAACACTGTTGGTTCCGCACTGGGAATGAAGACCGGCATCATGGGTGTCCTGATCTTCCTCGGCCAGCCCATCATCGCAGTCGGCCTCGGCCTGATCGTAGCTATTTTCACACTGGGCAATCGCCTTGACCGCTCTACCGCTCTGGCAGAGATGGAAAAGGGAATGATGTCCGCAGGTATCATCATGCTGGTTACCGGCGGCGGCGGTGCCCTCGGCCAGATCATCAAGGATTCCGGTCTTGGCAACTTTATGGCAGAAGGCCTTTCCCACACTGCCATCCCGATCATCATCCTGCCTCTGGTTATCTCCACTGCAATGCGTTTCATCCAGGGTTCCGGTACGGTTGCCATGACAACAGCTGCCTCCATCTCCGCGCCCATTCTGATCGCGGCAGGTGTCAACCCCACGCTCGGCGCGATCGCATGCTGCGTCGGCTCCCTCTTCTTCGGTTACTTCAACGATTCCTACTTCTGGGTCGTCAACCGCACCATGGGTGTCAGCGAAGCCAAGGATCAGCTGCAGATCTGGTCCATCACTTCCACCATCGCCTGGGCAGTCGGTGTTGTCGAGATCCTCATCCTGAGTATTTTCATGCACTGATAACAGGTTTTGTCCTTGCGTGTTCCGCCGACTCCATGATTACCTCTGTGTAGATGCACTATTGGAATGAGACATCTGAGGGATATAGACTGATAATAACAGGAACATGTGAGATACAAAATTCAGGCGCACAGCCTGAGAATATGATCGATTCCATGCTCGGCGGCTTATCTGCGGGCATGGGATATTTGAGAATATGGGCTTATGTGCCTGGCAGAGTTTTTGTAAACACATATTCATAACCACAAAGTCATAATCAACGATAGAGGAGGCAATATGGCTGCATGTATAGTAGTGGCAGATGATCTGACAGGCGCCAATGCGACCGGTGTGCTTCTGACAAAAATGCAGTACAGGGCAGCGACGATCATGTCTCTGGAGAATAATGATCCGGAAGAGATGAAGGAGTGCGACTGCCTGCTGTACCCCACCGACAGCCGCGGCGTAGATGCCGATACGGCATACAGGAGAGTATTTGAGGCCTCACAGTCTCTGAAAAATGACAATGTACTTGTGTACGGCAAGAGAATCGATTCCACCCTCAGGGGCAACCTGGGAAGTGAGACCGATGCCATGCTGGACAGTCTGGGAGAGGATTACATAGCAGTAGCAGTACCCTGCTTTCCTTCTTCCGGGAGGATTGTCATAGGCAATTACATGCTGGTGAACGGAACGCCCCTGCACAGGACCAATATCGCGCTGGATCCCAAATGCCCTGTCAGGATCTCCGAGGTGGACAGGCTGTTCCGGGAACAGAGCAAATACCAGGTGACTGCCATCCGTATGGGCGAGATGATGGATGGCGTAAAGGCCCTGGCGGAAAAGATCCGGGCCTGCCATCAGGCGGGAAGCCGCATTCTCACATTTGACTGTGTCTCACAGGAGGATCTGGATCTGATCGCGGATGCCTGCATCGAAAGCAAAGAGAAGATCATCGCTGTGGATCCCGGTGCTTTTACCGCTTCCCTGGCCAGAAAGATCATCAAACCCAGAATGGACCGCAGACAGAACCATATCCTGGTCGTCGTGGGCAGTGTCAATTCCAGTACCACCGCCCAGCTGGAGGAGTTCTGGCTGACCCAGGAAGCCAACAATGTGATGGTCAGAACCCGGGAGCTTCTGGAAGGAGAAGAGCGCAGGGAGGCGGAGATCAGCCGTGTCGTCAGCGAAGTCCTGAAAGAGGCGGAGAACTACACGACTACCACTGTCGTCGGAGACGGAATCTACCTTGAAAACAGGATTGACTTCCGGCCTTATATGGACAGATACAACTGTTCCATGGAGGAAGTGACGGATATGATCAACAATTCTCTGGCAGAGATCACCATCCGCCTTCTCAGGGAACAGCCCCGCTTCCAGGGACTCTATGCCTGCGGCGGCGATGTGACACAGGCCCTCTGCGGTCGCTTTGGCGCGGCGGGACTTGACCTGAGGGATGAGGTTCTGCCTCTGGCCGCCTACGGACAGTTCAGCGGCGGAGAATTCGACGGACTGGATTTCATCACCAAGGGCGGTAGCCAGGGGGATAAGACCGCTCTCAATGTCTGTGTCAACTATCTGAAGGAGAAGCTGTTTATCTGATTTGTTTTATTCTTCATCGCGCAAGACTCGCGAGCGAGTCTTGAATTGAGCTGCAGCCCTGCTGTAAACAATGCGCCTTTTGTGCATCACTGTTTCGGCGGGACGCTCCCGCTCCATGAAAAACGCAGCGGATACTAAGCTTTTTGCTTCGCCAGGGCTTGCAAAAAGCAAGTACCGGCGTTTTTCAAGGCCCACCGCTGCAGCAACGCACAAAAGGCCTTCCAAAAATCAGGCAGGCTGTAACTAATGTGAATCATATTAATTTGATTTTGCAGGAAAGACTGCGCAGTTTGGGCTTTCACATGATAAAATAAGAAGTGGCTTTATTTACACACCCTTAAGGGGCATATACTGTTGAAAAGCCTGAAATCTGCGGATACCTGCTTCAAAAAGACATTGATAATTGCAGATACAATACGGAGGAAAGAAAATGGCAGAGAAGAAACCTATGATTGCAGTACCGATTGGTGATCCCGCCGGCGTAGGCCCCGAGATCGTTGCCAAGGCATGTGCGCTGGAAAAAGTCAATGATGCAGCGGATGTGATCGTCATCGGCGACCGTCAGGTCATGGAGCGAGCGATCGGCATCGTTGGCGCGGACCTCAAGATCAATGTCGTGGACAAACCTGCTGACGGCGACTACCGTCCCGGTATCCTCAATCTGATCGACCTCGACAACATCGACCAGTCTCAGTTCTCCTATGGCGTTGTCCAGGCTATGTGCGGCAAGGCGGCTTTTGCCTACATCAAAAAGAGCATCGAGCTTGCCATGAACGGCGAGGCGGATGCTGTTGCCACAACACCGATCAATAAGGAAGCCCTGCACGCAGCGGAAGTTCCTTTCATCGGCCACACCGAGATCTTCGGCGCCCTGACCAATACACCGGATCCGCTGACTATGTTTGAGACAAATGGTCTGCGCGTCTTCTTCCTGACCCGCCACAAATCCCTTCGGGCTATGCTCGATGACATCACAAAAGACAACATCAAGGCCTGCGTCAAGGAGAGTCTTGCAGCCCTCAGACGTCTGGGCGTCACAGAAGGAACCATGGCAATTGCCGGCCTTAACCCCCACTGCGGCGAGCACGGCCTAGAACTCAAGGCGGAAGGCTATCCTGTGACCGGCCCCATCGGCGCGGATTCTGTCTTCCATCAGGCAGCCCTGGGCCGCTATAACAGCGTCCTGTCCCTGTATCATGATCAGGGCCACATCGCGACCAAGACCCTGGACTTTGACCGCACCATCTCCATCACCAACGGCATGCCCATCCTGCGCACGTCCGTGGACCATGGCACAGCTTTCGATATCGCCGGCAAGGGAATCGTCAGCGAGATCAGCATGGCCGAGGCCATTCTCCTGGCAGCAAAATATGCTCCTTTCTTCGTGAAGGCATGATGCTCCCTTCTTCGTGAAGAAGGCGTGATTCTTTTGTAACAGTTAAGTCCATGCCGTGGTACCTCCTTTTACTTGCAAACAGTAAAGGGGGGTACTTTTTTATGTGCGGCAGCCGCGGGGCGGGGTGCGAATGTTTGGAGCTTTCCGGAAACCTTTTTGACAGGATTCCGGATTAATTCTTGATAAAGACAGCAAAATGATTGGTCTTTTATACAATTTTTGCCTTATCTGTGCTATGATTTAAGTAGTTTTCAGTATATCTGTTACTTAAAAGGACAGGACTCCGGAAAGAGTCCTGCGTTTTCAGCGGACTGCGGGAGACAGGTCCGGCAGGCTTCCGCCGGTGGGACAAGATGGCTGCGAAAGCGGATGATTCCTGTGCGCTGAAAGCAATGCGGCATTTTTATTTGTTATTCTGAAAAGGAGGAAAAAGAGATGGCATTGGTAACAACTACAGAGATGTTTAAAAAGGCATACGATGGCGGCTATGCAGTCGGCGCATTCAATGTCAACAACATGGAGATCGTCCAGGCAATCACCGAGGCGGCAGCAGAGCTGAAATCCCCTGTGATCCTGCAGGCTTCCGCCGGCGCCCGCAAGTACGCAAACTCCGTGTATCTGAAAAAGCTGGTCGAGGCGGCAGTAGAGCTGTATCCTGAGATTCCCATTGCCCTGCATCTGGATCACGGCGCTGATTTCAATGTCTGCAAAGAGTGCGTGGACAGCGGATTTACTTCCGTTATGATCGACTATTCCAGCCACTCCTTCGAGGAGAATATCGAGGAGTCCAGACGTGTGGCGGAGTACGCACATGAGCACGGCGTCGTCGTAGAGGCTGAGCTGGGAACACTGGCAGGCATCGAAGACGCGGTCAAAGTTGACGCCGACAAGGCTATGTTCACAGATCCCGACGAGGTCGAGGAATTTGTAAAGAGGACCGGCGTGGATTCCCTGGCGATCGCGATCGGCACCAGCCACGGCGCTTACAAGTTCAAACCCGGCACAGATCCCAAGCTCCGCTTTGACGTGCTGGAGGAAGTGGCCAGAAGGCTGCCCGGATTCCCGATCGTTCTTCACGGATCCTCCTCTGTTCCTCAGGAATATGTAAAGATCATCAATGCCCACGGCGGCGCCCTCAAGGATGCGATCGGCGTTCCCGAGGAGCAGCTCCGCAAGGCGGCGGCAGGCGCAGTCTGCAAGATCAATATCGATTCCGACCTTCGTCTGGGCATGACGGCAGGCATCCGCGAGCACTTTGTGGCTCACCCCGACCACTTCGATCCCAGACAGTACATCGGCGACGGCCGCAAATATGTCAAGGATATCGTGGCACACAAGATCACGATGGTTCTGGGTTCTGACGGAAAGGCCTGATTTAAGGCCGGGCCGGCCGGCGTGAGAGCCCGATCGCACGAAAGCTATTGAAACCCGAAAAAAAACCGTGTCGGTATGTAAAGAAAAACAGTGTCAATCTGTAAAGAAAAAACTGTTGACAAATCCGGATTACGTCCATATAATATCCTTCGTGCGATTCTTTGAAAGAAGGAGGTGTTAATCATGTCGATCTGCCCTAAAAATAAATCTTCGAAAAGCCACAGAGACAAAAGGAGAGCAAACTGGAAGATGTCCGCTCCCACTCTGGTAAAGTGCAGCAAGTGCGGCGCCCTTATGGTTCCCCACAGAGTATGCGCGAAGTGCGGCTCCTACAACAAGAAGGAGATCATCCAGGTCGAAGACTGAGCATAAAGCAAGAGTTCCCTCCAGCCGTCAGGCTTCGGGGATTCCCGGTGGAACTAGTTTCTGACGGGTGAGTTTATGCAGCTGGTTCTGACCGGAAATACAGATTTGTTTGGCAGGCCTCTCACCGCCTAGGGCGGCGAGAGGCTTTTTTTCTGCGCGGGATCGCGCGGGATAGATCGGGGATCTTGAGTCAGTGAATGTGCCTGCCTGAAACGTTTTTGCCTTTTTGCCTCCTCTGTTTAACGATAATAACAGGGCTTAATCAGAGGGTATGGATTGTGACCGGGATTGTGCCCCGGATACATCCCCGCTTGCAATATAAGGCATGGAATAGTATATTTATTGTAAATAAAAACCGTTCGGACCCGGAGCGGGTCCAGATAAAATGAGAGGTTTATTGATATATGGGAAAGAAATTTGTTAGAGTGGCAGTGGATGCCATGGGCGGCGATCTCGCACCGGCCGAGCCCGTCAAAAGTGCTGTCCAGGCGCTTGAAGACAGGAAGAATCTCCACATCACTCTGGTTGGAAAAGAGGAAGTGATCCGCGGGGAACTCGCTAAATATAAATATCCGGAGGAAAGGCTTGAAATCCTGGACGCCCGGGAAGTGATCGAAATGGCAGAACCTCCCGTAAACGCGATCCGTAAAAAGAAGGATTCCTCCATTGTCAGGGGACTTCGTCTGGTCAAGGAAGGGACGTGCGATGCTTTCGTGACAGCGGGAAGCTCGGGAGCGACGCTTGCTGGCGGACAGCTTCTGGTCGGCCGTATCCGCGGTATTGAGCGGCCTCCGCTTGCACCCATTATGCCCACCGCAAAAGGCCCTGTCCTTCTGGTGGACTGCGGAGCCAATATGGATGCCCGCCCCTCTCAGCTGGTTCAGTTTGCCCAGATGGGTTCTATCTATATGCGCAATATGGCGGGTATTGAGAACCCCAGAGTGGCTCTGGTCAATGTCGGCGCTGAGGAAGAGAAGGGAAATGCCCTGGTCAAGGAAGTCTTCCCTCTTCTCAAGGAATGTGAGGGAATCAATTTTATAGGAAATATTGAAGCAAGAGACATTCCCGCGGGAGACGCTGACGTCGTTGTCTGTGACGCCTTTGTCGGAAATGTGATACTCAAACTCTATGAAGGGCTTGCTTCCATGCTGCTGCACAAGATTAAAGAGGCCCTGATGTCCACGCTGCGGTCAAAGATCGGAGCGCTTATGATTAAGCCCGCGCTCAAAGGACTTCTCAAAGAATTTGATATCACCAGCTACGGAGGAGCTCCCATGCTGGGTCTGAGAGGACTCGTGGTCAAGACACACGGCAATTCTGAGGCTGTTGAGATCCGGAATGCGATCGAGCAGTGTATCCTTTTTAAGAAGAAAAATATCAACGGACAGTTTATCGAGAGCATGGGACTTGCACAGCCCAAAAAGGCTGAGGAGTCCTGAATGCCGGGAAAACAAATAGAATCTGGTGGAGAATGACCAGTTCTGTCCTGTTCCGGGGGAGACGGAAGGGCCAGGCTGTTTTTCTACATAAATTCTAATTGTATCCAGTTGTATTCAGTTGTATTCAGGAGGGGAAAAGTATGGATATGGAATTTAAAAAATTATGTTCAATCATCGTTGACGTCCTCGGAGTCGAAGAAGATGATATTACTCCCGATACTACTTTTGTGGATGACCTGGGCGCGGATTCTCTGGATGTCGCTCAGATCATCATGGGAATTGAAGAGGAATTCGATGTCACTGTGGACACGGAAGTTGCATCCCAGGTGACTACGGTTGGCCAGGCTCTTGAGCTGATCAAGAACGCATCCGAAGAGTATAGTGACGATTGAATTATATAGTACAGGCCTGCCTGAAACGCGGGCTGTCGTGCGCGGCTTTTCCGCGCAGGGCCCGGGGTTTTATTTACATTTGTACAGGCCTGCTGCGTGCGGCTTTTTCCTCTTATGTATACGCTGACGCGCAATAAAAACGGAGGTCATGACTGCAGACATGACAGATGATTCACTGAGATTACTGGAGGAAAGGATCGGGTACAGATTCACGGACAGATATCTGCTGGAATGTGCTCTGACCCACACCTCCTTTGCCAATGAACAGAAGATACAGACCTATAAAGATTATGAGAGGATCGAGTTTCTGGGGGATGCTGTCCTGGAGATGATCTCCAGTGAATTCCTTTTCCGTACTTATCCGGAAAAAAAGGAAGGCGAGCTGACAAAACTGAGGGCTTCGCTGGTCTGCGAACCTGCTCTGGCTTATTGCGCCCGGGACTTGTCCCTGGGCGCATTCATACGGCTTGGCAGGGGCGAGGAAGCCAGCGGCGGAAGAGAGAAGGACTCCATCATCTCCGACGTCATGGAGGCTCTGATCGGTGCCATGTACCTTGACAGCAAGGACATTGAAGTGCCCAGAAAATTTATTCTGAACTTTATCCTGTCTGATCTTGAGGATAAACAGCTTTTCTACGACGCAAAATCCATCCTGCAGGAGAGGGCTCAGAGGGAAGGATATGAAGTCAGGTATGAACTGCTGGATGAGAGCGGACCGGGACATTGCAAGACCTTCCGGGTCGCGGCTCTTGTCAACGGAGAGAACTGCGGCATTGGAGAGGGCAGATCCAAGAAGGCGGCGGAGCAGCAGGCGGCCTATGCGGCACTGGGAGGCTCCAGAATGCCTCACTTGGGGTGACCGGCCGGGACGCCGGCGGTCAATCCCGTGCTTTTTTATATCGGTCAGTATTTTATATCGGTATTTAATATCGGTGTTTTATATCATTATTTTAATCATTATTTCAGGAAAACCCGGAGGCTGATCCGGGCGGCCGGAGGCATGGCAGGTTTTAATTAAAACACAGTTTTTGCGGCGGGGTCAGGCGGCTCTCCCTTGATGAAGGGAGGTTCAAACGGCCCGGCTGAGGGCGGGATGACTGTCCGACCGCATGCTGTCCGGATCCGCCGGCAGTCCCGTTGAAGAGAGCGGATTTGTATTTAAAAAGTATAGAGATTCAGGGATTCAAGTCCTTTGCAAACAAGATTAAATTTGAATTTCATAACGGCATCACGGGAATCGTAGGCCCTAACGGCAGCGGAAAGAGCAATGTCGCGGACGCGGTCAGGTGGGTGCTGGGTGAGCAGAGAGTCAAGCAGCTGCGCGGGTCTTCCATGCAGGACGTCATCTTCGCGGGGACGCAGGCGCGCAGGCCGCTTGGCTTTGCTTTTGTTGCCATCACTCTGGATAACACGGACAGAGCCCTTCCAATCGATTACAGTGAGGTCACGGTGGCAAGGCGGATCTATCGCAGCGGCGAGAGCGAGTACCTGCTCAACGGAACGGTGTGCAGGCTGCGGGATGTCAACGAGCTCTTTTATGACACCGGCATCGGCAAAGAGGGCTATTCGATCATAGGCCAGGGCCAGATCGACCGGATCCTCTCCGACAAGCCCCAGGACCGCCGCGCCCTGTTTGATGAGGCTGCCGGAATCGTCAAGTACAAACACCGCAAAGAACAGACTCTCAAGAGCCTTGAGAACGAGCGCGGCAACCTGGCCAGGATCACGGACATTCTGGGTGAACTGGAAAAGCAGATTCCCTCCCTGGAAAAGCAGCAGGAGAAAGCCCGTGAGTACCTCAAGAGAAGAGATGCTTTAAAAAGGCTCGATGTCAATGCCTTTCTGATTGAAAATGAGAATAATACCCGCCAGCTGGCTGAACTTGTCTCTCAGGAGGAGACGGCGGCTAAGGATCTGGAGAGCGCGCGTGCGGAAAATGAGACCCTGCGTGCCCGCATTGAAAAGATGCAGGAGCAGCGGCGGGACCTGGAATCCAGGATCGAGAAGATCCGGGGCAGGATCACCGACGCGAGCATCGTGCGGGGGAGGATCGAGGGCGATATCAAAGTGCTTGAGGAACAGATCCGCGGAGCCAGGCAGAGATGCTCACGTCTGACCGAGCAGGAGAAGATACTCAGGGCAGATATCGCGGAGCGCGATACCCAGGAGCGGGCGATCTCCCAGGAGATCCGGTCCGCCCAGGAACGCCTTGAAAAAATCACCCGGGAATATGAAACGGCCAGGGAGACCGCAGGCGTGTCCTCGGACGACGTGCAGTCCCTGCGGGAAAAACTGGAGGAGACCCGGGAGAGCATTCTGGAAGAGATGGACAGGCGGGCCAATATCAAGTCAAGACTGGCCAGCCTCAGGACTCTTCAGGCGCAGGAGACGGCGCGCCGCGAAGAACTGGAGAGTGAACTCTCGGCAGCAAGCGACGAACGGGCACATTCCGATGACGCCATCGCAGCCCTGACAGAGGAATTCAGGGCTGTCGGTGAAAAGATCCGGTCCATCAAGGAGAGCCAGAAGGAAATTGAAGAGCAGATTGCTGCCCACAAGACATCACTTGGAGACGCTGATGCCAGACTGCGCAGCGCGGAATATTCTTATCATCAGGAAAAATCCCGACTTGACGCGCTGGCCAATCTGGCGGAGCGCTATGAGGGATTCGGTGTCAGCGTAAAGCGCGTGATGCAGGAGAGGGAGCGCGAACCCGGAATCATCGGGACCGTGGCAGATCTGCTCAAGACTGAAAAGAAATATGAGACCGCCATTGAAGTCGCTCTGGGCGGAAGTATCCAGAATATCGTGACAAAGGACGAAGAGACGGCCAGGCGCCTGATCGAGATCCTCAAGCGCGAGAAGGCGGGCAGGGCAACCTTCCTGCCTCTTTCCGGTATCCGCGCCGGAGGAGCCTCCATCGATCAGAAGATTCTCGGCCAGGACGGGGTGATCGGGACGGCCGACACCCTGGTCAGGACAGCGGAGGGCTGCCGGCAGGTGGCGGAGTCGCTCCTGGGCAGGACTCTGATCGTGGATACATTTGACCACGCGGTCGCCATTGCCAGAAGGTCAGGCAGGGGGGTCAGGATGGTGACCCTGGAAGGCGAACTGTTCGCTCCCGGCGGAGCGATCAGCGGCGGCACATACAAAAATGCCAGCAATCTCCTGGGCAGGCGCCGCGAGATGGAAGAACTGGCAGCCAGCACGGAACACTTCAGACAGGAAGTAGAGCGCCAGGAAAAGGCCATCGAGGATACCAAAGAGAGCAGGAATGTCCTTCGAAGAAAGCTGGATGAGAACAAGAGGACTCTGCAGGAGACCTTTCTCCGGCAGAACACTCTGAGGATGAAAATCCAGCAGGAGGAGCAGAAGCTGCAGGAAGCCTCCGGCAATGCGGAAAACATGCGTCAGGAGCTCAGGGCTCTGAAAGAGAGAATCTCCTCGACGGAAGCCTCCTGTGTATCAGCGGAAGCTGAACTGACTCAGAGCGAAAAGAAGGAGGAAGAACTTTCGGTTTCAGCCTCCTCCCTTCAGGACGGGCTGGCCGCCAGAGAGGGCGATGCTGAGAAGGATTCGGCACTTCTCTCCAAACTGGAACTGGAGAAGAGCCGCCTTGAACAGGAACTCCGTTTCCAGGAACAGAATGCCGGGCGGATCCGCAGGGAGCTGGAGGGCTTCCGCAGTGATTTGCTGACAGTGACTCAGAGCATGGAGAGTGACCGCTCCGGAATCGAAGAGAAAATGGAACGCATCAGGAGCCTGACAGAGGAGGCTCAGGCATCCGAAGGATCAAAGAGCTCCGATGAGGATGTTCTCCGCTCACTCCGGAAAGAGGCGGAGGAACTGGAGGAAAAACAGGAAGAGGCAGCCCGGGAGAGAGAGAATGTCTCTGAGGTGATTTCCGGGCTCGATAAGGAGTGTTACAGACTGTCCTCCCGCAGGGAGAGACTGGAGGAGGCTGTGGACCAGAAGGCGGCCTACATGTGGGAAGAGTATGAACTGACTGCCTCTGACGCGCCGGCCCTGCGGGACGAGACGCTGACCGACCTGGCCGCCATGAAGAAAGAAATCGCCCGCCTTCGCTCCCAGATCAGGGCGCTGGGCAGTGTGAATGTCGCAGCCATTGAAGAATATAAGGAACTGATGGAGCGCTATACTTTCCTGAAAGGACAATACGATGACCTGACAGAGGCTGCGGGCTCCCTGGAGAAGATCGTCGCCGAACTGGATGAAGCCATGAGAAAACAGTTCCGGGAGCAGTTTGCGGACATACAGAAGGCCTTTGACAAGGTTTTCGCCGAACTTTTCGGAGGCGGCGGGGGCAGACTGGAACTAATGGAGGACGTGGACATTCTGGAGGCAGGTGTGCGGGTGATCGCGCAGCCTCCGGGCAAGAAACTCCAGAATATGATGCAGCTCTCGGGCGGAGAGAAAGCTCTGACGGCAATCGCCCTCCTCTTCGCGATCCAGAGCCTGAAGCCGTCCCCCTTCTGTCTTCTGGACGAGATCGAGGCGGCGCTGGACGAGAGCAATGTGGGCAGATTTGCCCAGTATCTCCATAACCTGACAGAGAAAACACAGTTTATTGTCATCACCCACAGGCGCGGCACCATGGAACAGGCGGACAGGCTTTACGGCATCACCATGCAGGAGAAGGGCGTCTCGACCATGGTCAGCGTCGACCTGATCGATGATAAGGACCTTGCGGACTGAGCGGGGGGCTGATTCTTTTTTCAGGAAAGGAAAACAGGAGGATTGTATGGGATTTTTTGACAGACTCAAAGAGGGCCTGAAAAAGACCAGGGCCAACTTCACGGACAGTATGGACCAGATCTTCAACAGCTACGAGAGAGTGGATGAAGATTTTTATGAGGAACTCGAAGAGACCATGATCATGGGAGATATCGGCGTGAAGACCACGCAGGATCTTCTGGATCATCTGCGTGAAGAGGTCCGGGCGGAGCGCATTAAATATGCGGCGGACTGCCGTCAGGAGCTGATCCTGGGGATCCGCAACCGCATGAAGCAGGGAAAGGATGCCTACGATTTCGAAAAGGGTCCTGCTGTGGTCCTGGTGATCGGCGTCAACGGCGTAGGCAAGACCACTTCCATCGGAAAACTGGCAGCCAACTATAAAAAACAGGGCAAGCGCGTCCTGATCGCCTCAGCGGATACATTCAGGGCGGCTGCCAACGAGCAGCTGACCGAGTGGGCCCGCAGGGCCGGTGTCGATATCATCGGGGGTGCGGAAGGATCCGACCCGGCCAGTGTGGTATATGATGCGGTACAGGCGGCCAAAGCCAGAAAGATCGACATCCTGCTGTGTGACACGGCAGGAAGGCTTCACAACAAAAAGAACCTGATGAACGAGCTGGCCAAGATCGACAGGATCATCACCAGAGAGTTCCCCGAGTGCTATAGGGAGAACTGGGTCGTGCTGGACGCGGCCACCGGACAGAACGCTGTCTCACAGGCCAGGGAATTTGCTTCTGTGACCAATCTGACAGGCATTATACTGACCAAGATGGACGGAACGGCCAAGGGCGGCATCGCAATCGCGGTCCAGTCCGAAGTGGGGGTGCCGGTCAAGTTTATCGGAGTAGGTGAAAAAATAGAGGATCTGCAGCGCTTTAATCCCGATGAGTATGTGGACGCGCTGTTCTATTGAAGCTGTTTGAAACCGCGGTTTTCGAAGCTTTCGAAGACACCTGGAATACATTCAAATATGGGACCGGGGCGATTCCGGCCTGGAATATTTTCAAAAAAGGCAGGTATATCAAAGCCCGAAGTGTTGTAAAATCATTACACATTACACATTACACATTACACATTACACATTACACATTACACATAACGCATAACGCATAACGCGTTATGCATTATGCATTGCCCATTATGCGGTATGCGGGAATCCGGGACGCGCGGAGCAGCAGCCGGTTTAAACTATACTTATTTTTTGAAATCATAGCATTTGCGAAATTCAGCTTATGCGGATTTTGCTTTAGAGGTGAGGCATGAAAACAGAGACAGAACAGACTGGAACGGCAGTGGAGAATGTTATGACATTGAATCAGTTCGAGGCGGCCTGTGAGGCGGTCAGCCGTGTGACATTGGATACGAAACTGGTTTATTCGGACTATTTCAGCGAGCGGACCGGAGGAAAAGTCTACCTTAAACCCGAAAACATGCAGAGAACCGGTGCCTATAAGGTGCGAGGTGCCTATTACAAGATCAGCACCCTGTCTCCGGAGGAGAGAGAAAGGGGACTGATCGCGGCCTCTGCCGGAAACCACGCACAGGGAGTAGCCTATGCGGCGAGAGAGTGCGGGGCAAAGGCGGTCATCGTCATGCCCACGACGACACCTCTGATCAAAGTAAACCGCACAAAGGCACTGGGGGCCGAGGTAGTCCTCCACGGGGATGTCTATGATGACGCCGCTGCTTATGCGGACAAACTGGCTCAGGAAAACGGATATACTTTCATTCATCCCTTCAACGACCCGGATGTCGCCACAGGACAGGGGACGATCGCGATGGAGATCATCAAGGACCTGCCTCTTGTAGATATCATTCTGGTTCCTGTTGGCGGCGGCGGACTGGCGGCAGGTGTCTCCACCCTTGCCAAACTTCTCAAGCCTAATGTGAAGGTATACGGCGTGGAACCTGAGGGAGCTGCCTGCCTCAAAGCGTCCTTTGAAGCGGGAGAGGTAGTCACCCTCCCTACAGTCAACACAATCGCGGATGGCACTGCCGTGAAGACTCCCGGCAGCCGTATTTTCCCCTATCTTCAACAGAATCTGGACGGCGTCATCACAGTTCCTGATGAAGAACTGGTCACCGCCTTCCTTGACATGGTGGAAAATCACAAGATGATCGTGGAGAATTCAGGCCTTCTGACAGTAGCCGCCCTGCGCCATATAGACTGCGCCGACAAAAAAGTCGTAAGCGTCCTGAGCGGGGGCAACATGGATGTCATCACAATGTCGTCTGTCGTCCAGCAGGGACTGATCCTGCGGGACCGCATTTTTACCGTCTCGGTCCTTCTGCCCGACAAGCCGGGCGAACTGCACCGCATTTCAGGACTCATCGCTCAGACCAGCGGAAACGTCGTCAAACTGGAGCACAATCAGTTTGTTTCGATCAATCGCAGCGCCGCGGTGGAACTTCGCATCACAATGGAGGCGTTCGGGACGGAACACAAAAACGAGATCATTGAGGTCCTCAAGAAGGGCGGTTTTCATCCCCGTCCGGCAAAGACCAGAAGCTGATCTTCTTTTTTGGAGTTTCCGGCGGCATCAGGGAACTATGCCTGATGAAACAGTACCGGGGAAACAGCGCTGCGGTATACAGAAACAGTTCTGGAGAAACACTGCCGGGACGGGCAGGAACACTGCCTGACCGGCTGCAGGTTTCGGAAATGAGGGAAAATGGACCGGAAGAATGTCAAAAAGGACGAAAAAATGAATTCGAACAAGGTCCGGATAATAATGTTATGGAATATTATCTTCCTTAGCTGTCTGACGATCGCGGCTCTGCTGTTTGCCATGTTCGTATTTTTCCGTCTGCGTGTACGCGGAACCGACGGGATCAGAAAATTCTATTCAGATGCCCAGCTCAGGTCGATCCGGGAAGAGGCTGCAGAGCGGGAAAGGCAGATCATTCTTGCCAAAATGAGAGATTCTCTGGAGTCCGGTCAGGGCACGACACTCATGCTGCGCCAGGTGTTCAGCGATCAGATGGTCGTGGTGAGCGAAGGGAAGTACTATTTTTATCCTGTCAAAGAAGATGTCGAAAAAAACATCATTCCGTCGGGAATGCTTATCTGTGAAGACGGAAAAACTGTGGAGTACAAAGGATCCTATCCATCAATGACTTTGTCTCACGGAGCACTGATCTCCGATGACAACGGAAGGATAGACTGGGACAGGCTTTCACAGAGCGATGTCAGCGAGTTGACGATCCGGGCTGGAAAATTAAGGTCCGGCGGGTTTGACCCTGACCGCCAGTTTGAGAGAAACTATGAGGAAGCGGGAAAGAGGAATATACCCGTCATGCTCTGTCTGGAAGTGGATAAACCCTGCAGTGAGAGCGTCCTGTCCAGGGCAGTCGATGAGATGATGTCCCTTATTTCCCGTGTGGAATCTTCCGGAGAAGAATCCGCGGAAAAAGAAGCTGCGGATACTGAGGACACGGAAAAAGAAGCTGCGGAAACTGATGACACAGAGAAAGAAGCTGCAGAAACTGAGGACACAGAAAAAGAAGCTGCGGAAACTGAGGACACAGAAAAAGAAGCTGCGGATACTGAGGACACCGATACAGAAAAATCAGGGCAGGAGAACAGTTCTGAGCCTATAGGGGAAGCTGAGAAGGAGATTGAGGCTGCTTCCGGTGCTGTAGAAGAAGATGCTGTGACAGTAGTCATCAGAATCCGCAATGTGGAAAATATATCCGATAATGAAAAGGATTATAAGAAATGGACAGATACTGTGTCCGGACTCTGTAAAATACTGGAGAAAAAAGGCATGAAGCCAATGGTCGGCGGCAGCATCCACACATTTGCCGCCCAGCTGGATATCACCGGGGCAGCGGAGTATGACCGGTGGCTGATCGATCACGAGATGGCGGTTTCTTTTCCCTACAGCATATCCTGCTGGGAATACAGCAGAGACGGACGCCTTAACGGAGTCCCCGGAGACGCCCTTCTCTATGCCAGAATCCAACTTAGAGAGTAAAAAAATGCACCTGGATCCGGCTCTTTTCACCCGGAATGCTTTTGGTGCGTGGCGAAAAACCCAACGCGGGGCAAAAACAAAGGCTTGCCCGGCGGAATGGGGGTTTCGCCTTTTTTTATGACACAGCCCGTGTAATGTGTTTTCCGTCTTGGGGAGGACGCGGTCCGGAAGGGTGACAGAGGGCGGCGCTTCCGCCCCTGCTCTATTATGTCCACATGCCCGGGAGCGTGAACAGACCTGACCGGTAATGACGGAAATAAAAATCTGCCATAAAAAAAATGGCAATAAAAAATATTGCTGATTTGTCAAGAATTTTTGCTTGACAATCACAGGGGCGGTGAGTAAAATAGCACAGGTATGGAAAAAATAGTAGAACAGGGGCTCCTGTATGATTTCTACGGACAGCTCCTCACGGCACATCAGCAGAAAATATATGAGCAGGCTGTTTACGAGAATCTCTCACTCAACGAGATCGCGGAGCAGGAGGGGATCAGCCGTCAGGCAGTTCATGATCTCATCCGCAGGGCGACGGATCTTATGAAGGGATATGAGAAGAAACTTGGTATGATCAGGCGGTTTCACAGTCTGAGAGAGGCAGCAGGGCAGCTCCGGGCGGCAGCTGATACAGCGGAGGACCGCGACGAACTGGCCGGGATTGTCCGCGAGATCGCGGACAGGATACTGGACAGCCTGAGCTGACAGAAGCGGGCTGAGGCTGTGATTCTTTCCGGCGGACCGGAAGGAGAAAGGAACAGAGTGAATGGCATTTGAGAGTCTGACTGAAAAACTGAATCAGGTGTTCCGGAACCTCAGCGGCAAAGGGCGTCTGACAGAAGCAGATGTCAGATCGGCCATGAGAGAGGTCAAGATGGCACTTCTCGAGGCCGACGTTAACTTCAAAGTCGTTAAAAACTTTGTGTCTTCTGTACAGGAGAGGGCGATCGGCTCGGACGTCATGAGTGGTCTGAATCCCGCGCAGATGGTCGTAAAGATCGTCAATGAGGAAATGACCAGTCTCATGGGATCGGAGATGACTGAGATTCCCCTTCAGCCAGGTGGAAGTCCCACCGTGATCATGATGGCAGGACTTCAGGGCGCAGGTAAGACGACTACGGCCGCTAAGCTGGCAGGAAAGTTCAAATCAAAGGGCCGTAAGCCTCTTCTGGTGGCACTGGACATCTACAGGCCGGCGGCTGTCAAACAGCTGCAGGTGAACGGCGAAAAACAGGGCGTGGATGTATTTGCCATGGAGGACGGGCGCAGGCCGGCCAGGATCGCCGAGGCCGCCATGCAGTATGCCCGTGAGAAGGGCGAGAATGTGATCATTCTGGATACTGCGGGCCGTCTGCAGATCGATGAGGCCATGATGGAGGAACTCTCTGACATCAAGGACAGTGTCACCGTGCACGAGACCATCCTGGTAGTAGATGCCATGACCGGTCAGGAGGCGGTGAACGTCGCCAAAACATTCGACGAAAAAGTCGGTGTCGATGGTGTGATCCTGACTAAGATGGACGGCGATACCCGCGGCGGTGCGGCGCTTTCAATCAAGGCTGTCACAGGGAAACCCATTCTCTACATCGGTATGGGCGAGAAACTGTCTGATCTGGAGCAGTTTTATCCCGACAGAATGGCCAGCCGCATTCTGGGCATGGGCGATGTCCTCACCCTGATCGATAAGGCGCAGGAAGCGCTTGACAAGGAGGATGAGGAGAAGAGCCGCGATATGGCAGGCCGCGTGCGCAAGGGTAAGTTCGATTTCAACGATTACCTGGAGAGCATGAAGCAGATGCGCAAGATGGGCGGTATGTCCAGCATCCTTTCCATGCTGCCCGGACTCGGCATGAGCCGCGATATGATCGAGGGAGCCGTCGACGAAAAGCAGCTCAAACAGACTGAGGCCATCATCCTGAGTATGACTCCTCAGGAGCGGGCCAATCCCAAGATCCTGACTCCCCAGCGCAAACACAGAATCGCCAAGGGATCCGGCTGTGACATAGCAACGGTAAACCGCTTCATCAAACAGTTTACGCAGATGCAGAAAATGATGAAACAGGTCGGAAACATGGGAGGAGGCCGCAGGCGCGGAAGAAACCCTCTGTCCGGAATGTTCGGTGGCATGGGCGGACGGCGCGGAGGATTCCCTTTCTGATCTTGAGATTTATACACAATTAAATTTATGGCAGATTTCCCGGCCGTTATTTCCGAATGCCCGGAGCATTGCGGAGGCGCCTTAAGCGCAAAGCAATACACGGCTTCCTGCATGAAAAATCCATGTATCATCATGTGAAAATGCAGCCGGGATTTTTGATCCGGAAACTTGACGGGTCTGCAGGGACTCATGATCAGGTTCCGGAAAAGAGGACTGCACCTGACAGTACAGCCCGCCTGAGGCTGGGACTTTTTTGAAAGAAACGGACAGGGCGCGGAGACCGCTCAGTAACAGGTCCTGCAGATATACAGACGCGAAACAGATTCACAAACATCAAAACAGAAGCATACCGCGGAAAAAGCGGATGCAAGGAGGAGGAAAGACAATGGCAGTTAAAATCAGACTTACAAGAATCGGTGAGAAGAAAGTGCCTCTTTACAGAATCGTAGTGGCAGACGCATCCACTCCCAGGGATGGCAGAGCGATCGACACGATCGGACATTATAATCCCAACACAGATCCCGGCACTGTCGAAATCGATGCGGAAGCCGCTAAGAAATGGCTCAAAAATGGCGCACAGCCCACGACTGTGGTCAAAAAACTGTTCAAGCAGGCAGGTATTAAATAATCATTACCTGATGACCGGAAGGATTGTCTATGAAAGAATTGGTTGAAGTGATTGCGAAGGCTCTTGTCGATAATCCCGACGAAGTCGTCGTGACCGAGAAAAAAGAAGGCAGGAACATCCGGGTACAGCTGCATGTGGCGCCTTCGGACATGGGAAAAGTGATCGGTCGGCAGGGACGAATCGCCAGAGCGATCCGATCTGTCGTTAAGGCCGCCTCATCCCAGGAAGACTATAGGATCGATGTCGACATCGATTGAAACTGGCTGAAACAAAAGTGCGGCGGAAACGCCGCTTTTTGTTCTTTATTATGTGTGATTAAAGCAGCGAGGAAAGCGGCAGCAAATGCCGAGCCCGCTCGGGCATTTGCGGACATTTTCCGAGCGCACACACATGAGGAATAAGCCATTTTGAGCGCGGAAGGCGCGCAAAATGAGCGGTTCCGAATGGGTGTAGCGATGCGGGAGCGCGGGACGCGCGAAGCAGCGCGTGCTTTAATCAAAAAAAGGTTAAAGCAGCGAGGAAAGCGGCAGCAAATGCCGAGCCCGCTCGGGCTTTAATCAAATTAAAGCAGCGGGGAAAGCGGCCGGGTGCGCGGGGCGGACAGCCCCGGTCTTCACAGTGCCGTTTTCTGTATCCCCGTACGAGGCTCCGGGTTGAGGAGGTGTTGAAACTTGACAGAACGTTTCCAGGTTGGTGTGATCACAGGTACACACGGACTTCGCGGAGAGGTGAAGGTTTTTCCCACTACGGAGGACCCCGCCCGCTTTCTGGATCTGGAAGAGGTGATACTGGATGCTCCCAAAGGAGAGCGCAGACTCGTGATCCGGAGCGTGAAGTTTTTTAAAAAATTCGTCATCCTCGGATTTGAGGGCCTTGACCGCATTGAAGATGTGGAGCGCCTGCGGGGGATCCCTCTTCTGATTGACCGCAGTGATGCCCTTCCTCTTGGATACGCCCAGTATTATGTGGCGGATATCATCGGTCTTTCTGTCCGGACTGAGGACGGAAAGGAAATCGGAAAACTCCGGGAAGTCATAGAGACGGGATCCAATGATGTCTACGCGGTTGCCAGGGAAGGAAAAAAGGACCTGCTTCTCCCGGCTATTGCAGACTGTATACTGGATGTCAGACCCGATGAGGGCTTTATGACAGTCTACGTAATGCCCGGGCTGGAGGATTTGTAAAGACAGAATACAGGAGAGTTTGCGGATGATTTTTCATGTACTCACGCTGTTTCCGGATATGGTCAGGACAGCGCTTGACAGCAGTATTCTCGGAAGGGCCGCTCAGAAGGGGCTGCTTCAGATCAATGCTGTGAATATCCGGGATTTCTCCGATAATATTCATAACAGTGTCGACGACTATACTTACGGCGGCGGAGCGGGTATGCTGATGCAGGCACAGCCTGTCTTTGACTGCTGCTGCTCTGTACAGGCCGGGATTCTTGAGAGACAGAAAAAGCCCGCCAGAGTCCTGTATATGTCGCCTCAGGGCAGGACCTTCAATCAGGAGATGGCTAAGGAACTGGCCCTGGAAGAGGAACTGATCCTGCTCTGCGGCCATTATGAGGGTATCGATGTCCGTGCCCTGCGGGCAGTCAGGGCGGAAGAAGTATCGGTAGGTGATTTTGTCCTGACTGGCGGAGAACTTCCCGCCATGGTGATTATTGACGCAGTGTCGCGTATGATCCCGGGTGTTCTGGGCAACCGGGAATCTGCGGATACGGATTCGTTTATGAACGGTCTGCTGGAGTATCCCCAGTACAGCCGGCCGGCTGTCTGGAACGGAGAGGAAGTGCCTCCGGTGCTTTTATCCGGAGATCACGCGAAAGTGGACATCTGGCGTTTCGAACAGTCTCTTGCTATAACAAAAGAACGAAGACCGGACCTCTATGAAAAATTTGTGCGTGACAATCCCGGACTGATGGAAGAGAGACGGAAGAGGATCGAAAGGGAGAGGCGAATTGAGGAACGCCGCAGGAGAAAGAAAGAGAAAGAAATTGAGACGGCGGAAGTTCAAAAGAATAATAGCAGCGATCGCTGTGATTCTGACGCTTCTGGCAGTCATCTTCCTGATTGACAGATGTGGCGAAGAGGGGGAGAAGCCGGGAACAGGAAAAGAAGATTTGATTGACACCTCAGAAAAATATGATGAGAGCTATGGCGTTTTTCTGGGGATCGATGAAAATTCCTTCAACATCAGGGATTTTGAGGGCTATGATTTCGTAGTTATTGACGCCCAGGAACTGAGGGCAGAACAGCTCAGGCAGCTGCATTCTACGGGCCATACCGTTTACTCTTATCTGAATGTCGGTTCCCTGGAAAAGAACAGGGAGTATTTCGGACAATACAAAAAGCTGTGCCTGGACAGATATGATAACTGGCCCGATGAAATCTGGGTGAATGTGACAGATAAGGCATGGATCAAGTTTGCCGGGGAAACCCTTCCCCAAATGATCCTGGAAAAAGATCCGCAGATCGATGGCTTTTTCCTGGATAACCTGGATATATACGGGCATGTGCAGGAAAAGAAAAAATACAAGGATATTGCCGCAGGCACTTATGATTCTCTGATCGAAATTCTGGAATCCTACCGGGACATGGGCCTTCCGGTCCTTGTCAACGGGGCGGATGATTTTGTTACCCGGCTCATAGAGGAAGAGGAGCATGATCTGATCCGCGGAGTCAACCAGGAGACTGTATTTACCAGGATTATCGATTATGACCGCGATAAATTCGGCAAGGCAAAGGAAGAACAGGAACAGTTTTATGTTGGCTATCTGAAAATGTGCAGTGATGCAGGGCTCGATGTTTTCCTTCTGGAATATACACGCGATGCAGATCTTGCTGAGAAGATTGCCCGATATAGTGAAAAAAACGGATACCGCTATTATATATCCGAGCACGTAAATCTGAATCCCTATGAGTAGTGCCTTGCGGGATTATTCATACGTGTGTCGTTACAGGTTAAACCTGCGTGGGACTTGAGGAGTTTCACGCAGAGTCTGCGCGCAGACCATGGTTGAGGGTGTGCGGTTTTATACAGAAATAGCAGGATATTTTTTATGAATACAATCCTTTTGACAGGGAATACGCGTCTCTTTCCTACTGAGGCGCTCGCATATTTCAATACAGCGCATAGTGTTTATATTGCGGATAAAAACAGGAATGATGTGAAAGAAAGCATTCCGGAGAATATCCGCAGTTTTTCGACCGATCCTTCAGATAACGATTTCGGAAGGATTTTTGAAGCGGGACGGATCAGCGCGGTCTGGTATGTCACTCATTGCGCCGACGGCGGAAAGCCTGTGGACGAGACAGACCGGATCGAGGCTATCCTTCAGCAGTGTGCCAGGTCCGGCGTCGGCAGGATGGTCGTGATCACAGAGAGCACTGATCCCGCTGACTATCGCTGGATGATCGGCAAGTGGTCGGAGCCTGAAGAAGCCGGACAAAAAGTTGAGATGGCAGTGGTCTGCCTGCCTCTGGTATCGGGCACGGACATCAACCGCAGCCGGCTGAGCAGGATTTTCAAGCTGATGCAGAAAAAGCGGTTTGTCTCTCTGAAAGGAACGGCGGGCTCACCGGCAGCGATCCTGACTATAAGAGAACTGTGTTCCCTTCTCGTGAGGATGACATCGGAGTCCTGGTTCAGACCCGGAATCTACTCGGCAACGGGAAATATCACTTCTCTGGAAAATTTCAGGGAAGTCCTCCTGTCCTGCAGACCAGACGCGCAGATCGGTTTCACGGGAAAAGACGGGGAGATGCAGAAAATCCCCGGAACTGACCCCAGGGGCTCTGTGGTGATCGAACTTCCCGCGCCTTATATGGGAGGTCTGGACGGCAGTCTCGAAGAGATGTACAGTCTGCCTGCCATGATCGACTGGAAAGAAACCGTTGCGGCACAGTATGCGAAACTGATACAGGAATCTGAAGACAGGCTGCCTTTCAGAGAGAAAGCAGCAGCCTATCTGGGCAGATTCGGACGTTTTTCTGTTGTGATCCTGGATCTGCTGGTCATGTTCGTGATCACGGAGTTTCTGGCTAAAATCACTTCTGACTCGGTCTATTTTAAAATCGTGGATGTCCGTCTCCTGTATGTAGTCCTGATGGGCATGATGCACGGACTGGCGGCAGGAAGTGGGGCAGCGGTTCTGCAATGCATTATGCTTGTGCTCCGCTACAAAGAGATCGGTATTTCCGGCCTGCTTCTTTTCTACAATGTTGAAAACTGGATTCCCTTTGTCTACTATCTGACAGCAGGCGTAATCTGTGGTTATACGCACCAGAAAAATGAACAGAAAATCCGCTCTGTATCAGCGGAAAACGGACTGATCAGAAAGAAATATCTGTTCCTGAACGACGCCTACCGCGAAAGCGTGAGGGACAAAAAAGAGCTGCGCGCCCAGGTGCTCAGCGAAGAGGAGAGCTACAGAAAACTCTATGAAGCCATTCGCCGTCTGTCCCAGAGAACACCTGAGGCAGTGTGCGTTGAGTCTGTCAAAGTGATCAGAGAACTTTTGGACAACAACACTTTCTGTATTTATCAGATCAATCCCGCAAACGGAAGGGCCTACCTCCTGTCCTGCTGCCGGGAGAACGCGACCAGAAGCCAGATTAACACAGCTCAGTTCCCTGAGATGATGAACGCAGTCGGAAATGGCGGGACCTGGAGGAATACCGGATTCATGGAGGGGGCTCCTATGTACGCCTCCATGGTCTCTTTTGAGAGAATCCTGAGCCCGGAATCCGGGAACAAAGATGTGATCAGACTTCTCGTGACTGTAGAGCAGGCGGCACAGGAACAGCAGAGCCTCTGGTACGTCAGTCATTTTTCTATCCTTTGCGGTTTGCTGCAGGATGCTCTGGAACATGCATCCCTGCGTGAGAGGGTCCTCGAATGATACTTTTTTTGATGACTATACATCTGATCTCGGCTGTTCTGATTTGTATTCTCTGGCAGCGCGGAACTGTATATGTAAGTCCCGCCATGCTTGTGATCTGCTTTCTTCTCCCCATCTGGGGGCCTGTCAGCGTGCTGGTGGCACAGATCCATATTATGGGCGGACAAAAAGCGGATCAGGAGGCAGAGAGCAGCCGGTTCGGAATCACAGACGAAGTCTACAGAAACATCCGCATGGATAAGGGCGGCGTAGATGATGTCCTTCCCATTGAAGATGTCCTTGTGAGCGGCTCTCCCCGTCAGAGGAGAAGCCTGCTGTTGTCTGTCCTTCATTCCGGACCAAAGGATTTTGTGAGACCTCTCAGAATCGCAGGAGTTAATGACGACACGGAAGTCGTCCATTATGCCGTGACGGCTCTTGTCGAGATCCGCAGCGAATATACCCAGAGGATTTCCGAATTAGAGAAAAAACTCACGGAATCTCCCGGAGATCCGGGACTTCTTCTGGACTGCGCGGATCTTTATGAAGAGTATTTGAACAGCGGACTTCCCGAGAACTCCGAGAGGATGGAACTGATTTCTGATTGCCGGAATAAGCTGGAGAGATTTCTCAATGTGATCGACTGGCAGAGCCGGGCCATGGGCAATGCCCGTCCCGGAACATACGCCGGGCAGCGCCTTGCCGCACAGAAACGGATTGCTGCCATGTGTCTTCTTCAGGGAGATGTCGAGGCGGCAGAGAAGTATACAGGAATGCTGCAGCAGGAGAACCCCTTCGATGGAGACTGCTGTATGTTGAGGATCAGGGCAAAGGCGCTTGTCAGAGACGGCAGCGCGATCGCCCGGATCATTCGCGAAGCACAGGAGCGGAATGTATATTTTTCTCCAGAGCAACGAAAGCAGCTTGAGTTCTGGAGTGCAGTGTCTTCCTGAGCGGAGAAGGTACTCCGGATGGGATTTTTGCGATTAAGGCAGGTCAGCCAGGGGGCAGCCATTGGAGAAAAAAAAGAAACCAAACAGAAAGCTGCGTTTTCTGCAGCTTCTTCAGATTCTGATTATTTATACACTTATGTTCGCCGTAGTACTGTCAGTTGGACGAAATGTCCTTTACAGTGTCGGCAAACATACTGTCAGCATCCTTGAATCGTCTGATTTTAAAGGGACAGTCCAGCCTGAAAATGCCGGGACACTCCTGATCTGGGAGAAAGAAGGGACCGGAGAGGAAGGCCGCGGGGAAATGGAGGCGATTCTTTCCCAGATGAGGATTCCTTTTGAGGAGAGGGAAGCGTCCGATTTTTCCGCAAGACATCTTTCCGGCAAAGATATAGCCGTTCTTTCGGTGTCTGACCTGAATTCCCTGGGAAAAGGTCTCACTGATCTGCTGGACTGGGTCTCTGAAGGACATTCCCTGCTCTTCCTGTTCCCTCCTTTTAACGAAGCAACATTTCTGTCAGTGTCGGACAAACTCGGGATCAGGACTGTCGGAAATGATATGGCCAGGGTCGAGGGCATCCACTTTACCAGGCAGTTTATGCCTGGCGCCGACAGAGATTTTCCCATCACGGATCCCTATAAATCTTCGCTGAACGTCACTCTGGACAAAAAGTGCGAAGTCTTTATGGAATCGCAGGGCCAGTCTGAGACACCTCTGCTCTGGAGATATGCTTATGGTCAGGGCAGTATAGTCTTTGACAATCTCAGCTTTCTTGAGAAGGCCTATCGGGGCTTTCACTGCGCTGCGTATTCTCTTCTCGATGACAAATGTATCTGGCCTGTTATCAACGGCTCGACTTTTTATATTGATGATTTTCCTTCCCCTGTCCCCGAAGGAGACAGCCAGTTCATCCAGAAAGACTACGGGATGGATATCAAGGATTTCTATACTCATCACTGGTGGAAAGATGTTTACAATCTGTCCAAAAAGTATAACATCCGCTACACCGGTCTTGTAATCGAGGATTATTCCGCACAGGTCAGTGGTGTCTTCCCCAGAAACAAGGATATCACGAGATTCCAGTACTTCGGAAATATGCTGTTGCGCGAGGGCGGAGAACTGGGTTATCACGGCTATAACCACATGCCGCTCGTTCCAGAGAGCTTTGACTATATGGGCTTATATGATTCCTATCGCCAGTGGGAGAGCGTGGAGGCCATGAGGGATTCCCTGATCGAACTCAGGAATTTCTGTCAGTCTGTCTTCCCCGGCGAGGACTATCATGTCTATGTCCCCCCTTCGAATATTATTTCTCCGGAGGGACGGGAACTGCTGGCAAAAGATTTTCCTGAGATCAGGGCTATTGCCAGTCTGTATCTTCCGGACGACAATGATGTCTCTTACAGTCAGGATTTCACTGTCACGGATGACGGAATGGTCCAGACTCCCCGTATCATATCCGGCTACGTGCTGGACGATTATATGCGGGCAGCTGCCATGAGCGAGCTGTATTTTCACTGTGTCAACACACATTTCCAGCATCCTGACGACGTGCTTGATACGGACAGAGGTGCGGCTCTGGGATGGGAAGAATTGTTCAATCGTCTCACGGATTACGTCGAATGGCTGCACAGTGCCATACCGCAGCTCAGAAACCTGACCGGCAGCGAGCTGACCGGAGCGGTGCAGCGCTATGACGCACTGCAGATCAGGCGGGAGGACACCGCCAGAGGAATCCATATTTCTCTGGGCGGATTCTGTGACGAGGCCTGGTTCTACCTGAGGGTCAACGAGGGAAGGCCCGGACGCGTGAGCGGAGGTACCATCAGTCAGGCTTCAGACGGACTCTATCTCGTGAAAGCGGCTTCTCCGGAGCTGGAGATTGAGATCAATAAATAAGCCGGGATCAGCAGGGAACCGGAAATAGTCCGGGACCGGCAGGAAACCGGCACCAAGATAAGGATTCAGAAGACGTACCGGAATCCAAGATGAAAGGCAGATATGAGAATTTGCGTGATACTGGAGGGATGCTATCCCTATGTGACCGGAGGTGTGTCATCCTGGATGCATCAGTATATACAGGCGATGCCTCAGCATGAGTTTGTGGTCTGGGCTATCAATGCAGATCCCTCTCAGAACGGGAAATTCCGCTATCAGCTTCCGCCAAATGTAGTGGAAGTGCGGGAAGTATCCCTTACAAATGCTGCGCCCCGCAGAGACCGTAAGCGCAGTCTGAAATTCACCGATGCCGAACTGGGCGCCATGCGCGAACTTGTCGAGTGCGGAAGACCGGACTGGGAAGTGCTGTTCGGAATTTTCCAGCAGAAGAAGGTCTCGCCTGCCGACTTCCTTTCCAGCAAATACTTTCTGGACACTCTGTCGGAGATCTGCCGCCAGAAGTATACATACACAGCTTTTTCAGACTATTTCCACACGATCCGCTCTATGCTGTTCCCGCTTCTCTACGTGATGTGTTCCGATGTACCTCAGGCGGATGTATATCACACGATCGCGACCGGATATGCGGGCGTGCTGGCCAGGCTGGGCAGCTGGAAAAGCAGGGTTCCCTTCCTTCTCACAGAGCACGGAATTTACACACGTGAGAGGGAGGAGGAAATCATCCGGGCAAACTGGGTGCTTCCTGATTTCAAGGATCTGTGGATCCGATTTTTCTACATGCTTTCAAGCGCGGCCTATGACGGTGCCTCCATGGTCACCAGCCTGTTCAACCGCGCCAGACTCACACAGATTGAAATAGGAGCGGATCCGGACCTGTGCAGGTGGATAGCCAACGGCATCCATTATGAAAAATTTGCCGCTGTGCCCCCCCGCGCCCGGGCAGATGACATTCATATCGGAGCCGTGCTCAGAATCGCCCCGATCAAGGATGTCAAGACCATGCTCTATGCCTTCGCGGAGGTTGAACAGCATATTCCCGCCGCAAAGCTTTATATCGCGGGTCCCGAAGATGATCCGGAATATGCTTTGGAATGCAGAAATCTCATGAACCAGCTGGGGATAAAGAACGCTGTGTTCATGGGCACCATCAATGTTCTCCAATATATGGGAGACTTTGATTTTACTGTGCTTTCCAGTATTTCCGAGGGACAGCCGCTCTCCGTCCTGGAATCTTTCGCGTCAGGCCGCCCCTGCGTGACGACGGATGTGGGATGCTGCAAGGAGCTGATCTTCGGAGACGGCGATGACAAACTCGGGCAGGCAGGATATTGCGTGCCTCCCATGCAGCCCCATGAGCTCGCACGCGCTATGGAAGATCTGTGCCGCAACAGCGCCAGACGGCTGCAGATGGGAAATGTGGCAAAACAGAGAGCTGAAAAATATTTCCGCCACGAGGATATGATCCGGAATTATCTGGACGCCTATGAGGATGTTTTCCGCAGATGGAGATCCCGCAGGCAGTGAGGAGCTGCTGCGTGCATCGCTCCATGAACACAACATTGTAAATTGATTTGCAGGAGGTTTGCAGTCGGATGGCAGGTATAGGATTCAGCCTGAACAGGCTATTCCAGAAAAAAGGTATGCTGAATCTGTGCAGGGCTTATGCCTATGCGGGAGCCGTGGCGATCGGTCCCATGGTCATGGGTGTCTGCCTGCTTCTGGGAATATCATTTGTATCCCAGGTCGCAGGCATGCCGCAGGGACAGAGGGAGATAATGAATTGCATGCTGACTTACAGCCTGCTGGTCTCTCTGTTTGTCTCAAGCTTCTTTAATATGATCCTGACAAGATATATTTCTGATATGCTCTATGAGGGAAAGAGAGAGCGGGTCATGCCGTCTTTCTTTGGAGCCCTGGCGATCATGCTGCCTCTGTGTATGGTGGGATACGGGATCGTCCTGATGTTTTCGGGAGTCCCTCTTGTCTATCGCATCGTCAGTATGTGGTTCGCCGTGACTATGATCGTGGTCTGGACACAGATGAATTATCTGTCAGCGCTTAAAGATTACCGCTCCATCGCCCTTGGCTTTGCCTCGTCGATGATGACCGGATTCCTGGCCGGCCTCATACTGGCCTTTTTCCACAGGGGAACAGTGCTGAGCCTCATGTTCTGCGTGATCCTTTCCTATGGGGTAATGAGTATCTGGTATTTTACTCTCATGCTGGGATATTTTCCCCGCGGGGAAGGAAGTCCCTTCACCTTTCTTCAGTGGTTCGACAAGTGCAGGGCACTGGCCTTCACTGGCGTATTCGTCAACCTGGGGCTCTATGGTCACCTGGTGATCATGTATTTCGGTCCCCTCCACAAGAAGATTATGGGTCTGTTCTATGCGGCTCCAAGCTACGATATCCCCTCGCTGACAGCCTTTTTTTCCATTCTTATCACAACGATCAGTTTTGTGACCTCGGTGGAAGTGCAGTTTTATCCTGAATACAGGCAGTATTACAGCCTGTACAATGACGGGGGATCGATCAGTGATATAGAAGCAGCAGAGGACAGGATGGTCGAAGTACTGAGCCGTGAGCTGACTTACTGTGGTTACAGGCAGATCGTCAGTACCCTCCTCTTCGTTGTTTTCGGCGGTTTCATCATGGATTTCCTGCCTTTGGGTATGACAGACCTGGGCAAAGGTATTTTCCGTACTCTGTGTGTCGGCTACGGCCTGTACGCAATCGCGAATGCCATGATGCTCATCCTGCTCTATTTTGAAGACTATGTCGGCACCCTGACGGCCACGGCGGCCTTCGCTGTTGTCGCCAATGCGGTGACGATCTGGCAGGCAGTCTATGGCGACACGGCCTATTATGGCCTGGGATTCATGGCCGGGGCGATCGTCTACTTCCTCATTGTGTTCTGCCGCCTGGAGTGGGCGACACAGCGCCTGCCCTATCTGCTTCTGGGAAGGCAGGCGGAGTATGTCCCTGCTGCCGGGATTTTTACAGGCCTTGACCGTATCCTTACCGGGATAGACAAACGCCTGGGAAATCAGCAGAGGACAAAGAAGGTCACTGAACTGAAAGATGGAAAAAGGAGGGCAGTGAGGCCGCAGAGGTGATCCTGCTCTGATCATTAGTCCTGAAATGAGGCATTTCGTAAATGAAATCATTCATTCGTAAAAAACTTCCGTTTATTATGATCGCCATACAGGTGGTCCTGATCGCGGGGATCCTGCTCTATATTGTTCCGGGAAGATATCGGCTCTATGATATTGTCCTGTATGACGCATCGGAAATGATGCCTCAGAACCCCCTGATCGGATACGCGCCGCCCGCCGAGAATCCTGAAGACTGTGATAAAACCGACCTGGTCTTTATCCTTCTGACTCTCTCCGAGCTGGAACCACAGGAAGGCGTGTTTGACTTTGATGCCATCGAGGCAAAATACCATATTGCGGAGTACCGGGAAGCGAAAAAACATGCCGTGCTGAGACTTGTATGCGATAAGCCCGGGGATACACAGCACAGAGACATTCCCGACTGGCTGTATGAGAAGACCGCAGACGGAAGGGATTATGACGATCCCTCCGGAAAAGGCTATTGTCCTGATTACAGCAATGCAGTCTTTATAGAAGCTCACGGAAGAGCTCTCAGGGCACTGGCGGACTGGTGCGCAAGGGACAGCTTTGTCTCATATGTGGAGATGGGATCGATCGGACAGAACGGCCTGTGGACCGCATTCCCCGCAGCAGGAGGCACCGTTCCTGCGGATTCTGTCCGTACGCAGTACCAGCGGCAGTATGCCGAATGCTTCCCCGCTGAGGGCCAAATCAGGCTTCTGAACAGCCCCGGAGCTTCCGCCACGGATAAATCGGGAAACTGGAACGATGTTCTGGGCGCTCCGCTGGAGGCATCGCAATGGATCAGGGAGAACCTGGACACACAGATTTCGGATGCCGGAGAAGAACAGACAGACACCCCGGTTGATGAAAGCGGTGATGTTATAGAAAAGAAGACTCTTGACGATTATCTCTCCGAGGGTGATGCTTCCCCCTGGATGACAGGACCCGTTGGCGGAGGGCTGACGCAGGTGATCGACATGGATCAGCTGCTGATGGAGAATCTGTCCGATACTCTGGCCCAGATCAGGAGTTCCCACACTTCCTTTATCGGACCCGTCTGTCCGGACGCCTCCAGGCAGGATACAAACGGAAGCGGAATGATACTCCGAAATGTGGGATATTGTTTTTATCTGAGCCGGCTTCAGACAACAGTCGATTTCATCAGGGACGACCTGGTTTTCTCACTGTCGTTTACCAACGTAGGAAATGCCCCATTCTATTGGGACTGGCCTGTCACTATGTATGTATTTGACGATCAGAAGGAATGTATCCGGGAACAGAAACTGGACCTTTCGCTTTCCCGGCTTCTTCCCGGTACAACTGTTACAGCGACCGGCACCGTGCCATATTCCGACAGTCTGCTGAAAGGGTACAGTGTGGGAATCTCGATCAATAGTCCTGACGGCAGGAATTTCATCACACTGGGTCAGAAGGGAGTCGTCCCCGGCCCGGGCGGAATTCATAAGATATACAGATACCGTCAGTAAAGCGGATGAAATGTTACAGTTCAGGCCCACCTGATTCTTGGAGCGCCTTTTGTGCATTGCTGTAGAGGCGGGCCTTGAACTTAGTATCCGCTGCGTTTTTCACGGAGCGGGAGCGTCCCGCCGAAACTGTGATGCACAAAAGGCGTATTGTTTTCAGCATGGCCTGAACTGTAACGATGAAATGAATAATGTGGACATACAGGAAAAAATCTCTTGCGTATTTTTCCCTTATGTGATAGATTATTAGCGTTGCTTTTTAATCGGCATATCAGCCGTATTTCTGAACACTTAAGACGTTCCTCTGCCGGTTGAGACTGAGGGACAAAAAACACCTTCTTTAATTTATATTATTAAATATCTGAGACGGGCGGAACAGACCGGATGCGGAGAGAGCTGAAGGTTCTGAAAGAAGACTCATTTCCGGCGCCGTTTTCAAGAGAGTGCGCTGACACAAGACCTGTTCAGTCGGGATTTTTGTAAGGAGCGCAGGAGGGCAAGAACGTCCGGCGTGGAAAGGAAGGAGAACAGAATGAATTTCGAAATTATCAAGGAACTCGAGAAGGAGCAGCTGAAGGCGGAAGTACCTCAGTTCGCAACGGGCGACACTGTCCGTGTTCACAACCGTATCAAAGAAGGTACTCGTGAAAGAGTACAGATCTTCGAGGGTACTGTTATCAAGATCCAGGGCGGCGGCGCAAGGACTACCTTCACTGTCAGAAAGATTTCCAACGGCATCGGCGTTGAGAAGACCTGGCCTATTCATTCCCCCAATGTGGAGAACGTTGAAGTTGTCCGCAGAGGTAAAGTCAGAAGAGCCAAACTGTTCTATCTGCGTGGTCTGAGCGGCAAGAAGGCGAAGGTCAAAGCCAGAATCGACGACAGAAAGAAATAATGCAGTTTCTGCATTTGTTCATTTCGAGCAAGAGTTATCATCGGGAGTGTCGTGCCTGTTTTGGCACGGCACTTTCTTTTTGACAAGGCCTGCCAAATGTAATTGTCCGCGCTTGTGGCGGAAAGGCCGGTATGGTGTATTGACGGCGTAATGTAAGAGTACCGCCCATGCAGCGGGCAGGGCCGGTATGGTGTATTGACCGGCGATAATGTAAGAGTACCGCCCATGCGGCGGACAGGGCCGGTATGGGGGCAGTGGATGAGTGGATGGCGGTGCCGCCTCCGCCCTGCTTCCTTTGGAAATAGGAGGGCACAATGGAGTATCAGTGGTACCCGGGACATATGACGAAAGCGAGACGCATGATGGAAGAAAACATCCGTCTTGTCGACCTCGTGATCGAACTGGTGGATGCCAGAATCCCTCTGAGCAGCAGAAATCCCGATATTGATGCTCTTTGTCGGGGAAAGGGACGGATCGTCCTTTTATGTAAGGCGGACCTGGCCGATCCCGCAAAGACAGAACAGTTCGAGGAGTACTTCCGCAGCAGAGGGATACTGGCAGTTTCTGCGGACGCCCGGGAGCGCAGAGCGGGAGATGTCGTCCGCCGCTTCGTCCAGGAGGCCTGTAAAGAGAAAATAGCCCGCGACAGAGCCCGCGGCATCGTCGGACGGCCTCTTCGTGCCATGGTGGCAGGGATTCCCAATGTAGGAAAGTCCACTTTTATCAATTCCTTTGCGGGAAGAGCAAGCGCAAAGACCGGCAATAAACCCGGCGTCACCCGTGGAAAACAGTGGATCCGCATGGGCGGCAGCGTGGAACTTCTGGACACTCCCGGAATACTCTGGCCCAAGTTTGACAATCAGGAGATCGGTATGCGGCTGGCCCTGGTGGGCGCGATCCGCAATGAAATCCTGGACCGGGTAGAACTGGCGATCTGGCTGCTCGATTATCTGCAGAGGGAATATCCGGGAGCTGTGGAGAAAAAATACCTGACTTGCGGAGACCTTCCTGAACTCTCTGCCGGCGGTTTGCCGGACGGGCTAGAAACGGCTATTGAAGAAACAGCTCAGGAAGAAACGGCTCATGAAGAGGCAGCTCAGGAAGAAGCAGCCAAGGAAGAAGCAGCCCAGGAAGAAACGGCTCGGGAAGAAGCAGTTTATGAAAAAGCGGCTTATGAAACCGGGGGTGTAGAGAAGGATCTGACGGACATGGCTCCTGCCGGTTTTGAACTTCTCAGAAGGATCGCTGTCTCCAGACGACTGCTCCTGAAAGGGGGAGAACCTGACCTTGAGCGCGCGGCTGCTGTCCTGCTTGATGACTGTAAAAACGGAAGAATCGGCAGGATTTCCCTGGACAGACCCGAAGACGCTGAGGCCATGGATGAGGAACGCAGGAAGCTGATCCGGGATCAGGAAGCAGCAGAGTCTGCCACAGGCATTTCCGCCCCTTCCTCAAAAGCCGGCAGGAGACCCGGGACCGGAAAGGCCAAAGGATCTTCCGGCTCAGGATATGGCGGCCGGACAGGGGCAGGCGGCAGATCAAAGGACAGAAGCAGTGGAAACAGAGCGGGCAAAACCGGCGCCGGGGACGGTCCTCAGAGCAGAAACCGGGGTCAGTCCGGCAGAAACGGCAGCGGAACAGGAAACCGCAGAAACAGCGGGAGGAGAAAATGACAAAAGCCGAGGCCGCAAGGCAGAAAAAAGAAGCCCGTATGCAGGCGGAGATCGAGCGTGTTGAGCAGATGCGGGCCTTTGAGGCAGAGATTGTCCGCAGAGCCGGCGGAAGCGGTCTCATCTGCGGGATCGATGAAGCGGGCCGCGGGCCTCTTGCAGGACCGGTCGCAGCTGCTGCGGTCATTCTTCCTGAAGACCTGATACTTCCCTATCTGAATGATTCCAAAAAAGTCACTGAGAAGAGAAGAGAGGCCCTGTTCCTGAAGATTAAGGAGAAGGCTCTTGCCTGGTCGGTCATCATGGTGCCGCCTGAGAGAATCGATGAAATCAACATTCTTCAGGCTACTTATGAGGCTATGCGCCAGGCTGTCTCTTCACTGCAAGTGCGGCCCGGTGTACTGGTCAACGACGCGGTGACGATCCCCGGCATCGACATTCTTCAGGTTCCGGTCATAAAGGGGGATGCCAAGTGCATTTCCGTGGCGGCAGCCAGTATTCTGGCTAAAGTCACCAGGGATACTTACATGAAAGAAATGGATGCTCTTTATCCCCAATATGGGTTTGCAGGCCATAAAGGATACGGAACAAGAGCCCACTGCCAGGCAATACTGGACTACGGCCCCAGTCCCATCCACCGCAGAAGCTTCCTGGGAAAAATCCTGGCAGGAAAAGAAGACGCAGTAAATCAACCGGGGGAGCCGGGAGATAAACCTGATTTTCTTTTTTCCGGGAGAGTGCCTTCCGGAAGGGAGACCGGACAGCGGGGAGAGGAGACAGCGGTGCGATTCCTGTCGGACAGGGGGGTCAGGATCCTGGAGCGGAATTTCAGGGACAGGGACGGAGAGATCGATATAATCGGGGAAGAGGACGGAACCCTGGTATTTTTTGAAGTCAAATACCGCAGCAGCGCCCGCTGGGGAGACCCCGCCGAGGCGGTCACACCTGAAAAACAGCGCACTATCAGCAGGACTGCCCGATATTATCTGTACAAAACCGGGCGGGGAACGGAGATGCCCATGCGCTTTGATGTGGTCTGCGTCACCGGAAAGGAAATCCGCTGGATCCGCGATGCTTTCTCTTGTAGATAAGGTACGAATAACCTGTACAGATAACGCGGCAGATAACGCTGTACAGAGAACGAGAGCATAAAGGCTTGCGATTTTCTTTTGTACTCGCTATGATAAAGGGTAAACGTATTAATCGAGTAACACCCCGTATCATCTGTTTTGAATTGCATGAAGGAGATCCCATGGCTTCAGATTCCACTACTTCGCTTATTGAAAAACTTGACAGGAGCATGCCGGTAGCGCCCCTTGCCATCATTGCTATGCCTTCAGCCGCCCCTATGGGGGAAAAGGTCAATCAGCACATATCCTCTTTCAGAAAAGAGTCCCTTAAAAAGGATCCTTCTCTGAGCGACAGAGACCATTACATTGAGGATAATTACCTTATGGATATTCACCTTGAGCGTTTCCCCAGCGGAGAGGGCAGGGCAGTGCTCAGGGAATCGGCCCGTGGCAAAGATGTATTCATCCTCGTTGATGTGATGAACTGGACTGTGACTTACCGGATGAACGGTTTCATCAATCATATGTCTCCGGATGACCATTTCCAGGACCTCAAGAGAGTGATCTCGGCGATACAGGGCAAGGCAAGACGTGTCACTGTCATCATGCCCTTCCTCTATGAGGGACGCCAGCATCACCGCAGCGGCCGGGAGTCGCTGGATGCGGCCAATATGCTTCATGAGCTTTTTGAGCTGGGTATCAATAATTTCATCACCTTCGACGCCCATGATCCCAGAATCGCCAGCGTTGCTCCTCTGGATAACTTTGACAACTTTGTCTCTCCCTTCCAGTTTCTGCACGCGCTTTTGAACACAGTAGACGATCTGGAAGTAGACAAGGAACACGTCGTCGTGATCAGTCCCGATGAAGGCGCGCTGGACAGGACCGTCTATTTCGCCAACGTTATCGGCGCGGATACGGGAATGTTCTACAAGAGGCGCGATTACTCCAGGATTGTCAACGGCAAGAACCCCATCGTGGAACACCAGTTCCTGGGAACCAACCTGGCCGGCAAGGATGCCATTATCATCGACGATATGATCTCTTCGGGCGGCAGTATGCTTGACACATCCCGCCAGCTCAAGGAGAACATGCACGCCGGACGTGTCTTTATCTGCACGACCTTCGGCCTTTTCACAGACGGCCTCGAGGCCTTTGACAGGGCTTACGGGGAAGGCTGGTTCGACAAACTGGTCACTACCAACCTCACCTATCTGCCCGAGGGACTCCGTGAGAGACCCTATTTCGCCGAGGCCGACATGAGCATGTATCTGGCGACCATCATTGACTTTTTCAACCATGACGCCTCTATCTCCAACGTCAGGATCACAGCCCAGAAGATCCGGGAGCTGCTTGCTGAATACAACCGCTTCGAGAAAAAGGCCATGCACGACGAAGAATATAATAACCACATGTAAGAAGCAGCGAGGAAAGTGGACGAAAATGCCGGGCTTGCCCGGGCATTTTCGGACATTTTACGAGCTTGTGCTTACATTTTCCGGGCTTGCCCGGACATTTGCTGAAATAATAGCGGCTTCGGCAGTTCCTGCCGGGGCAGAAGAAAGGGATCTGATTTTTTATGGCAAAAAGAAAGAGAAAGGCGATTGTCGCGGTTGTCGGCCGGCCGAATGTGGGGAAGTCCACTCTGTTTAATGTGCTGGCGGGTAAGCGCATCTCTATCGTCGAGGACACGCCGGGTGTCACCCGGGACCGCATTTACGCGGACTGTTCCTGGCTCGACAGAGAATTCACGCTGATCGACACAGGCGGTATTGAACCGGACTCGAAAGATGTCATTCTGTCGCAGATGCGGGAGCAGGCACAGCTGGCGATCGATATGGCGGATGTGATCCTGTTCATGGTCGACCGGTCGACAGGAATGGTGGATTCGGATAACAAGGTAGCTGATATGCTGCGAAGATCCGCGAAGCCGGTCATTCTGGTTGTCAACAAGGTGGACAGCCCGACTAAAATGATGGCGGACATCTATGAATTCTATAATCTTGGAATTGGAGATCCCTGGCCCGTTTCGTCGGCAAACCGCACAGGCATCGGTGACATGCTGGATGAAATGATCAAGTATTTTCCCGAGGATTCAGCCGGCGAAGAAGAAGACGACGCTGTGCGTATTGCAATCGTAGGCAAGCCCAATGTGGGAAAATCCTCTATCATCAACCGGCTGATCGGACAGAACAGAGTGATCGTCTCCGATATTGCGGGCACGACAAGGGACGCCATCGATACCAGGATCGTCTGGCACGGAAAGGAATACGTCTTCATAGACACGGCCGGCATTCGCCGCAAAAACAAGATCAAAGAGACTCTGGAGCACTATATGATCGCCCGCAGTGTGGGCGCCATAGACCGGGCGGATATCACCATCCTTGTCATAGACGCGACAGAAGGCGTGACAGAACAGGATGCCAAGATTGCCGGCATTGCTCACGAGCGGGGCAAGGCTGTGATAATCGCCGTCAACAAGTGGGACCTGGTGGAAAAGGACAATCAGAGCGTAAAGAAATTCACTGACAAGGTCCGGCAGGTGCTTTCCTTTTTGCCCTATGCGGAACTCATCTTTGTCTCTGCGGAGACCGGACAGCGTCTGGTCAAGCTCTATGAGATGATCGACATGGTCCATGACAACCAGAATCTCCGCATCCAGACCGGCGTGCTCAACGAGATCATCGCGGAAGCCTGCATCATGCAGCAGCCCCCTTCGGACAAGGGACGTTCCCTCAGGATATATTACGGGACTCAGGCGGGAGTCTGTCCGCCTACATTTGTCCTGTTCGTAAATGACAGGAAGCTGATGCACTTTTCCTATCAGCGCTATATTGAAAACAGGATCAGGGATGCTTTCGGATTCAGGGGTACTCCGCTGAAATTCGTCATCCGTGAACGGTCTGAAAAGAAGTGATCACGTTTCAATTATTTTTTCATTTATTTAAAAATCCGCAGGACGTGCGAAGCAGCGCGCACCTTTAATCATACGATTACGGCACACGCAGCTTTTTACATGTGAGTCTGTGAGCTATGCGTAGTTTATTTATACATGTTTGTGAACGCAGGATCATGGCCACAAGTATGAATTCAACAGGAGGTGTTTAATGGATCAGCTCATTATACTGAGAGGGGTCTGTCTTGTGATAGGGTATATTTTTGGCTTGTTTCAGACAGCCTATATACTCGGCAAAAGCAAAGGTATCGATATCCGTGACTACGGCAGCGGCAATGCCGGAACCACTAACGCCATGAGGATCCTGGGAACAAAGGCCGGCCTGATCGTATTCATCGGAGATATGCTCAAGGCCCTCCTTGCCCTTCTGCTGGTCGGCGCCATTTTCGGAAAATCCCATCCGGAAGCGGTTTACCTGCTCAAGGTCTGGACATTCGCGGGAGTTGTGCTGGGACACGATTATCCTGTCTATATGAATTTCAAGGGCGGCAAGGGAGTTGCGGTCATGGCAGGCTTTGTCTTTGGTTTTCACTGGTCCTTCATTCCCACTGGGCTCGCGCTCTTCTTCATTCCCTACCTGACGACAAAATTCGTCTCCCTGGGTTCCCTCCTCTTATATCTGGGAACCTTCATCCAGCTGATCATTGAGGGGAAAATGGGGATGTTCGGTGTTTCCGGTGCACAGCTGACTGAGATTATCATCATCCAGGGATTTCTGACTTTTATGGCCTGGTTCCGCCACCGCGCAAATATCAAAAGACTGGTCACCGGTACCGAACGCAAGACCTATATTTTCAAGCGCAACTCCGAGCAGCTCGACCTCAATAAAAAATGATCCTTTTCAACCGATGAGGATTTCTGCAGATGATCTTTAAATTTCTACACATGATATTTAAACAGATATAATATCAACAGATAAAGATTCCTGCAGATACATTTCAAAAGAGAAAATATCAACTGATAAAATTTTCAACTGATAAAATTTTCAACTGATATAATTTCAATAGTTTAAAATTTTTGCAGATAAAAATATTAATAGATAATAGAGTTATAACAGATTTTTTACCAGTAAAGGAGATACTCATTCACCGATGGAAAAGAACATGAAAATCTTCGAGGAACTGCAGGCAAGAGGGCTCCTGGCCCAGCTGACAGATGAGGACCAGATCCGCGATCTCGTCAACAACGGAAAAGCCACTTTCTATATCGGATTTGATCCCACAGCGGATTCTCTCCATGTCGGTCACTTTATGGCTCTTCTTCTGATGAAGCGCCTGCAGGAAGCCGGCAACAAGCCTGTCGCTCTCGTGGGCGGCGGCACGGGTATGATCGGCGATCCTTCCGGCAGGCAGGACCTGCGCTCCATGATGACTGTGGAGACGATCGACCACAACTGTGAGTGCTTCAAAAAGCAGATGAGCAGATTTATCGAATTCGGTCCCGACAAGGCCCTCATGGTCAACAACGCGGACTGGCTTCGCGATCTCAACTATATCGAATTCATCCGCGATATCGGCGTACATTTTTCCGTCAATAACATGCTCCGGGCCAGATGCTACGAGCAGAGGATGGAAAAGGGTCTCTCTTTCCTGGAATTCAACTACATGATCATGCAGGCCTATGACTTCCTGTGCCTGTACGAGAAATACGGCTGCAACATGCAGTTCGGCGGCGACGACCAGTGGAGCAACATGCTGGCCGGCACAGAGCTGATCCGCAAGAAACTGGGCAAGGATGCGCACGCCATGACCATCACTCTGCTGCTCAATTCCGAAGGCAAGAAGATGGGCAAGACCGCCAAGGGCGCTGTCTGGCTTGACCCCGACAAGACCTCCCCTTATGATTTCTACCAGTACTGGAGGAATATCGGGGATGCTGATGTCCTCAAGTGCCTGCGCATGATGACCTTCCTGCCTCTCGAACAGATTGATGAGATGGATAAATGGGAGGGAGCCCAGCTCAACACGGCAAAGGAAATCCTGGCTCATGAACTGACCACCCTTGTCCACGGCGAGGATGAGGCTGTCAAGGCCGAGAAGGGAGCAAAGGCCCTCTTTGCGGCAGGCAGCGCTTCGGACATGTCCAATGTCCCCGAAGTAGTCCTGACAAATGACGAGCTTGAGGACGGCGGTCTCAGCATTCTCACTGCACTGGTCAAGTGCGGCCTTGAGAAGTCCAAATCCGATGCACGCCGCGATGTGAAACAGGGCGGTGTCAGTGTAGACGGCGCCAAGGTGAAAGACATCGATATGGTCTTCAGCAAAGAGACTCTTGAAAAGGGAATCCTCCTGCAGCGGGGAAAGAAGAGCTACAAGCGCCTGCGCGCCGGGAAATGACAAGACGGTCCTGAACCTGGTTCTGACGGACTGATGTCATGATTACACAGGATTACACAGGATTACAGGGAACTCACACTGGCCGCCCCGCGGTTAGTGTGAGTTCATGAATCATATGATGTAAAGGTCAAAAGCCAGGAAAAGGCTCTGAGTCTCGTCAATATGCACATACAACCGCAGGACCATTGCG
>CACYTU010000005.1:0-75014 GCA_902777355.1 uncultured Lachnospiraceae bacterium | reverse complement strand
ACCGCTGCCAGCGAGGATTGAGCGAGAGCGTGTCCAAGGTGTTTGTGCATATTGACGAGACGGATTATCTTTAACCACCTTTTGACCCCGACATCATCATATGGATAATCAGCTCAAAATATATACTAAAAAAAGGTATTCCCGTGAGAGAATGCCGGAAAGGAGGAGCATATGAATGGTGCGGATGCTATAGTGAAATGTCTGGCTGAGGAGGGTGTCGAATATGTATTCGGATATCCGGGTGTGGCCATCTGTCCATTCTATGACAGCATCCTTCAGACAGATATACACACGATCCTGATCAGGCAGGAGCAGTGCGCGGCTCACGCTGCCAGCGGTTATGCCAGGATCACAGGCAAGGTGGGCGTCGCGGTCGTGACCAGCGGTCCCGGAGCGACCAATCTCATCACGGGAATCGCGACTGCTTTCGCGGACAGTATCCCTCTGGTCTGCATCACAGGCCAGGTAGACAGCAGTATGATGGGCAGCGATGTCTTCCAGGAGGCCGATATTTCCGGCGCCTGCGAGTCTTTTGTCAAATACAGCTATATTGTAAGGGACGCGGCCGATATACCCAGGATCGTTAAGGAGGCATTCTACATCGCGGGCACAGGGCGCAAGGGACCTGTCCTGATCGATCTGCCGATCGATATCCAGCAGCAGACTGTCAGGCACTTCGCTTATCCCGAGACAGTCAGTCTCAGGACCTACAAGCCCACTGTCGCCGGCCATGCCGTGCAGATCAAAAAGGTCATCAACCACCTGGAGAGGGCAAAGAGGCCCATCATCTGTGTGGGAGGCGGCGTGCACCTGAGCAATGCATCTGAAGAAGTGATCCGTTTTATCGAAAAACATAACATCCCCGTGGTCAGCACCATGATGGGACTTTCCGCCATTCCCACAGAACATCCGCTTTTTTTCGGCATGGTGGGAAATAACGGAAAACCCTATGGAAACAAGGCCATGAACAACGCGGACATGGTGATCATGGTGGGTGCCCGTGTGGCGGACCGCTCGATCAGCCAGCCCGATCTGGTCATGGAAAACAAGGTGCTGGTGCACATAGACGTGGATCCCGCCGAGATCGGCAAGAACGCCGGTCCCACCATTCCACTCGTCGGAGATATCAAAAATGTGTTTGAGGAGTTCAACAAGCTGGAATTTAACTCCTACTATATCGACTGGATCAATATGCTGGACGGCTTCAAAGTCGACGCCCGCAATGCCAAGCGCCGCAGAATGTACCAGCGCGAAGAGGATATCATCAACCACGTAAAAGAATATCACGGGATCAACCCCGTCAATTTCATCCGGGAACTTTCTCTGGCCATGGACAAGAACTCTGTCTATGTGGCGGACGTGGGTCAGAACCAGATGTGGTCCTGCTCCAACTATGTCGCGCGCGGCGGACGCTTCATGACCAGCGGCGGAATGGGCACCATGGGCTATGCTCTTCCCGCAGCCATGGGCGCCAAGATCGCCGCCCCCGACCGTCAGGTCGTTGCGGTCTGCGGAGACGGAGGTTTCCAGATGACCATGCAGGAACTGGCGACGATCAGCCAGTACGGGATTCCCGTCAAGCTGGTCATTCTCAAGAACACAGTGCTCGGACTTGTGCGCCAGTATCAGCACTACAATTGCAAGGACAGATACTCCGTCATCGACCTGGGGTCAAAGCCGGATCTGTCCCTGATCGCGCAGGCCTACGGGATCAGATACCTCAAACTATCTGAGACCGCGGAGACAGACGAGACGCTGGCCAGGTTCCTTGAAGGGGATGAATCAACGATCCTCGAAGTTACAGTGGACCGCGACGAGCTCTGCTGAGTCCATATAAGGATCCTGTATAAGAGAAGTTGGATGGAGGTTTGCAGCGGGATGAAGAGAATATATTCCATTCTGGTCGAAAACCGCGCCGGTGTCCTTTGCAAGACTGCGGGGCTTTTCTGGCGGCGCTGTTTTAATATCGATTCGATCACTGTCGGCGAGACAGGCGACAGAAACGTCTCCAGCATGGTCATTGTCAGCTCCGGAGATGAGCGGACACTGGAGCAGATCGAAAAGCAGCTGAACAAAAAACTCGATGTCATCAAGGTCAAGACTTTTGATGAGTCCGAGAGTATCAACCGGGAACTGCTCCTGGTCAAGATCAAATACAACAGGGGAAACCGGCGGGATATCATGGACAACTGCCAGATCATGGGGGCAAGGATCGTGGATATGTCCCGCAATCTGATGATGATCGAGATGTGTGATACACCTGAGAGAGTCGCGGTCTTCATGGACATTCTCAAGTCTTTCAGCGTCGTGGAGATCACCAGAACCGGTGTCCTGGCCATGACAAAGTGCGGCGAGAACAGCTGAGAACAGCTGATAAGGCGGTTAAAAAAGTTAAAAAAATCGTATCTGCCGTGTTACAGTTCAGATCCATCTGATTTTTGGAGTGCATTTTGTGCCTTGCTGTCGAGGTGGGCCTTGAAAAACGCCGGTACTTGCTTTTAGCAAGTCCTGGCGCAGCAAAAAGCTTAGTATCCGCTGCGTTTTTCACGGAGCGGGAGCGTCCCACCGAAACAGTGATCACAAAAGGCACAGTGTTTTCTGCATGGTCTGAACTGTAATTCGCTGTGTCCCGGATCCGCAATAACGCATATCTGTCGTTGACTTTATCGCGTCACAGCACTATAATGGCATGTATGCCGTCATTTATTTCGCGAAAAAGCGGACAGTCAGACGGATTTTTTCTGATGACCGCGGATATCGGCCGCGGACATATTCAAAAAATCAAAAAAAATAATACTCATAGTTCAGGAGTTTATCTGTAAAAATGAAGCAGAACAAAGTATTTCAGATTCTTGTTGACAACAATTCCGGTGTTCTGAGCCGTATTTCCGGTCTTTTCTCACGCCGCGGATATAATATCGAGAGCATTACGGCGGGAGTGACCGCTGATCCCAGGATCACCAGGATCACGATCGTGACATCCGGCGATGACGATATCATGGAGCAGATCGAGAAGCAGGTCAGTAAGCTTGTCGATGTGCGTGACATCCACGAACTGAAGCCGGAGGAGAGCGTTTACCGTGAACTCGCCATGATCAAGGTGCGCGCGGATGCCTCTCAGCGTGAAAATGTTATCGCTCTTGCCAATATTTTCCGCGGAAATATCATCGATGTCTCCAATGAGAGCCTGATGATCGAGATCACCGGCAATACAGGGAAGGTGGATGCCTTTATCAGACTGATCAGCGGATACGAGATTCTGGAACTGGCCAGAACCGGTGTCGCCGGACTGGGACGAGGAACCAGAAATGTCATCTATATTGATGACCTGAGACTGGGAGCGGGCATTTCAAAGGGCCCCAATGTCGAGGACTGATCAGAGATCAGAAAGCCCGGACGGGACTGCCGGCGGCGGTCCGGATGATATCCGGGACTACATGAGCTAACATACAGAGACCCGGCAGAGGGCGGACGGAAGGCTTTTCCTGAGACCCCGCCGGCCTGTGCAGCTGTTTTTTCAGCCTGCCTGGTCCGGGGGCGGATCACTGTTAGTTTTAGATTTAATCAATTTTAGTGAATGGAGGAAACAAAAAATGTCAGACGCCAGGATTTTCTATCAGGAAGATTGCAATCTCTCTCTTCTGGAAGGCAAGACAATCGCGATCGTAGGTTACGGCAGCCAGGGCCACGCCCATGCGCTCAACCTCAAGGAGTCCGGATGCAATGTCGTGATCGGTCTGTATGAGGGTTCCAAGTCCAAAGCCAAGGCTGAGGCACAGGGCCTGACCGTTTACAATACTGCCGAGGCCGCTAAGATGGCTGATATCATCATGATCCTGATCAACGATGAGAAGCAGGCAGCTATGTACAAAAAGGACATCGAGCCCAACCTTGAGGCCGGCAACATGCTCATGTTCGCTCATGGATTCAACATTCACTTCGGTCTGATCAAGCCCCCCGCGGATGTCGACGTCACCATGATCGCTCCCAAGGCTCCCGGCCACACTGTCCGCAGCGAATATCTGGCAAACAAGGGAACACCCGCTCTGGTAGCTGTACAGCAGGATGCGACCGGCCACGCTCTTGACATGGCTCTGGCATATGCGGCAGGCATCGGCGCTTCCCGCGCAGGTGTCCTCGAGACCACTTTCCGCACCGAGACCGAGACCGATCTGTTCGGCGAGCAGGCTGTCCTTTGCGGCGGCGTCTGCGCACTGATGAAGGCCGGCTTCGAGACCCTCGTTGAGGCAGGCTACGATGCCAGGAACGCATATTTCGAGTGCGTCCATGAGATGAAGCTCATCGTCGACCTGATCTATCAGTCCGGTTTCGCGGGCATGCGTTATTCCATCTCCAATACCGCTGAGTACGGCGATTATATCACCGGTCCCAAGATCATCACCGACGATACCAGAAAGGCCATGAAGAAGATCCTTGCGGATATCCAGGACGGAAGCTTCGCAAAGGAATTCCTGCTTGAGATGTCCGACAAGGCGGGACAGCAGGTCCACTTCAACGCAATGCGCAAGCTCAACGCCGAGCATCCGGCAGAAGTCGTCGGCGCCGAGATCCGCAAGATGTACAGCTGGAACAAGGAAGAAGACAAGCTGATCAACAACTGATCGAAACTGATCGTCCTTACGACCGGCAGAAGTTATTATTCACGGACCGGGATTTACGAATGACTGAAGCTTTGCGGCAAGCAGGTGCTGCGGGAAACCGGGAACCGGCAGCCGCACCAGATTCCACTATGTGGACCGGAAAGCCTGACGCAGCTTCTTACATGCAAATCTCTGAGCCGTGCTCATAACTCAGGTAATAGAACACCGGCGTATCTCAGAAGGGATGCGCCGGTGTTATTCGGCTATTTATTTTTCTTCTTTTTCATCGCGCCTGTCCCGCGGCATCTGCCTGCGGGGTGTGCTCGAAAAAGGAATCTCCTTCATCACGCAGGAACCTTGGCGGAATCCTGAACATGTCCGTAGCCGGACTTTCAGATTTCCCCGACATACAGGAGTCAAAATGATCGCTTTTTTGTCTGGAACCATAGAATATCTCGCAGGAGACACCGCTGTGATCGATGTGGGCGGAGTGGGGTATGAGGTAAATATTTCCGCAGATACCGCAGCCGGTCTCTCGGCTGTCGGGACAGGAAATGAGGTAAAGCTCTATACTTATACTTATATGCGTGACGGACAGGCAGCCCTCTACGGCTTTTTGTCGCGTGATGATCTGGCCCTCTTTAAGCAGCTGATCACGGTGAGCGGTATCGGACCAAAGGGAGGACTAAGTCTTCTGTCAGTCCTATCCGCTGACGATCTTCGGTTCGCGATCGTGGCCGGAGATGCCAGGATGATTGCGCGGGCGCCCGGAATCGGAAAAAAGACTGCGGAGCGCCTGATACTGGATCTGCGGGATAAGATTTCTTCCGCCTATGCTCCGGAGGAGGAGCTGCCGGGAGCCGGACTTTCCGGAGCAAGTCCGGGATCCGGGGACGTAAAATCCGGGACGGGCAGCAGTGCCGGAGAGGATGCGGTCGAGGCCCTGACAGCCCTGGGATATATGAGGGCGGAAGCAGTTCGGGCCGTGAAACAGTGCAATGAGAAAGAAGATGTCGAGAAGATTCTCCGCGAGGCGCTGAGATATCTGCTGTAAATCCGCAGTGTTTTTAGGAAAGAAAGAGCTATGGAGCGCAGAGTCATTGAAACAAGATTTACCGACGAAGACGCCAAGACAGAGAATTCCCTCCGTCCCAGGCGCCTTCAGGACTATATAGGGCAGGAGAGGATCCGGGAGAATATCCTGATATCCATCCAGGCGGCAAGGCAGAGGAAGGAGCCTCTGGACCACATTCTTTTGTACGGTCCTCCCGGGCTTGGGAAAACGACGCTTGCGGGGATCATTGCCAATGAGATGGGTGTAAATATCCGTGTGACCAGCGGGCCTGCTATTGAAAAGCCCGGAGAAATGGCAGCAGTGCTCAACGGTCTCGGAGAGGGGGACATCCTGTTTGTAGATGAGATCCACAGGCTCAATAAACAGGTGGAGGAAGTTCTCTATCCCGCAATGGAGGATTTCGCGATCGACATCCTTCTGGGAAAAGGCCAGAATGCCCGGTCGATCAGGCTCAATCTCCCCAGGTTCACACTGATCGGAGCGACGACAAGGGCAGGACTTTTGTCTGCCCCTCTGAGGGACAGGTTCGGGGAGATCCACCGTCTGGAATTTTACACTCCGGAGGAACTTCAATCCATCATCAGGAATTCCGCCAGGAAGCTGGATGTCACGATTGAGGACGGAGGTGCTCTGGAGCTGGCCCGCAGGAGCAGGGGAACCCCCAGACTGGCAAACAGGATACTCAAGCGCGTGCGCGATTTCGCCCAGGTGCGCTACGACGGGAACATCACTGAAGAAGTGGCCAACACAGCCCTCGATCTGATGGAAGTCGACAAAATGGGACTGGACCGGTCGGACAGGAGATTCCTGATGACGCTGGTGGAGACTTATCACGGCGGTCCTGCGGGAGTCGAAGCGCTGGCAGCCTCGATTGGGGAAGATGCCGGAACCATCGAGGACCTGATCGAACCCTATCTATTGCAGAACGGCTTTATTAACCGCACGCCCCGTGGACGTACAGCGACCATGCTGGCCTATGAACATATGGGACTGCCTGTTCCCGATGGAATGGAGTGAGTTCCTGTTACTGGCCACGGAGCGGCCGGTAACATCTTGAAGGGTATTGGCAGGGCAGCAGACCCTGTATATATTGATGAGTGCCGGGCACAATGTCCGTGATCAATTGCAGGCAGGCCTGTGGACCACAGTCACAGCGCCCGACCTTTTACACCGCAATTTGACTTTCGTTTATAAAAGGGAAACTGTGACAGTGAGGAAATTGTGACAGTGAGGAAATTGTGACAGTGAGGAAACTGTGACAGTGAGGAAACTGTGACAGTGAGGAAACTGTGACAGTGAGGAAACTGTGACAGTGAGGAAACTGTGTCAGTAAGGAAACTGTGTCAGTAAGGAAACTGTGACAGTGAGGAAACTGTGTCAGTAAGAGAAACTGTGACAGTAAGGGAAATTGTAACAGCAAGAAAGGGGAATTCGCATATGTCTTCAAAAAACGCGGCAAAGGTCACGATCGGCGGGAAGACCTATACACTGAGTGGAAATGAGAGTGAGGAATATCTGCAGGAGGTTGCCTCCTACCTCAATGGAAAAATAGCCCAGCTTCGCAGTGATGAGGACTATCGGAACGTACCTTTTGATATGCGCAATGTTCTTTTGCAGCTGAATCTAGCGGACGACTATTTTAAGGCCAGGAGCGAGATCAGGCAGCTGCAGAAAACGCTGGAGGAAAGGGAACAGGAACTGGCAGACCTGAAACATGAGCTGGTCGCCGCTCAGATGAAGCTGGAAGCAGCTGCTCACTGACGCATAGTCCCCTGCGGGGAAACAAAAGAGTTGGAAACAGGAGTGTGTTACATGCAAGGATATCCGGATAAGGTCGAACTTCTCGCGCCGGCAGGCAGCAGGGAAGCTTTCATGGGCGCGGTCAACGCGGGAGCGGACGCCGTCTATCTGGGCGGGGAGCGCTTCGGAGCCCGTGCCTACGCGGACAATTTTTCCGATCAGGAGATTGTCCGGGCGATTGAGGAAGCGCATATATTCGGACGAAAAATCTATCTGACCGCCAATATTCTGACCAGGGAGTCGGAACTTGGGGAACTGGTTGAATTTGTCAGCCGCATGTACCGCGCCGGTCTGGACGGGGTCATCGTTCAGGACCTGGGGGTACTGGATGCACTGAGCAGGGCCTGTCCGGGACTTCCTTTGCATGCCAGCACACAGCTCTCGGTCACTTCATCCGAATCGGTGCAGTTTCTGCGCAGGCTGGGCGTGACCCGTGTCGTCCCCGCCAGGGAACTTTCCCTGAGAGAAATAGAGCAGCTCAGGAGAGAAGACGCCGGGCTCAATGGCAGGCCTGTAGAAATAGAGTCTTTCATCCACGGAGCTATGTGCTATTCCTATTCGGGAAGATGCCTGATGTCGAGTTTTCTGGGCGGAAGGAGCGGAAACCGGGGAAGGTGCGCGGGAACTTGCAGGCTTCCTGCCAGAATTCTGGATGAAAAGGGAAGGCCGGTCGGACCGGATGCCCGTAAAAAAGAAGTCTATCCCCTTTCCATGAAGGATATGTGTGTGCTGCAGATCCTGCCCGAACTGATCGACGCAGGGATCTGTTCCTTCAAAATCGAGGGACGCATGAAGAAACCTGTCTACGCGGCCGGAGTGACAGCCATTTACCGCAAATACATTGACCGCTGTTATGCCTGGACCAGGGAAGGAAGGAAGACCCCCTGGACAGTGGAAGAGGAAGATCTGGACAGGCTCCGCTCCCTCTATATCCGCACCTCCTTGGGCACAGGTTATTATCACGTGAGAAACGGCAGGGAGCTGGTGACGATCGGAAAGCCCGGATACGCGGGGACCGATGCCGCCCTGGAGGAGGAGATCCGCAGCCGGTATCTGGGCGGATTCCCCCGCGTGGAAATAAAGGGGCATGCAGTCTTTCGCACGGACCTGCCGGCTGAGCTTCATGTGACCGCTCAAATACCCGGAAAGGGGCAGGTAAGTGCCTCTGCAAAAGGGGCTGCAGTCCAGAAAGCCACCGGAAGACCGCTGGAAAAAAATGACCTGGACAACAGACTTCGCAGGACAGGAGACAGCCTTTTTGCATTTTCCACTCTTGACATTACCGCAGATGAGAGTATATTTCTTCCTGTCAGTGCAGTAAATGCCCTCCGCAGGGATGCCCTTTCATGTCTGAAGGACAGGCTTGTGGAAAGGGAAAACAGAGTGCATACTCCGGACGGGGACGCTCACCCCGGAAGTGAAGACAAGCATCTCCAGGATGCCGTGGAGCAGGAAAGAAACTGCGCAGGAAATCCTCAGGATACCCCTGTTCACACAGGAATCACACGGGAGCCTTCTCAGGACCCGGCAGCCCCCGAAAAAATCCCCTCAGGGATTCTTCAAAAAGAGGCAGACAGCCTGCCCGGACATACGGGGAGGGAACTGTGGGCCCTGGTCTCAGATCCCGTGCAGCTGAAGGCTGCCATGGAGGCGCAATGTTCCGCTGTGCTGATCGACGGAGATTTCGGTCCGGGAAATGTTAATTTTATTGAAAATAAAACACATTCAGGAAACAATTCTGATTTACAATCTCAGAAAACCAGGTTCATTTGTGTCCTTCCTCCTGTTTTTCGCGTCTATGAGAGGGAAAAGATCCGCCGGATGATCGCGGAAGCGGACCGGAAGGGATTCTCCGGAATCATGGTCCGTACACTTGAGGAACTTGAGATAGCCGGGCAGATGCAGTACGGGGGAGAGATCATCGCGGACTCCTCCCTCTACACATGGAACGGGCGCTCCATGGACATAATCGCGAAAAATGCCGACCGGATCATCTTTTCACTTGAACTGAATCAGGCGGACATCCGGGAAGCTGTCAACTCTTTTGCCGGCCCCCGGATTACCAGGGACGGGATTCCTGTCCGGGAGACAGAAACAACAGGACGTGTTTATGACAGATTTATCCTGCCGGTTTATGGCAGGGTGCCTATGATGGAAACGGCGGGATGTATTCGCAAGACCGAAAATCTGTGCAGCAGACAGGATGGTTTCTGGTATCTTGAGGACCGCATGGGCAAAAGACTTCCTGTCAGATGCCGGTGCGGGAATTGTTCGAACACTGTCTACAATGCTGTGCCGCTCTCCCTCCACCAGTTTGCCGGGCGGGGACTTATGGCACAGGCCCCGGTCTGTCTGTGTATGTTTACGACCGAGACCGGCGGGCAGACGCGCAGCATCCTCGATTATTTTGCTACCACCGGGATTCCTGGAATCAGGGAAGAAGAAAAAAGTCCGGACCGCCGGCGGTCCGACGTAAGAGCAGGACGGACAAAAGAAAAAAACCGCAGGCGCAGAGACCGAAGAGAGACCGCTTTGATTCCTCCTTTTACAGAGTTTACAAACGGACATTTTAAATCCGGCGCAATCTGATGCCGGGACAGGTTACAATATATTTATGAATGCATATGCAATTTCTCTTTCCAAGTATGTGAACACAGGTATTTTTGTATTGTTCACCCTCCTTTCATATATTGGGTTTTTCGTTCAGGAAAAGAAGCTCAGCCGTGCGGTGGAAATATTTCAGCGCCTTCTTCTTGCCGGGTTTCTGGTCAATACAAATATGACGATCGCCTATTTTGTGAGAGGTGCTGTGGGCAGGAAGCTTGTGCTGATCTGTGCAATGGAGATCCTTTTCCTTCTCTCATTCATGGTCCTCTACAGGATCGTTCATGAGATGGCAAATATGTACCTGTTCAATAATATATGTATGCTGCTGTCAGTGGGCTTTGTTACCATCTCCAGGATCGCCTTTTATGGGAGCGCTACCGAGGGCAGGGGAAATGAGCCTATCAAGCAGTTTGTCATGGCATCGGCCGGTCTGATGATCATGCTGATCATTCCTTTCTTCAGAAAAATTTTTGACGCTATGAGACATCTTGGGATCGTGTTCGCAATTCTGGGAATCGTTCCCCTGGCAGGCGTTTTTTTGCTGAGCAAGGCTACAAACGGAGCCTTGATCACTTATACACTCGCCGGATTTACCTTTCAGCCATCGGAATTTGTCAAGATCCTCTTTATTCTTATGCTCGCTGCCATGCTGAGCGGGGAAGTGACATTACATAAGGCTATGATGGTCAGTGTTATTGCGATGATCCATGTGGGTATTCTGATCCTGTCCAGGGACCTGGGCAGTGCGCTTATTTTTTTCATCGTATATCTGATGACCCTGTTCCTGGCCTCAGGCAGATGGAGCGTCTTTTTCGGAGGCGTCTTTCTGGGATCTACAGGAGCTGTTGTCTGTGCCTTACTGTTTCCCCATGTCATGGAACGTGTGACCATCTGGAAAGATCCCTTTGCTGTGGCAGGGGATGGAGGCTACCAGATCATCCATTCATTATTTGCGATCAGCTACGGAGGCCTCTGGGGCACAGGGCTCACGCAGGGTATGCCGACGGACATTCCCCTTGTTGAGACGGATTTTATTTTTTCGGCAATCACGGAGGAATTCGGCCTGATCTTCAGTGTCTGCCTGCTGGTCCTGTGTCTGAACTGTTTTATCAGGATCCTGATGCTCTCAGCCAGCTATTCCAACCGCTTTTTCCAGCTCTTCACTTATGGAGCGGGTATCTGTTACATCTTCCAGACCTTCCTCACGGTGGGCGGAGAGACAAAGTTTATCCCCCTGACCGGGGTCACGCTTCCGCTGGTGAGTTACGGCGGCAGTTCAATCCTGTCCACACTGTGTATGCTTGGAATGGTTGAGATGGTATACATTCTGCATGAGGAGCGGACAGCGGGCTTTATGGAACGCTATGAGCAGGAACAGCAGCTTTTGGCCGCCGGGGGCGGAGAAGGCTTCTCAGGACAGGGAGAGGCGGGCTTTTCAGTTTCTCCTTTACCCGGGGGAGAATCCCTGTCGGAAAACACTTATGGCCGTGACTTTGACCCCTATGGCAGTTCTCAGTGGGAAAACGGGGGTTTTGGCCCGCAGACTGATGCGGATCATTCTGCTGCAGACAGCGCGGAAATGGAAAATTTTCCTGAAAATGGTGTATCAGAGGAAGGTATTTTTGAAGAGTACAACCCTCTCCAGGGAGGGCAGGACATTTCCGGAAACAAGGGGAAAACAGATCAGTTCGGGTTTTATCATCCCGATGGAATGAATAAATAACAATCTCAGCCGTCCGGTTTATGACTGGCGGGACGGCATATGGGGGCTTTATGTGGAAAAAAAATCAGGATAGCCCGGATGAAGGAGGTGTCCGCGTTCCGGACACAAAACGCTTCAGAAATGATTCCGGGAACTCGGGAGAGATCCATGTAGAGAGCGTAAAGAGCAGGGCAAGGCGCCAGATCGTGTTTTCTGCTGTCGTCTTCGTGCTGCTTTTCAGCCTGATGGCGGCTTCTTTCTGCAGGTATGCCATCGTAAATCAACGGATACTCTTTGACAACAGTGATAATAACAGAAGGTATCTGCTCGAAAAGCACAACCGCAGGGGAACCATTTATTCATCTGACGACTATTCCTCCGGGGAGGAGGTCCTGGCTGAATCCGATGATGAAAACAATCGAAGCTACCCCTATGGGGAGATTTTCTGCCACGCAGTCGGCTTTGCCTCTTACGGCGGCGGCGGAATCGATGGTTACATGGATTATCAGCTCATGACCTCAAATATTTCATTTCAGGAAAGGCTGAAGTATGACAAGGAGGAAAGCCTGTATCCGGGCAACGACGTCTTTACCACTCTGGATGTCAACCTGCAGCAGTATGCCTATGAAGCGCTGCTCAGGGAATACTACCGGGGAGCCGTGATCATCACGGAACCGTCCACCGGAAAGATCCGCGCCATGGTCTCTCTGCCGGGATTCGACCCCAATATGCTGGATTACACATGGGAAGGCATGCGGGACGACGTGAATGGCAGAGGAGAACTGGTTAACCGCGCTACGCAGGGCAGCTATCCGCCCGGCTCTACTTTCAAGATTCTGGACGCGATCGAAATGCTGCAGGAAAACCCTTCTGCCATGGAGGATTATTCCTTTGACTGCCAAACCGGTACTTTCGGAGAAGGGGATGCCAGCATTCACTGCTTCGATTATGAACACCATCACGAGCAGAATCTCAAGGAGGCATTTGCCCATTCCTGCAACTCTGCATTTGCAAGCATGGTATCCGAAGACCTGAACCTGGATCAGTTCCGGAGCACATTGAAGAAAATGATGTTCAACGGGCCTCTTCCCTACAGTCTTCCCTACAGCGAGAGCAGTTCACAGCTCCTGGTGACAGAGGCCAACGGTGAAGAAATAAGCCGGAAGGAACTGCTTCAGGTGGCAATAGGACAGGGTTCCACACTTGTCTCGCCTCTTCATATGAATATGATCACGATGGCGGTCGCCAACAACGGCGTCCTCATGCGGCCTTATATGATCGAAAGCCTCATGGCAGGAGACGGAAAAATTCTCCGCCAGTACGACCCGAAGACAGAGAAAAGGCTCATGGACGAAGACGTGGCCCGAAAGGTGCGCACCCTGATGAGAGGAGTCACAAATGTGCTCCCCAGCGACCGGACAGGTGAGAACGTGTGGGGTACCGCGAATGAGTTTAACGGAACCACAAACTATATGGCTTACGGCAAGACGGGTACTGCCGAATTCGGCGATGAAGATGATTCACACGCCTGGTTCACCGGCTTTACTGTGGCAGACGAGGACAGAGAAGACGGACAGGCCGACCTCTGCATCACTGTCGTGATCGAAAACGGAGGAGTCGGAAGCGACAAGGCCGTTCCGGTAGCCAAAGAGATCATGGACCGGTGGTACGGGGAATACTGATCATGAAGTGACTGGAAAGACAAATCACAGATCCCGGACGTTTTTTTGCCGGATTAAGACTGATTTTGTTTGAGATCACACCCGCTCCAGACAACTTTGCTGTTTGGTGCGGGGCCTGCAGCCCTGACCGGGCTCAAGGGCGTTCTCCATTGACTGAAGGCCGATTTGGAATGGAAAACGCCCTGTTACTGGCCACGGTGTGACCAGTAACCTGATTTTTGAAGAGAAACAAAAAAGTAACTTGCATGACACAAGTTCGTATGTTACTATTCTAAATGTTTGGCATTGATACTGCTATGTTCCGGCCTGCTTTGAGCAGCAGTGCCGCAGGCTCCGGAAACAGAAGAAAGGATATGAAGCAATGGGTGTTTTGCGTGTTGTGCTGACTGTTATCATGATCGTCATCAGCATCGTTATGACTATTGTCATCCTGATGCAGGAGGGAAAATCCCAGGGACTGGGCGCGATTGCCGGCCAGAGCGATACTTACTGGGGAAAAAACAAAGGCAGGACAATGGAGGGATTTCTCGTGAAGTTTACCACGGGTCTTGTTGTCATGTTTTTTGTACTCGCGATCCTTCTCAATATGCATCTGTTCTGATCGTGTGACATACAGCAATACTGGCATAGGTCCTGTACAGAGCCGTGTCCGGACTGTCTGAAAAGAATGCGGCACCCTGAAGGGTGCCGTTTTATCGTATTGAAGAAGGCCGGCGCGGCCGGCCTGCAAAGAGGTTGTTTCTATGGCAGACAATAAGCCCTTTAAGCTTGTGGCCAACAACAAAAAGGCCTACCACGATTACTTTATAGAAGAAAAATATGAGTGCGGCATCGAGCTGTTCGGAACGGAAGTGAAGTCGATCCGGATGGGCAAGTGCAGCATCAAAGAGGCCTATGTCATGATCTCGGGCGGGGAAGCTTTCATTGAAGGAATGAATATCAGCCCCTATGAGAAGGGAAACATTTTCAACAGGGAACCCCTGAGGCGGAGACGGCTCCTGCTCCACAAAAAGGAAATCCTGCGGCTGCAGGGACAGGTACAGACAAAGGGATATACGATCATGCCCCTTCAGGTCTATTTCAAAAAAGGCCTTGTCAAGATTGAAATCGGTCTTGCCAGAGGCAAGAAGCTCTATGACAAGAGGGACGATCTGAGAAAGAAGGCGATCCGCCGCGAGACAGAGAGGGATTACAGAAATCAGCTCAAGATCTGATCCGGAGACAGGTGAATTCTGCGGAGATCAGAACAATCTTTGAACAATAATTATCTTTGCTCCAAAACGCTTTTAACAAAAGCATTTTGGAGCAAAGAGACAAAAAAAAACGATCCTCGCTTTTGAAAACGAAGACCGCTTCTGAGAGCAGGTGGCGGGAATCGAACCCGTCTCCCCAGCTTGGGAAGCTGGTATTCTACCGATGAACTACACCTGCGCGTTTTTATAACAGTGATTATTATAACAGAAAAGCACGGCTTTTCAAGTGCGACATCTGTTTTTTTCAACGTTTTTATAAGTCATCTGTTTTTTTGACGCTCTTCAATGTTTTTTACCATCGTTTTTTACCCATCATTTATCAACCCCTTTTCAGCTGCACCCGGCCAGGGTCAAAAGCTGATAATAGTGAAAAATGGCTATAGGGAAAAATGAGTATAGTGAAAAATGACCGCGGCATAAAAGATTAAATGAAAATATCCAGGGTATAAACGATCAGGCGGAAAAAGTCCGGGGTAAAAAACGACAAATGATAAAAGCCTTCGAAAGAAAAAACGACTAAGAAAAGGATAAGATACTAATGTCGAAAAAAAAGGACATCTTACAGCAGTCCGACAAGGAAACGGCCAGAGATGCCGACAGGGAAGTGACGAAATCTGCTGCTCAGACTAATGAGTCAGAAGAATCTGACAAGGAGTCTGCGGATGCGGCAGGCACTCCGGACACTTCATCCGGGGAGAAACGCACCGGCAGAAAAGAGAGGCGCAGAGGCAGAAAGAAGAACAGGGAAGGCGCCCGGAAAAGATCCTGGTTTCAGACAAAAATTGCGGCCGGGCTCGCAGTTCTCCTCACCACGGTCTCTGCTGTCTTGTTTTTTACTGTGATCTGGGCATTTACAACCTGGGCCGGGCTGAAGATGGATGAGATCATTTTTCATCTGAAGGCCCCGCTGGAAGGCACCGGGGGAGGAATGATCGAAAAGTATGTCACCCGCTGCATTCTTCCTGCTCTTCTGATCATGATCAGCATTTTCCTGATGATCGTGCACACCCGCCGCGCCCCGAAGGCGCGCGGAGTATTTGTCAGGAGGTCTTTCACCGGTGCACTCATAGCACTGGTGATCATCTCGGTAGTGACCACTGTCAAGCTGGATTTGATCCGTTTTTTCCGTGACCAGATGGAGGATTCCTCCTTTATTGAGGACAATTACGTAGATCCCAAAAAGACCCACCTCACTTTCCCGGAAAAGAAGAGAAATCTGATTTATATTTATCTTGAATCGGCTGAGATGACTTTTGCCGATCAAAACAGCGGGGGAGCATTCCCGGAAAATGTCATTCCCGAGCTGACCAGGCTCTCGGGAGAGGGAGATAATTTCAACGGCAATACCGGTCTTCTGAACGGGGGCCATGTCATGCCCGGGTGCACCTATACAATGGCAGGGCTTTTCTGCCAGGCTTCCGGACTGCCGCTCAAGGTCGATCTGGAAGAACAGTTCGTGGATACACGCGGTTCTTTTAATAAAATGAACACGCAGGACTCCTTTTTCTCCGGTGTGACAACAATCGGGGATATTCTGGACGGGGAAGGCTACAACCAGGTCTTTATGTGCGGTTCTGACGCGACTTTCGGAGGGCGCAGGCTCTTTCTGACAGAACATGGCGATTACAACATCTGTGACTACAAATGGGCGATCGAAGAGGGAAAGATTCCCAAGGACTATTATGTTTTCTGGGGATACGAAGACCGGAAGCTTTTTTCCTACGCCAAAGAACAGGTGACAGAACTGGCTTCCAAAGATGAGCCCTTCAACTTTTCCATACTGACAGTTGATACCCACTTTGAGGACGGATATCAGTGTGAACTGTGCCGTGAGGATTTCGAAGGAAACAGGTATGCCAACTCCTTCGCCTGTTCCAGCAGACAGGTGAACGAGTTCATCCGCTGGGTCCAGCAGCAGGATTTTTATGAGAATACCACCATTGTCCTGAACGGGGACCACCTCACAATGGACAGCGATTTCTGCAACAATGTGCCGTCTTCCTATGATCGCCGCACCTACACAGCCTTTATCAACTCCGCCGTGGAGCCGGCCAATCCCGAAAGAGTGCGCCAATATACCACAATGGATAATTTTCCGACCACTCTGGCTGCTCTCGGAGTCAAGATTGAGGGAGAGCGTCTGGGACTGGGCACCAACCTTTACAGCAGTGAAGATACGCTGTTTGAAAAATACGGCGCGGAGGATCTGGAGGCGGAACTGAGCAAGAAGAGCAGGTTCATGCAGGAACTGGCGGATATCGATATTTACGATACCGACCTTCTGCGCGCCCAGGGACTGGCCCCGGCATCATCCGTGACGATTACGGACTGTGACGAAACGACCGGGGAACTGTCTTTCGTCGTGTCGGATTTTAAAAACATTTATGAAAAGATCAGCTCTGTGGAGGCGGAAATCTGGGACAACGAAAATCCGGACAACAAGCAGTATCTGAAGCTGGAACAGACCGGCAAAAATGTATACTTCGGGCATTTGTCAGGAGATAAGGGACTGGATCTGAAATCCTGCAACATCTACATTTATGTGAACGGTAAGTCGGGAAGGCGCTTTGAAGCCGGCCGGATCACAGGCGACATGAAACTGCGAAGTACGTGGAATATATACGAGTATCTGCCTATGCTTGCCGAAAACAGGCAATACAGTATATTTATCACGATCCGTGATGACGGAACCAGACAAATCGACTCCGAAATCCAGGGAATGCTGGCAGATCTGGGACTTGAGGAGACACTGCCGGGCCACTATCGATGGAGTTACTACGCGGTCCTGATCCCCGGAGAAGACAAAATAGAAGAGATCAGCGAGGAGGAACTGAGCCGCACCGGGACACTTCCTGATGGGGCCGATTATTCTCTGATCAGTCAGGGCGGACTGAGCGGAGCCGGAGGAGGCGCAGGCAGATATCTGACCTGCTCGGTGAAGATTAATGACATCGAGTATGCTGTACAGAGAATCGGACTTAATATTGTCGTTTACGACAATGAGCACTCAGTGGTCGTCGACAGTGTGGAATTCAACACCTACGACGGACTCGGGGCGCGCAGAAAAGAGCCCTCCTACCAGAAGCCTAAGTAAAAAATATATTCAAGACTCGCCCGCGAGTCTTGCGCGCGTATCCCCCGACTGAAGTCACGGGTGTTGCGCGCCGAAGAATAAATGTGATATTGGGACAAAAATCAGGGAAAGGCTCTGAGTCTCGTCAACATGCGGAAATATTTTGCGGACAGGCAGGTATGACAGATACCTGCCTGTCTTTTTTATGACACGGCCCGCGTAATGTATTCTCCGCCCTGCGGCGGACGCGGGCCGGTCGGGGGGGGAGAGGGCGGTGCGGCCGCCTCTGCCTTATTCTCAAATGCACTTCCGGTGTACCCCGGGCGTTTCTTCAGATACAGACGAACGGCGCAACCGGTGTACCCCGGGCGTTTCTTCAGATACAGACGAACGGCGCATCCGGTGTACCCGGGCGGTAATTCAGAGTACTCGAACGGCATTTCCGGTGTACTCAAACGGTACGAAAACGACTCGAACGGAACACATCCTTGAAAGCGGACAGGTTATAATACTATTGAACAGCAGTGCGTATAATTTCTCATATTTGAACAGCAAGTCCTGAATAATTATAAACATTCAGGGGTATGACTGGCAGTACAGCGATCAGAAGTACATTCATCAAAAGTACAGCCAGAAGAACAGCTATCAAAAGTACATTCATTATGAGGCCGGTCATCAAAAACACAGCTGTTTTCCGGATACTGACATTGATACCGATGCCTGCTGCGGGGAGGACGAAATCATGACAGCCATTTTAGAAAATACTCGCGAAGTACTGCATATTAAAATGCTCGGTGGCTTTTCCATGAGCTATAACGGAAAGACTATTGTGGGTTCTTCCAAAGCCTCAATATCTCAGAATAATGCGCTGTTGCAGATCCTGATCCACTCCAGGGAAAAGGGAGTTACACGCGATCGTCTCGAGGAGCTTCTTTTCGGGGACAGAGAGGTGGACAATGCCCACCACTCTCTGAGAAGCGTTATCTATAATGCCAAGAAATTTCTTGAAAAGGCAGGCCTTCCCAAGGTAAATTATATTATCTCTGATAAAGACGTCTTCTACTGGACCAATGAGATTGAAGTAGAAGAGGATGCCTATATTTTCGAGAAGCTGCACAACGATGCTGCGCAGGAGACGGATCCCGCCAGAAGGCTGGAATGCTATCTGAAAGCCTGCTATCAGTACGGCGGCGAATTCCTTCCCATGCAGTCCGGCAACATCTGGGCTGTACGTGAATCCATGCGCTATGAGGAGATGTTTGCGGACTGCGTTGAGCAGGCAGGCAATATTCTCCGTCAGATCCAGGATTTCAACCGAATGAAGGAACTTGGGCAGTTCGCGTCAGTGATCGCTCCTCTCTCGTATTGGGAGTCCCTGACCATGGAAGCCCTGGTCCGCATGCGCAAGTATGATGAGGCGATCCGTCTTTATGAGTGCACAGTCAACTACTATCTGGAAGAGATGGGGGTTTATCCTTCAGGAAAAATCGTCGAGTGGTTCGAGCACCTTGGAAAGGGAATCAGTCATCAGCACACTGCCCTGAATGATATTCAGAGGAACCTGGAAGCCGGAGACAGTGACGAAACGGGCGGATATCTCTGCAGCTATCCTGTTTTTCAGGGAATTTACAGATCTGCCAGACGCCTCATTGAGAGAACGGGAGAGCCTGCTTATCTGATGCTCTGCACGATTCTGGACGGCAAGGGGAATCCCATGAAAGAGGGATCCGTCCTCGACCGCCTCTCCGAGCGTCTGCTCGAGAGCGCATGTTCCAGTGTGCGAAGCGGCGACACCGTATGTTCATTCGGAAAGGGGCAATGTCTCATTCTTCTTCTCAACACGACCAGAGAGGAGTGTGTCCTGGTTGAACAGTGCATCAATAACAGCTTTATCGTGGGACGTCAGAGAATCAGTATCCAGTACGACGTAAACGCAGTGGATTCGAACATGAAGAACACTTTGCGCAAAAGCGGCTGAGACAGGGCCTGATGGCAGGGAAATCTGCCGGGCAGTCTGGCGAGAGGATTACATATGCGGGCAGCTATTATTGATGACCGGGCCGATGACCGTGAGATCCTGTTCAGGGAGTTGGATTCGGTTCTCCGGGAAAAGGGATACAGAGTTGACTCGATTGACCTGTTTGAAAGCGGAGAGCAGTTTCTGAACTCGTTTGAACAGGGAAAATACGACCTTCTGTTCTTCGATATCTACATGGATGGCATGAATGGAATACAGGCCGCTGCCGAGGTCCGCAGGACAGACAGATCGGTCCGTATGGTGTTTGTGACGACAAGCAATGATTTCGCGGCGGAAAGTTACTCGCTCAGGGCGGACTACTATCTTCTGAAACCTTTTGTTCACGATGATATCGTCAAGGCACTTGACATCATCAACCTCGAAGATTATGAGATGCAGAGAGTGGTCAGCCTTCCGGATGGCTCCACCTGCCTGCTCCACGATATACTGTATTCTGAATATTACAATCACCGGATCATTCTTTATCTCAAGAACAACCGGAAGAAGAAGCTGCGTACAAGCCAGGCTAACATGGAAGAGATTCTCTGTGCCAATGATTCCTTCGTTACATGCACCAAGGGAATCATTATTAATCTGGAGTATGTTCAGAGAATTGATGAAAGTACTGTGTATCTGATGGAAAACTATCAGGTGCCTGTCAGCCGCAGGAGAATGGCAGAGATCCGAAAAGCTCATGCCGCCTATATGTTCCGCCAGATGAGAATGTGAGACCGCGGTTCCCTTCTTTCTGGCAGCGAACATTCCGGTCCCAATCCGGATTTATACTTGTGCTTCTTTCATATACTGCAGACTGCGCTGCCAGTTATAATGCTGATTATGCCGCCGGGGTCGGAAACAGACTCCGGCCTTTTTTTGCCGCTTTCTGTGATATGCCGTCCAGGTGCCGGACAGGTGCGCTATGTTCTGAGGTGTCTTGCGAAATGGCGGGATAGACGGTATACTGTCTTAATCGGGGGTTTGCGTTGTAACTGTATGACGAAAGAAGATAATTCCCTTACCATTACTGCGGTGAACTCACGTATAAAAGCTGACAGAAACAGGAGTAACCATGCTTCCATTCACACTGCTTGAGGCAATTGCATATAATCTGGTTCGGTCCGTGCCTCTTATTATGCTCGCCTTTTATCCATTCAAGGGTAGAAGGCGTTTTTCACCTGAACTGACCGCGCTGATCTATGAAGGTATCCTTCTCACCTGGATGTTTATCAGCCTCTTTAACATCTATTTTTCTCCTTCAGCTCTTGTCATGGTCGTAGTCGAGATGACCGGCTTTATCGTGATAGCTGCTCTGTTTGTAGCCGCCAATAATGGACATCCGGGAAGGATGCTGTTTTTCTGTTTCATGCTGATCAATGTCGGTTATATGACCACTGTGTCTTCCAAGTGTCTGGAGAACTTTCTCTTTCCGGATCTTGCCCTCCAAAGATACAGATGGTCCGCCACGGTCTGTCTGTGTATTGTCTCCCCTCTGATCATGATCCCCGTCTTCTACTTTATGAAATGGGAAGCTGAGATGATCAACCAGGATATGCAGCCTAAATACATCTGGCAGTTCAGCTGGCTGGTCCCCACTACTTTTTATCTGATCTGGGCTCAGGAATTCTATGGAACGGGCAATCCTATTATGTGGGCTGTAAATGTGTATAATGTCCTCTTCCTGGGCATCATTAATTTGGGATCTTTCCTGATCTATTACCTGATATTGCGGCTGATCAGGGACAATGCCAGATATATGCACCTCAGAGAGGAAAACCATGTGCTGGCTCTGCAGGTCATGCAGTACGAAGACCTCAATCAGCGTATCGACACGGCCAGACAGGGACGTCATGATCTGAGGCATCACATTGTCACCATCGAGAATCTTGTCAATGACGGCAATATTGATGAAGTGAAGCAGTATCTATATGATATCGGAGAAAAATATCAGCTGGATGAAACCTTCATCTACTGCAGCAATACGACTGTCAACGGAGTTCTGCTCTACTTTGCCAGAGAAGCCGAAAAATATGATATTGAATACAAAGTGAATCTGGGAATCCCGGAGGATATCAAGATCGCCAAGACCGATCTGAGCGTCCTCTTCGGCAATCTTCTGGAGAATGCCGTGGAGGCCTGCGCGAGGCTGCGCTCCGGCAAGGGCAGGATCAATGTGCGGGGGCAGACTACCCAGAACACTCTTACCTTTGCGATCGACAATACATATGAGGTGATTCCCGAAAAGGATAAAAAAGGAAGATTCCGCTCTATGAAGCACTCCGGCGTGGGAATCGGTACGGAGTCGGTCAAAAATATTGTTAACCGTTACAACGGGGTCATTGAATTTGAGACCAGAGGCGATTTCTTCTGCGTATCTGTAATGCTGTATCTTCCCTGACTTGATCATAGTACAAGGACTTATTCACAGTAAAAGAGAGATGATACATGGGCCATTCAGGAAGCGCGCTTTTTCCGGCTGCTGCCTTTTCATCAGTTACCGGAGGGGCTGCCGGTATCCGGCTCTATCTGACTTCGAATCCGGGTCCGGGCGCCGGAATTCATTACGGGAGGTCATAGCCGCACGAATGAAAGACTGTGGTTTTAATTACTATTCCAAAAGAATATTGACGATCCTGGCCATCGCGGCGCTGCTGACAGTAATGCTGGGCGGATGCGTAAAAAAATACTACCAGGAGGATATAAAATCCTATGCCAGGAAGCTGACCGGGCGTGAGCATTTGTCCGTTTCCGAGGGGTATGTGGAGATCCAGGAGGACGAAGAGGGCTACCTGGATCATTTGTGGACGATAACAGATGAAGACAGCGGAGTGGTCTTTCATATACTCGATGATTATTACTGGGCGTTGGAGGCGGTGGAGAACCAGCTTCTCGATGACTACGACAGTTCCGTCTTTCTGTGGATGCTCGATCAAGAGATGTTTCCGGCAACGGAGGGCCTCTATCTGAAAAAGACATCCCAGTCCGGACTGGTGACCGCTGAGATTCTGTGCGGGTATACAGACGGACAGAGCCTGAGAAAACTCTATGAGGAACTGCTGAGCCTGCGAACAACAGCTGTGGACGAGGGATATGGCGACCTCAAGGTCAAATACACAGTGCAGTATGAGCATCTTCTCAGCAGTGCTGTGGAATACGAGGTCCAGGAAGGGATCACGACGGGTGAGATTGGAAGCCTGGACGAGAGTGCCTATGAGCTGATGCGCAAAAACTATCTGGCCTGTGTCATGGATTACAGGTTTGATGATGCCCTAAAGGAATTTACACAGGAGGAGATCGATGCCCTGGTCCATGCACCGGACACTGTCCGGATCTACAAGACTGAGGACGGGAACGGATCGTCCCTGACTGACGCAGAAGAGACAGGGGACGCGGCAGCGGACCGGAAACAGGCGGATGCTTCGAAGCGGATCTACTACGAGGGAGTTATCGGAAATCCCCAATATGCCGGGATCAGCTTCGGAACTCTCTATGAGATACTGCGAATGGAGGGGTATCAGGTCACAGGAAATGCCTGGCATTATTTTTTCACATCGCCGGAAGGAAACCGGATCGAGATCTCCTATGATTTCAATGACCTGAGCGGATACAATGACAAAGACGGCAAGCTCAGGAAAGGTTATTACTACATGCGGGATGACAGGAAGGTCAGAATGAAGAATTATTATGACAATCATTTTGACACATCCGAGATCGAGGCGCTGACCGGCCTGAAGATCTATGAGGACAGACCCTATAAAGCAGCTGAGGAGCAGCAGGAGAAGAAGGAGTAAAGGATCAGCCGGCACAGACCTTTCAGGCCATGCGCCGGCTGCTGCTGAGCTGGAAAGGGGCGGCTTCAGGCCGGCAGGGCTGTTATTGAACCGGAAAGGATCGGTTCAGGCCGGCAGGGGTGTTATTGAACCGGAAAGGATCAGTACATGCTGTCAAGGGCTTATACAACTTTTTGCAACTGTATATTGTATTGCAGTACTTGATTGAGTACAATTTATACACCTTCGTGCGCGGATCGAGTACGGTGGATTGAGTACATTTTATACATCTTCGTCCTGTGATCATGGAGGTTTGAGTTTCACGGAACCTGCCCGTTAAACGCCTTATGGTGTCACGACGGAGCACTTTTTCAAGCATAGCAACTGTTTTGTGGCCGGACATGTTATGTTCCGGAGTGGTTTATTTTTCAGAGGTTATTTATGAATTATAGAACCGGCCGTATTGCGGCAGCTATTATGGCGGCTGTCTTTTCAGTCGTCTCGATTGCGGGCTGTTCCCAGTCAGGCAGTACCGGCGAGATGCCTGTCCAGCTGACCAGGGTGGAATCGCAGAAAGCTTCCAGGGGTACGCTTGAACTTACCAGTACTTACGTGGGCACTCTTAGTCCCTATACGTCAGTCAATGTGGTTCCGCTGGTATCCGGAACGGTGGAGACTGTAAATGTCAAGGTCGGAGATAAAGTCGAGGTTGGAGATGTACTCTGCAAATTCGACGACAAGCCTGCTGACCTGCAGCTCCAGAGCGCAAAGGATGCGGTAAATACCGCCAAGGCCGGCAAGCAGGCGGCCAAGGACCAGATTCATGCCGCCAGGAAGCAGGCGGATGCCAGCATCACCTCGCTGGAGTCACAGAGAAGCACTCTGAAGGACCAGAAGAAGAGCACTGAGAAACAGCTTAAGGAAGTGAAAGGGAGCCTTGGCACTCTCAAAGATGCTCAGGACTCGGCAGCCCAGGCATACAACTCTTCGAAAAGCATATATGATAAGACAAACGATCTTTTCATACGCTATCAGGGCTTTATCGCGGCAAACCCTGACTGTGCTACCACAGCAGGACTGGTGTCTGCCTCGATCCCGGAGACTGTCGTCACTGAAGTTTCCGGCGGCGGAAAGGAAAATGACGGGAATGTGCTGGTCTTTTCTGTTCCGGGTGAGGAGCAGGAAGGGCAGGAGAATGGAGGATCCGGCGGAGGTGTTCCACAGTATCAAGAGAAAACAGTGAGCTCGGAAAAGCAGAGAACTGCCGCCGCCCTGCTCAAGGCACTGGGCGAGGTCCCGATCGCCGTGGAATATATGTCCACAGCGGGACTGGCTATGCTCAGGGATCAGATGGAACAGGCAAAAGCCATGCAGGCTTCCGCGCAGTCCGGATATGCCCAGGCGTCTTCTTCTGTCAAAACGCTGGAGAATACGATCAGCCAGCTGGATTCCCAGATCAAGGCTCTCGACAAGAACATAGGAGCGGCAAAGTCCGCCGCTGACGCGACCGCAGGCACTCAGGTTTATGATGCCCAGATAAAGGCGGCTGAGACCGGTGTGGATTCAGCAGAATATCAGAAAGATCTTTATGTTGTCAAAGCGCCGATCAGCGGTATCGTGGAGACTGTCAGTGTCACGGAGAAACAGATGGCGGCACAGGGACAGCCGGCCTTCACTATCTCGGATAAGGAGATCATGACCGTTTCTTTCTATGTTCCTGAATCTGTCAGGGACCATCTGAGGATCGGAGATACGGTAAATATAGATTCTACAGGGGGAGACCTTAAGGCAAGTATCACTTCCATAGCAACCTCTCTCGATCAGCAGAAAGGACTTTTCAAGATCGAGGCGGATATTCTGACTATCGCTGATAAGAGCCTTCTCTCAAATACCAGCGTGAATCTTTCTGTCGTTTCGGATTCGGTTGAAAATGAGATCCTCATCCCTTTTGACGCTGTTTATTATGACAATGACCAGGCCTATGTCTTCATCGTTGACAGAGGAACGGATCAGACCAGGGCTGTCCGCAGGAATGTCACTGCCGGATTATACAGTGAAGACATGATTGCGATCCCGGAAGGGATTTCCGACGGGGAGGAAGTGGTCACATCCTGGGGCGCCGGGCTTAAGGACGGCGCTGTTATCGAAGTCATGCCGGCGCCGTCTGACTGAGCCGGAACTTCGCGGCCGGAGCGGTGTTTACAATGCGTATACAGCTTGTATACAGTGCGTAGGCAGCCTGCCGCGGATGAACCGCTGCTGAAAGGAACTTTGTCTCAATGAATATTACGAAACTGGTCCTCAGGCGGCCTGTCTCCACGGCGCTGGTTGTTCTGGGTATAATCGTTTTCGGAGTCTTCTCGATACCGGGATTCAGCATGGAGCTGATCCCGGATATTGAGCTGCCCATGTATCTGGTCAATACGGTCTATCCGGGAGCGGATCCGACCACGATCGATGAACTGGTCACTTCCAAAATAGAAGACGCGGCTGAGACCCTGAGCGGAGTGGACAGTGTCGCCTCCTATTCATACAATGATTACTGTATGGTACTGCTGACCTATGATTACGGCCAGAACATGAATGACGCCTACACATCTTTGTCGGCAGCCCTGGACATGCTGGATCTGCCGGACGATGCTCAGGAGCCGGTCATCATAGAGATGGATGTCAACCAGGTGCCCACAGTGTCCATTTCCGCCACCAGCAGCGGATCCTCTGATATGATGGCCTATATCGACCAGACAGTGGTGCCTGCCCTGGAGGGCGTGGGCAATGTCGCCAGAGTAGAAGTCACCGGCGGCAGGACCAACTATGTGCGTGTCCGTCTCAATGAGGACAGCATGCGTCAGTACGGCCTCAACATCTCGTCGATCGCCCAGCAGGTGGGCGCCGCGGACTACAATGTTCCCGCGGGCAAGATCAAGGCAGGTTCACAGGAGATCAGCATCAATACAAGTGCTGATTTTCTCTCTCTGCAGACCCTGGAGAATACGACGCTGACTACGGCGACGGGTGCCCAGATCCGGCTGAAGGATGTGGCGAAGATCAGTATGGGAGTGAAGAACCCGTCTTCGATCAGCCGCTACAACGGGGCGGAAAATGTCACCATCCAGGTATACAAAGTCCAGAGCGCGTCTACTGTCAGAGTCGCGTCCAATGTCCGCAAAGCTTTGGACAGGATTGAAAAACAGGACGCCGGTGTGACCTTTGACATGATGTATGATTCGGGCAAGGAGATCACGAGCGCCCTGAAATCTGTCGGAGAGACGCTTGCCCTGGGCGTAGTCTTTGCCATGCTGGTCCTGCTGATCTTTTTCGGCGACCTCAGGGCATCTCTGATCGTCGGCAGTTCCATGCCTCTCTCGGTCTTTGCGACACTGGTGATCATGTATCTTCTGGGATTTGACCTGAATATTATCACCATGGGGGCTCTCGTGATCGCGATCGGTATGATCGTCGACAACTCCATCGTTGTCATAGAGAGCTGTTTCCGCGCCACAGATCAGGGGCTCGACTTCCCGGAGGCCGCTGTCAGGGGGGCCGGTACTGTCATGATGAGTATCGTGGCATCCACCATCACCACTTGCGTCGTCTATGTGCCCATGACCCTGATCGAGGGCCTCTCGGGGCAGATGTTCTCCCAGCTGGGCGTCATTATCGTGGTCGCTATGATAGCCTCCCTGATCAGCGCCCTCTGCATCGTCCCTCTCCTGTATGTCTATGTCAGGCCCAGGGAGAAGAAGGAAAACACCGCCAACTCGGTCCTGGATCGGGTGCGGGCAGGCTATGACCGGCTGCTGAGAAAGCTTCTCTACAGAAAAAAGACCACTCTTTTCGTGAGCGTCCTTCTTCTGATTGGATCTTTTTTCCTTGCGTCTACACTGACTTTTGAACTGATCCCTGCGGATTATAACGGCAGCATTACTATCACAGCGGATTTCCGTCCCGGCATGCGCCTGGAAATTATGGACAAGGAGATGGAAACGATAGGGGAAATGGTCAGCAAAGACCCCTATTTCGAGAACTACAGTCTGAGCATTTCGGGCAGCCAGGCGGTCGTGACGGCTTATGCCGTCAAAAAGTGCAAAAGATCGAGTGAAGATGCTGTCCAGCAGTATACACAGGCGCTGTCGGCCTCAACGGGAGCGGATATTTCGATCGCGCCTTCCGGCGGTTCCAGCAGTTCCATGTCTTCCTCTGTATCGGGCAGTACAGTCGACGTGGTCGTTCAGGGAGAAAATCAGGATTCTCTTGCCCAGGCCTGCCAGCAGGTGGAGGAAATGATGGCCGCCATACCCGGAGTGCTCCATGTCAAATCGGACGCCTCAACGCGGCAGACAGCCGGCCACATTGTGGTGGATCCCCAGAAAGCAGGGGCTGCGGGCCTTGCCCCCGCCCAGATCGCCATGGACCTCTACCAGACCATGAACGGCGTCACTGCCGCCCACATGGTAATGGACGGAAATGAATATGATATTATCCTGAACTATGCCGACGGGACTTATGAGGATGTCAATCAGCTCATGAACAAGCCCCTGACAGGAGCTGCCGGCAACACGATCACCCTTCATGACGTGGCCTCCATCGAGTACAGGCAGCAGCTGCAGATGATCCAGAAGACTGACGGAAAGATCCAGAATACCGTTTCCGTCACACCTTCAAAAGGCATGAAGGGTAAAGTGACCAAGGCTGTCAATGAGGCAAAGAAGAACATGACTCTTCCCCAGGGAGTGGAATTTACATCCTCCTCCCTTGAGGACATGCAGGACGAAAACCTCTCGGCCATCTTCATGGCTATTCTGGCCGGTATTTTCCTGGTCTTCCTGGTTATGGCCATGCAGTTCGAGTCTCCCCGCTTTTCGCTGATGGTCATGACCTGCATTCCTTTCTCCCTGATCGGTTCCTTCCTCCTTCTCTTTATAATGAGAAGCAGTATGAACATGGTCTCCATGATGGGCTTTCTGATGCTGATGGGTATTGCGGTCAATAACGGTATCCTGCTGGTCGACACTGTCAACCAGGAGAGGGAGCACATGTCTCTGGAAGAGGCTCTCGTCACAGCCGGCAGGATCCGCCTGCGTCCCATCCTGATGACAACCCTGACCACGATCCTGGCCATGGTCCCCATGGGATGGTTTTCCGACAACAAGATGATGTCAAGTATGGCTTTCGTCATTATCGGAGGCCTGGTTGCTTCCACCATCCTGTGCCTTTTGATGATGCCTTCCTATTACCTGATCATATCTAAAAAAGAAAAAAAGCAGGATGATGCCTGAAGAAAGGGCGGTCTGCAGCGTCAGCTCAGACCGCCCTGTTCGTTATCATGATGACAGAACCTGGAGACTGATCCCCGGTCTATCTGGCCTGCTTCGGACGTTCCACAACCCGGGCAGGAAGGGGCAGGAAGGCGGTTGTGACGAAAGACGGAGGAGGGCTGTCAGGCAGGAGAACTGCCAAACCGCGGGGCATGCAGGAGGGCTGTCAGGCAGGAAAACTGCCAAACCGCGGGGCATGCAGGAGGGCTGTCAGGCAGGAGAACTGCCAAACCGCGGGGCATGCAGGAGGGGAGTCAGGCAAGGAGAACTGCCAAACCGCGGGGCTTGCAGGAGGGCAGCCGGGCAGGAAAGATGCCTAATCGCGGGGCATGCAGGAACGAGGCCGGGTTGAAAAATTCCGCTGTTCTGATAAGATGACGGAAGAAGACGGGGGTAAAAAGTCACACCATAAACCCAAACCCGGTTGCAGGATCCACGCCGGTCATTGTCTGACAGGCCGGTAACGTTCAGGAGAGATGGAAAGATGGCAGCAAAGAAAGAGGATTTCGGACAGCAGCAGAAGATCCTTAACGCGGAACTCAAAGAAGGCAGATTCCGCCGGACTTATCTGCTGTGCGGCGAACAGGCATATCTGAGGATTCAGAACCGCGACAGGGTGCGGGCAGCACTTCTGGGGGACGGCGATGAGATGAATGTGTCCGTCTATACAGGGATGGATGTGACCGCCAGAGAGGTGATCGATCAGGCTCAGACGCTGCCCTTTTTTGCCGACCGCAGAGTGATCATTCTGGAGAATTCTGTCTTTTTTTCTAAAAAGGCAAGCGTGGAATCGGACACTCTGGCAGCTTTTATCCCCGATATTCCTGAAACCGCCTCTATTATTTTCGTGGAGGAAAATCCCGACAAGCGAAAGAAGCTTTACAGGGCGGTCCAGAAGAATGGGTTTGTGCTCAACTGTGAGGATCTCTCGCCAAGGATGCTGGGGCAGTGGACTTCCGGTCTCTTCAAAAAAGCCGGACTCTCGATCGACGGACCGGTCCTGAACCTTTTTCTGGAGACGGTGGGAGAGGATATGATGAATATCGTCAGTGAGTCCGAAAAGCTGATCGGCTACTGCATGGGGAGAGATAAAATAACGGACCAGGATATCCGGGCCGTCTGCAGCCCTCAGCTAAAGGACAGGGTCTTCGAGATGGTGTCTGCGGTATCGCGCAGGCAGAAGCAGAAAGCTCTTTCCATCTATATGGATCTGATCGCCCTGCGCACACCGGCTCAGGTGATTCTGACTCTGCTGCAGAGAGAATATTCCCGCCTGCTTCAGATCAGGGAACTTCGCAGGGCGGGACAGTCCGGTGAGGAGATCGCTGCCCGCACCGGCATTTCCGCCTGGATTATAAAAAAGAACTACATGCCTGTTATCGGCAAAATGGATGCCGGCAGACTGGAGCGGTCGCTGCAGTACTGTCTGCAGGCAGATCAGGATTACAAGAGCGGAAAGATCGACGCCGGCATTGCGGTGGAGATGACGATCATCCGGCTTTGCGGATGAAAGCGGAATATGTCCGGGCACATGGGGAGGGAACCGCGGCAACAGGCGGCAAGAGTACTGCCGCCCTGATGTGTCTGTGCCCTCGGGGAAAAACCGCGCCGACAGACGGCCGCAGAGGGCTCTGCACGTCCGGAGGGTAAGTGAGAGGAACAGAACATGGAGATGGGAGAAGATAAAAGCCGGAAGAAGCCGGGCTATGCCCTGCTGGAGTGGTATGATTCGCACCGGAGAGACCTCCCCTGGAGGGAGGATCCGACGCCTTATCATGTCTGGATCTCGGAGATCATGCTGCAGCAGACCCGGGTCGAGACAGTCAGGGGATATTACACTCGTTTTCTGCAGCGATTTCCGGATGTTCGATCCCTCGCGGAGGCGGAAGAAGACGACTGTCTCAAACTATGGGAGGGTCTGGGCTATTACAGCAGAGCAAGAAATCTGAAAAAGGCGGCAGGGCAGATCATGTCCCTGTATGGCGGTGAGATGCCCCGCAAGGCTTCTGAACTGAGAAAACTGTCCGGTATCGGACCTTATACATCCGCGGCGATCGCCTCTATCGCTTTCGGAGAGAAAATCCCGGCCGTAGACGGCAATCTGCTTCGTATTTTTTCCCGCCTCGCCCTGTATGAAGAGCAGATCCGCACGCCGGCTGCAGCTAAAGCCGCTGACAGCTTTTTTTTCGGGATCATGCCCGACGACAGACCGGGGGATTTCAATCAGGCGCTGATGGACCTGGGATCCGGTGTCTGTGTGCCGGGAACGGGAGCGGCATGCGGGGCAGATCCCGCCGCCTGTCCCCTGAGTCCTTTCTGCAGGGCTTTTCATGAAGGCAGGGCAGCGTCTCTGCCTGTCATGCCGGCAGTAAAAGAGAGGAGGGTGGATCATAGGACCATCCTGCTCATACGCGACGGAGACCGTGTCCTTCTGCGCAGGCGTCCCTCCAGGGGACTGCTGGCAGGTCTTTATGAATTTCCTAACGAAGACGGCTGGCTGTCCGACCGGGAGGCTGTTGAAAAGGTCAGAAGCTTCGGCTGTGAGCCCGTGAGGATCAGCCCCCTGAATGAGTCCAGGCATATTTTCAGTCACCGTGAGTGGCATATGCAGGCATATGAAATCTGGACGGGAAGCTATCCGGAGAAAGAAGCCGCCGGGAACAGCAGCCATATTGATGACAGTGCGGACAAAGAGAAAATGCAGGATCAAGCCTTTTCTGAGCCCCGGAGAGGGAAGCCTTTCTTCGTCTCGGTGAGCCGGCTGCAGGAGCAGTACGCAATTCCAAGCGCCTATGCGGCATATCTTTCCCGTCTTGTACAGGGCTCTCCGGCACGGGAGAACTGAAGCACATTGAATCTCTCCTGCATTATCCTGCATACAGTTTTTCTATATGCCGTTTTCCTGCACTTTTTTCCTGCATTATCCTGCGCACAGTTTTTCCTGCGCTCATTTTTCTGCATTCCCCTGTATAAAAGCCTGTATATGGTCTGCTGGATATAGTTGAATATAGCTGTAAATAGGCTGTATATAGCTGAATATAGCTGAATATAGCTGTTCATGAGCTGTACATAGTTTTCTGTATGTAAAAATAAACTATATTCCGTCGGATTATTATGGTATAATATTGTGTCTATGTATGCGGTACGGAATCTTTTTAGGCTTCCGCGCAGAAAAATGACGATGACTTCGCACAGATGTGCCCGGGCATTCCGGCACGCTGTGGAAAAGTGACGGCCTCATACAACCAAGGAGGTATGTTTTATGAAACTGTTATCAATTGCCGTTCCGTGTTACAATTCACAGGATTATATGGAGAACTGCATCAAGACGCTTCTGGTCGGAGGAAAAGAGGTCGAGATCCTTATAGTGGACGACGGCTCTGCCGACAGGACTGCGGAGATCGCGGACCGGCTGGAAAGAGAACATAAAGGGATAGTGCGCGCGATCCACCAGCCCAACAAGGGACACGGAGGCGCGGTCAACACAGGTCTTGAGAACGCGACCGGCCTTTATTTCAAGGTCGTCGACAGCGATGACAAAGTAAAGCCCGCCGCTTATAAGAGCATACTGGATGTGCTCCGCCGCTTCAGCGGCTCTGCACAGGCGGAGGACACAGACGCCGAAGGCCAGACAGGGGAGGACAGGGAAGAACCGATCGACCTCCTTATTTCCAACTTTGTCTACAACAAAGAGGACAAGAACCGCCATAAGATCATGGAGTACAGAAAGTGCCTCCCCAGGGATCGTGTCTTTTCCTGGGATGAAGCCGGGCATTTCCCGGTCGGGAAATATATTCTCATGCACTCTGTCATATTCAGGACTCAGATGCTGCGCGAGAGCGGTCTCAAACTCCCCGAGCACACATTCTATGTCGATAATATCTATGTCTTCAATCCGCTTCCCTATGTGAAGAGGATGTATTATCTCGACGTAAACTTCTATTACTATTTTATCGGCAGAGAGGACCAGTCGGTACACGAGTCCGTCATGATCAAGAGACTTGACCAGCAGCAGAGGGTCAACCGGATCATGATCGATTACTTTACAGATCCCGCCAACCAGGAGAGGATCGGACATTACAAGGCTCTTAAGCAGTACATGTTCAATTATCTGGAGATCATCACCACGGTCACCTCGGTCCTGGCTATTCGCTCAGGCTCGCCCGAGCATCTTCAGATGCGCACAGAGATCTGGGACTATCTTAAGAGCCGGGATGAGAAGCTGTGGAAAAAGATGAGAATGAGGCCTCTGGGGATGGCTATGAATGTCAACAGCAGTCTTCCCAGGTCTTTCGTATCGGTGTGCTATCTCGTAGCACAGAGGCTCTTCAGTTTTAACTGACAGCTCTTTGGCTTTGGCTGACAGCCCTTAAGCTTTAGCTGACAGTTTTCCGGCTGCAGCTGACAGCCCTTATACTTTAGCTGAACGCTTATCGGTTTTAAGTGCTTATCGGTTTTAATTGATATAAAAGATCTGCCATCAGATCGCATCAGAAGCGATTATTTTACAGGAGGATTTCTATGTGTGGAATTGTTGGCTATATAGGACCTAAGCAGGCTGCTCCCATTCTTCTTGACGGACTGTCCAGGCTGGAATACAGAGGATATGATTCGGCAGGACTGGCTGTCAGGGACGGCGAGGCGGAACCTGCGATCGTCAAGGCAAAAGGCAGGCTGAAGATTCTGGAAGAGAAGACCAATGGCGGTCACGCAATGATCGGCACCTGCGGTATCGGACACACCCGCTGGGCTACCCACGGCGAACCTTCGGAGGGAAATGCCCATCCCCACTGCACCGATGACCGCTCGATCATCGGCGTCCACAACGGCATCATCGAAAACTATCAGGAGCTCAAGGAAAAGCTCCTGCGAAAAGGCTATACTTTCATGAGCCAGACCGACACGGAAGTCGCGGTCAAGCTCGTCGATTATTATTATAAAAAAGACAAAATGGGGCCTCTGGAGGCGATTGCCCACTCCATGATGCGCATACGCGGCTCCTATGCCCTGGTGCTCATGTTCCGCGATTTCCCCGGAGAGCTCTTCGCTGCCCGCAAAGACAGCCCTATGATCATCGGTGTCGAAGACGGTGAGACCTATCTGGCCTCTGATGTACCCGCCATCCTGCGCTACACCCGCAATGTCTATTATATCGGCAACAGTGAGATCGCCAGGATCTCCGCAGGCAATGTGGCTTTTTACAACATTGACCAGGAAGAGATTTCCAAGGAACTTACCGAGATTAAATGGGACGCGGAATCCGCTGAGAAGGGCGGCTTCGAGCACTTCATGATGAAGGAGATCCACGAGCAGCCCAAGGCGATCCTGGACACCTATAATTCTATCGTCAAAAACGGAGAGATCGTCCTGGAGGGCATTTCCCTCTCGGAAGAAGAAATCAAGGGCATCAGTGACATCAATATCGTGGCATGCGGCAGTGCCTATCACATCGGCATCAGCCTGCAGTATGTGATCGAGAAGCTGGCAAGGATTCCGGTCCGCGTGGAGCTTGGAAGTGAGTTCCGCTACCGCAATCCCATCCTCAGCAGCAGCACCCTGGTCATCGTCATCAGCCAGTCCGGCGAGACTGCGGACTCTCTTGCCGCACTGCGCGAGGCCAAGGACAAGGGTGCCAGAACACTGGGCATCGTCAATGTCATCGGCTCTACCATCGCCCGTGAGGCGGACGATGTTCTCTACACACTCGCAGGTCCCGAGATTGCCGTCGCGACGACCAAGGCCTACTCCACCCAGCTGATCGCGGGATATCTTCTCGCCATCAAGTTTGCCTTTGTCCGCGGTCTCATCACGAAGGAACAGATGGACAAGTATCTTGATGATATAGCCCAGCTTCCCGATAAGATCACCAGAGTGCTCGAAGACAAGGAGAGGATTCAGTGGTTCGCCTCCAAATTCTCCCATGCCCGCAACATTTTCTTCATCGGCAGAGGCATAGATTACGCCATCTGCCTCGAGGGCAGCCTCAAGATGAAAGAAATCAGCTATATCCACTCCGAAGGATATGCGGCGGGTGAGCTCAAACACGGCACGATCAGCCTGATCGAGGACGGTACACTGGTAATTGGTGTTGTGACACAGCCTGACCTCTATGAGAAGACCGTCAGCAACATGGTCGAAGTCAAGAGCCGTGGAGCTTATCTGATGGGTCTGACCACCTATGGCCAGTACAATATCGAGGACACTGCCAACTTCACAGTCTATGTGCCCAAGACCGATCCTCTGTTCGCTAACAGCCTGGCCATCGTATCTCTCCAGCTGCTGGCCTACTATATCAGCGTAGCCAAGGGTCTCGACGTCGACAAGCCCAGGAATCTGGCCAAGAGCGTTACAGTCGAATAAACGGTACTGGTCACTTTGCCCTTTTTGCCCGCCTCATTTTGGGACGCGGACAAATTGGACGAAGTCTGTGAACCGCGGGCGCTGCTGCCTCAAGATGCATCGACGAGAAATCCGCCCGGTGAGTGAACAGGCGCTCTCCGCGCGCCTGTGCCGCAGGAGAATCTTTTTATGTATAAAAAAGAAAAAACGGGCTGGCTGAAACACCTGGACTTCATTGTGCTGGATCTCATAGTATTCCAACTATGTTATATTCTCAGTTACTGGATCCTGCGTGGAATATCAAATCCATACAAGATCGTCCTCTACCGCTACCAGGCAATTGTCTATCTGTTCTGCCAGCTGATTGTGGTCCTTGTCACAGAGAGTTACAAGAATGTGCTCAGAAGAAGTACTTTCATGGAACTCACCGCGACATTCCGCTATGTAGCAGGCGTTGAGATCCTCAACCTGCTCTACCTGTTCTCGGTCCACCAGATCTACATGATCTCACGACTTCTGACAGGCCTGACGGCGGTGATGTTTTTTATCGTTTCATTTATTGCCAGACTCATAAATAAGAAAAGGATCCTGGATATGAGGAAGGACCAGAAGGGACAGCGGTCCCTGATGGTCATCACTTCCAGTCATCTGGTCGATCAGGTGATTGCTGAACTGACAGAGCACTCTTATCACGACTATTTTATTTCCGGCATCATCCTGATGGATCAGGCTTCCGCGGACAGGAAGGAGATCAACGGAATCCCGACACTGGGAAGAGGGGAGAATATTCTCTTCTATATCAGCCGCAACTGGGTGGATGAGGTTTTCCTCTACCAGCCGGACAATCTCCCCTATCCGACCGAGATGGTAGATTCCCTGCTCAATATGGGAATCACTGTCCACTACTGTATCTCGGCGCTGAACGAGAGCCGCTGGGGCACCCAGGAGGTCGAGAAGATCGGCAATTACAAAGTGCTGACAAACAGCCTGCGTATCGTCTCGATCCGGGAACTTGCCCTCAAGAGGATCATCGACATAGCCGGCGGGATCGTGGGCTGCATCCTGACCGCGATCATCTTTATTTTCATCGCGCCGGCCATCTACATACAGTCCCCCGGCCCCATCTTTTTTACCCAGAAGAGGATCGGAAAAAACGGCAAAGTTTTCAGGATGTACAAGTTCCGAAGCATGTATATGGATGCTGAGGAGCGCAAAAAAGCCCTTATGGAGAAAAACAAGGTCCAGGACGGCATGATGTTCAAGATGGACGATGATCCCCGTATCATCGGAAGCGAAAAGAAGGACAAAAACGGAAAGCCAGCAGGGATCGGCAATTTCATCCGCAGGACTTCCCTGGACGAGTTCCCTCAGTTCTGGAATGTGCTCAAGGGTGAGATGAGCCTGGTGGGCACCAGACCCCCCACCCTGGACGAGTGGGAAAGATATGATCTGCACCACCGCGTGCGCATGAGCATCAAGCCCGGAATCACAGGACTCTGGCAGATCAGCGGACGAAGCGACATCACTGACTTCGAGGAAGTCGTGAAGCTGGACCGCGAGTATATCGAGACCTGGAGCATAGAACTGGATTTCCAGATCCTGCTCAAGACCGTTTCGGTGGTGCTTAAACACACGGGTGCAAAGTAGAAGTTTCAGGCGGGGCTGTACAGACAGCAAATACTTCTGATGGAGCAGAAAATCACAACAACTGTAATAAAATAATAAAAACAGCTGTATTTTCGCAGGTTTTGACGAAAATACAGCTGTTTTTTGAATTTAATAACCGGACAAAGTGTGAGTCAATGTCACTGACCGAAATACTTCTTGCGGTTTTCCGCAGTGGAATTCATGACCGTACAGGCCGCCAGGGAAAGGTAGGATTCCTGCGGGGTCTCACTGCGGCCGGTGATGGCGATGGGAATATTGCTTCCGATCAGGATGCCGCAGTTGTGGGCGCCTGTGCTTGTATGCAGGACTTTGACGATCAGATTTCCGGTCATCAGGTTCTGGACGACGACGCCGTCAAAATCGCCGCAGGCGGGGTTGTCATAGTTTTTGAGGCGGGCAGCTTCTTTGTCTACGATCAGGTCCCAGGTGATGGGGCCCACCAGATTGCAGTCCGCGATCGGCTCATCATTGTGGTCGATGATAATTGTCTGGGCCTCGACGGTGTCCCTCATATGGAAGGCAGGTTTCTCGATCAGGGATAGAAGACCGATATTGGGATGTTCGACGCCGAAGACGCTGAGGGCGTCTACCATGTTGCGCACTACATCCTTGCGGTTCTCGATGGACGGCCTGACCAGCAGTGTAACATCTGAGAGAGCCAGGAGCTTGTGATAAGTAGGGATTTTGAGCATGACGATGTGTGTCAGCAGCCGCCCTGGACGTATCAGATGATTGGCCTTGTTCAGAACCGGCAGCAGGAAGTCACGGGTCTGTGTATTTCCGCGCATCAGCATGTCGGCACTGCCGTCCTGGATCATTTCAATCGCGAACTGTACGGGATTTGTGTCGCTGGTGACCGGCTGCAGATCGAATTTGCGGTCTGTCATTCCGATTTTTTCCAGAGTATTGTTGATTTTCCTGTAGCTGCCGATCAGGATGGGTTCGACGAATCCGTCTTCCTGGGCCTGAAAGACGCCCCTGAGGATGTTCTCGGCGTCAGCACCCGCAATGGCAACCCTGATGGGAGTCCCGCAGGCTTTGGCCTGATTGATGATATTCTGAAATTCAGGTGCGTATTCTTTGGAATTACTCATATAGAACCTCTTTTCCTCTCCGGGAGTGTCTGACCTGCCGGAGAACAGATTTGCGGGATAATAACACTGGTATAATGAGCATAGCACACAGACCCATATGATTAAAAGCCCGGCACACCTTTTACCGGTCTTCATTTCCATGGCTGCCTGCCATAAAACCGGGAAGTGCCGATTCATTTCCATGGCTGCCTGCCATAAAACCGGGCAGTGCCGTTTTATTTCCATGGCTGTCTGCATAAATCCGGGGAGTGCCGTTTTATTTCCATGGCATAGCGCTATAAACCGGGGAGTGGCATTTTTAAGCCTGCGGATCAGAACAGGCCCCCATACTTGAGGAAGAGCGGCGCGAAGACCAGGGCGACAACGGTCATGAGTTTGATCAGAATATTGATGGAAGGACCGGATGTATCCTTGAAGGGATCGCCGACAGTGTCTCCGACGACAGTGGCGTGATGGGTGTCACTGCCCTTGCCGCCGTTGTGGCCCTCTTCCACATATTTTTTCGCGTTGTCCCAGGCACCGCCGGAATTGGACATGAAGATGGCCAGCATGACGCCTGTCACCAGGGCTCCGGCCAGCAGCCCGCCCAGAGCAGTGGGTCCCAGGACAATGCCTACGAAGAGGGGGCAGATGACGGCCATGACGCCGGGTACAAGCATTTCGCGCAGGGCTGCCTGAGTGGAGATGGCGACGCATGTCGTGTAATCGGGCTTTCCTGTCCCCTCAAGAATGCCGGGGATGGTGCGGAACTGGCGGCGGACCTCCGCAATCATTTTGTAAGCTGCCTTGGAGACGGAATCCATCGTCAGCGCGGAGAAAAGGAAGGGAAGCATGCCGCCCAGGAAGAGTCCCACGATGACTTTGTAGTCCAGAAGGTTGATCCCGCTCTTAAAGAGGCTGACAGCCTGAGCGTAAGAGACGAAGAGTGCCAGGGCAGTCAGGGCGGCGGAACCGATCGCGAAGCCTTTGCCCATGGCGGCGGTTGTATTTCCCACGGCGTCCAGGCGGTCCGTGATCTTGCGGACACGGCTGGGCAGATGGGACATTTCCGCGATACCGCCCGCGTTGTCGGCGATGGGGCCGTAGGCATCAACGGCGACAGTGATGCCTGTTGTGGACAGCATTCCTACAGCTGCCAGGGCGATGCCGTACAGGCCGCAGGAGAGGAATGCTCCGATGATCCCGATGCAGATCAGGACGATCGGAATGGCGGTGGACTGCATGCCGACCGCTATGCCGCTGATGACGGTCGTGGCAGGCCCTGTCTCAGACTGCTGCGCGATCTTTTTGACAAAACGATAGTCGCCGGAAGTGTAGATCTCAGTGACGATACCAATGATCAGACCTACAACCAGGCCGAAGATAATGGAAAACGCCTCTCTGAGAGAGTGGAAGAAAAACCAGCTCAATGCAAGAGAACCCAGAATGACGATAATGGCGGAAGAGTAACTTCCGGCCTTGAGGGCCTTGTGGGGATTGGAGTTCTCATCTCCCCTTACAAAGAAGCATCCCAGAATGGAGGCGATGATGCCTGTCGAAGCGATGACAAGAGGGAAAACAGCTCCGCTCACCTGATGATAGACGACACCCAGCGTCAGGGCCGAGACAAGTGAACCCACATAGGATTCAAAGAGGTCAGCGCCCATGCCGGCCACATCGCCGACGTTATCACCGACGTTGTCCGCGATGACGGCGGGATTTCGGGGATCGTCCTCAGGAATACCGGCCTCGACTTTACCGACCAGGTCAGCGCCTACGTCAGCAGCTTTGGTGTAGATACCGCCGCCGACACGGGCGAAGAGGGCGATCGAAGAGGCACCCAGAGAGAAACCGGACAGGATATCGGGATTTTTGGTGATCAGATAGATCAGGCCGGCTCCGACCAGTCCGAAGCCCACAACGCACATGCCCATGACCGCGCCGCCGGAAAAGGCGACGGACAGAGCTGCGTTCATGCCGTGATCCTTGGCCGCGGCCGCAGTCCGGACATTGGCCTTTGTGGCGACATTCATACCGATGAAGCCGGCGGCCGTTGAGAAAATGGAACCGATCAGAAAGCAGTAGGCCGTCAGCCAGCTTGTCCCGATTCCGATCAGGACGAAAAGGACAGCGACAAAGAAGACCAGGATTCTGTACTCAGCCATCAGAAATGCGCGTGCTCCTTCATGGATGAAGGCGGCGATCTCTTTCATGCGGTCTGTTCCGGCGTCCCTGCGGGATACTTTCAGGATCAGATAATAGGCGAACAGAAGTGCCAGAACGCCCGAGACAGGTGCCAGAATAAGAAATACTCCCATAACTAATACCTCCCTTTTTGAATTTACATTTAAATATGAAATGCGGCAGAGAACAGTGTGTCCGTAACTTGTAACACCCTGACCGGGTGTGTGAATACATCACTTACTTGTTGCTGGTAACACTGCATTCCCTTATTTTCGATACCGGGAACGCCAAAAGCCTTTAAAACGGAGCATAGGAACAGGGATAGACAGCTGCGTGAAAAAGCCGCAATGCTCCGAAAATGAAATGGTAAGAGATACAGGATATATCAGATTATCTGCGTGAGAAAAAATGAACTAAATAAATTAAAAATCGTGCATTTTTTATGACAAAATGTTATCTGTTCAGACCACCTCGAATTCGACGTGTTTTTGCGCGGCTTTCAGCGCAAAAACCGGAGTCTGACGGCGAAAATCCCATCGTGTAAGCGATTTGGAATGGGATTTTCGCAAGTTACTGTTTACGCCCTCGAGAGGGCGTGAACAGTAACGACAAAATTATTTTATCATGGAAAAAAGCATAGCTTGTGTACTTTTTCAGAACCTATGCTATAATGTGACAGAAATAAATGCATGCAATATGTTCCTTTTTGGAAACAATCTTTATTTTGTATTCATTTATTGTAAGACTTCATGAAGATTCATAAAATCCCCACCAAGGAGGTAAGGATGAGCGGTGTAAGACGCGTATACGTCGAGAAGAAAGAGCCTTTTGCCGTTGCGGCGAGGCAGCTGAAGGATGACATAGAGGGATTTCTAGGGATTTCGGAAATCAGGGATGTCAGGATCCTGATCAGGTATGACGTCGAGAATATTTCCGATGAGACATTTGAGAAGGGCTGCAGGACGGTATTTTCCGAGCCGCCTGTTGATGTCCTGTACAGGGAGACCATCGAGATCCCTGCTGGGACCAAAGCTTTTTCCGTGGAAGCTCTGCCCGGCCAATTTGACCAGAGGGCGGACAGTGCGGAGCAGTGTCTGCAGTTTCTGAAAGAGGATGAAAAGCCCGTTGTCCGCACGGCGGTGACGTATCTTTTGGCCGGCGACCTGTCGGATGAGGATCTGGACAGGATCAAGGCCTACTGCATCAACCCTGTCGACTCAAGGGAGACAGGACTTGAAAAGCCGCAGACCCTGCGCACGGAATACCCCGAGCCGGACGACGTGCAGGTCTTTGACGGCTTCATTGCCATGGATGAGTCAGCCCTGAGGGAACTGTATGATTCCCTGGGTCTTGCTATGACTTTCGCGGACTTTCTCTTTATCCAGGAGTATTTCTCCGGGACAGAGCACCGCGATCCGACAGTGACCGAGATCCGTGTGCTCGACACATACTGGTCCGATCACTGCCGTCACACGACTTTTTCCACCGAGCTCAAAAATGTCGAGTTTGAGGACGGTTTTTACCGCACCCCCATCGAGACGACCTGGCGGAGTTATACGGATACCCGCGACGAGCTGTATGCGGGACGGAAGGACAAGCCTGTCTGCCTGATGGATCTGGCTATCATGGGCATGAAAAAACTAAAAGCCGACGGCAAGCTGACCGATATGGAAGAGTCGGATGAGAACAATGCCTGCTCGATCGTTGTTCCGATCGAAGCTGACTACGGCGACGGCCCCGTGACAGAAGAGTGGCTGGTCTTTTTCAAAAACGAGACCCACAACCACCCGACCGAGATCGAGCCTTTCGGCGGCGCGGCCACCTGCCTGGGCGGCGCCATCCGCGATCCCCTCTCCGGACGCGGCTATGTCTATCAGGCCATGCGTGTGACCGGAGCTGCGGATCCCACTGTTCCTGTAGCGGACACCATTAAGGGCAAGCTTCCCCAGAAGAAGCTGGTCATCGGCGCTGCCGACGGCTATTCCAGCTACGGCAACCAGATCGGCCTGGCAACCGGACAGGTCTCCGAGATCTATCACCCCGGCTATTTGGCCAAGCGCATGGAGATCGGCGCGGTCATGGGCGCGGCTGCCCGCGAAAATGTGCAGCGGCTCAACTCCGACCCCGGCGATGTGATCATCCTGCTGGGCGGCAGGACAGGCAGAGACGGCATCGGCGGAGCGACCGGGTCCTCCAAGGCCCACACCCAGGAGTCCCTGACTACCTGCGGCGCGGAAGTGCAGAAGGGCAACGCCCCCACCGAGCGCAAACTCCAGCGCCTCTTCCGCCGTCCCGAGGTCTCCAGCCTGATCAAGAAGTGCAATGACTTCGGCGCGGGCGGTGTCTCTGTAGCCATCGGCGAGCTGGCCGACGGTCTGGAGGTCAATCTGGACCTGGTACCCAAAAAATATGAAGGTCTGGACGGCACTGAACTGGCCATCTCCGAATCACAGGAGCGCATGGCGGTCGTCGTGGCGCCCGAAGACCAGGAGACCTTCCTCAAATACGCGGCCGAGGAAAACCTGGAGGCGACCCCTCTGGCCCATGTCACTGAGGAGCCCCGTCTTGTCCTGAAATGGAGAGGCAAGGCGATCGTGGATATCGCCCGCTCCTTCCTCGACACCAACGGCGCCCATCAGGAGACCGACGTCGAGGTCCTGATGCCCTCGGAGCAGGACAACTACTTTAAGAAAATCGCTTCGGAAGGTGTGGCCGAAGAGCTGAAGGCTCAAGAGCCCTCTTTCGCCAAAGCCGTGAAAGCTTCCCTTTCCGACCTCAATGTCTGCTCCCAGAAGGGTCTGGTCGAGATGTTCGACGCCAGTATCGGCGCCGCCACAGTCACCATGCCCTACGGCGGACGTTATCAGCTGACCCCTACACAGGCCATGACAGCCCGCCTTCCTGTCCTGGGCGGCAGTACCGATACGGTCTCCATGATGAGCTATGGATTCGATCCCTATCTCTCCTCCTGGAGCCCCTATCACGGCGCTATTTACGCCGTCACCCAGTCCATGTCCAAGATCGTGGCAGAGGGCGGTGATTACAGAAAACTGCACTTCACTTTCCAGGAGTACTTCGGACGTATGTCCCAGGAACCCGCCAGGTGGAGCCAGCCCCTTTCTGCCCTGCTGGGAGCCTACGATGCCCAGATCGGCTTCGGACTGGCCAGCATCGGCGGCAAGGACTCCATGTCCGGTACTTTCCGCGAGGAGGGTATCGATATCGACGTTCCGCCCACACTGGTATCCTTTGCTGTAGATGTAGCAAAGGCACAGGATATCGTGACACCCGAACTCAAACGGGAGGGCGATGTACTGGTGCAGTTCCGTCTCGAGAAGGATGAGTTCGACATTCCCGTCTACGACGACGTCATGCATATGTACAATGTGATCACTTCCCTGATGAGGGAGGGCAAGATCCAGGCGGCCTATGCGCTCGACAGCAACGGCATCCTTCCCGCGGCTGCAAAGATGGCCTTCGGAAACGGCTTCGGCATTGCCTTCGTCGAAAAGCTGCGCATGAAGGACCTCTTCCGCAACGCTATGGGCGATGTGCTGGCAGAGATGTCTCCCGACGATCTGGCGGCTCTTGCCGATGTGGAAGGTTTTGACTGGCGTGTCGTCGGCACAGTGACAGGCAAAGAAGACGCAGCTTTCACATACCACGATGACAGCATCGGGGTCGACGAGATGATCGCGGCCTGGAAGAAGCCCCTCGAGAAGGTTTTCCCGACCATAGCCGAAAAAGAGACCACTCCGATCGAGGCTCCCGTGTACGAGGGCGGAAGAGTGGCTGTCTGCACTCACAAGATTGCCCAGCCCACTGTCTTTATTCCGGTCTTCCCCGGAACCAACTGCGAATATGATACCGCCGCTGCCTTCGAGGCTGCCGGCGCGAAGACCATCACCCGTGTCTTCACCAACCTGACACCCGAGAACATCCGCGATTCCGCCAAGGCCTTTGCGGATGCTATCGGCCAGGCTCAGATCATCATGTTCCCCGGCGGATTCTCGGCCGGTGACGAGCCTGACGGCAGCGCCAAGTTCTTTGCCACCGCTTTCCGCAACGCAGTGATCGAAGAGGCGGTCACAGACCTGCTGGACAAGAGGGACGGCCTTGCCCTGGGAATCTGCAACGGCTTCCAGGCCCTGATCAAGCTGGGCCTTGTTCCTCACGGAAAGATCGTCGGCCAGGACGAACAGTCCCCGACCCTGACTTACAACACCATCGGCCGCCATATCTCCAAGATGGCCTACACCAAAGTGACATCCAATAAGAGCCCCTGGCTGGCACTGGCTCAGCCCGGCGGCGTCTATGTCAATCCCGCCTCCCATGGCGAGGGGCGCTTTGTCGCTCCCGCTGAGTGGATCAAAAAGCTGGAGGACAACGGCCAGATCGCGACCCGCTACTGCGATCCCGACGGCAACGTCTCCATGGACGAGGAGTGGAACATCAATGGTTCCTATGCAGCCATCGAGGGCATCACTTCCCCCGACGGCCGCGTCTTCGGCAAGATGGTCCACTGCGAGCGCAGCGGCCGCTTCATCAACCTCAATATCGAAGGCGATCAGAACATGCGCCTGTTTGAGGCCGGCGTGAAGTACTTCAGCTGATCACAATATCTTTTTGATGCTGCATTTAAAATGCTGCCTTCATAATACGGCATTTATAAATACTGCCTTTGTAATACTGCATTTTAAATACTGCTTTTTAAATGCAATGCGCCGCGGACCGGTTTTTGACCTGTCCGCGGCGCTTTCGTATTAAAAAAACTATTTCCGCCTGGCGGCGGCCCCCAGGCCTGTCGGATGACACGGCCTGCGCAATGTATATTTCATCCTGGTGACGGATACAGGCCGGTCGGGGATAGAAGGCGGCGTGGCCGCTCCACCCTGTTATCAAAAATCTCTGACTTTCCATCCATCATATCTGGGGTCGATGATCATATCCCGGAAAAAAGAATTTGTTTTTTCCAGTTCCAGTATCCTGTCTGCATAGGCATCCATTCTGCCATTGAAAAAATATCCACTGAAACTGATGTCTGTTTTGCCTTCTTTTGTGCTTTTGCTGAAAACAAGCCAGGCCCTTTCATCTTCCTTGTATTCGCAGGGATAAATGCGGACACAAAAGAAATAGGAGTCCTTCAAAGAGCAGATTTCCAGCAGGCGGGGAGCGTACTCATATATCCTGTCGGGCAGATTTTCGCCGTGCTCCAGGTTCATGTGTATATCGAGGGTATTTGAGTCGTATGACAGCCTGACTTCTGCCTGTGGAAGTAATTGCCGGATTTTCTTTTCAATCTCTTCAATAGAGACAATTATTTCTTCTTTCAGAGGGTACGAATCGGGATCATTGAAAATATCTGTCCCTGCTTCATGTCTGTAATAAAAATCATTAGTGAGATATGTAAACGAAAAATCCACGTCAGCGAGTCCTTCAATCAGGGCGGTAAACCAGGAGTAGTCATCGCTTTCACCCTTTTCACGCACTAAACTTTCACCCTTTTCCCGGTCAACACTGTCATCCTTTTTCCGGTTAAAAACGGTATCACTGAACTGCAGTTCATTACTTTCGGCCGGGAGAGAAAAACTTGTCCTGCCGACAGGACCGTCATCTGTACAGAGGTAAAGATCCACGGGCTCCTTTCCGGAACTGCCTCTCACAATATCCTCCAGACTCCCGAGGTCTTCATCCGGGAGCGTGACAAGGAAGGATGAACTCCTGGTGTCGTAATTTATTTTTGAATAATGAGGCGAAAGATTGTAATCAGCACAGGGGATTTTTAAACAATACCTGTTTCTGCTATTTAGTTCTGTCAGAAGGTTAACGACCCGCCTGTTGATGCGGTCGGATCTGATTCTGACACAGATGTCTCCCTGCTGTGTGTATCCTATGGCATAGGGCGATTCCAGCAGATCGAGTCTGCGGCAGAGGAGGTGTTCGATATCGGCGCGCTCGTCTGCTGCAATGGCTTCGTTAGAGCTTGCTTGAAAATAATACCAGTTGTCACCTATTTCATTCTCTTTTCGCTGGTAGTCACCTGAGGAGATGCCTGTGTCCGGATCAGTCCATTTTACTTCATCCATCAGACAGTAATTATAGGGCTGCGACAGAGATGCATGTGTGAGATTGTATTTCAGAATCCTTTCGTTTCCGTACAGCTCATCAGAGTCAGAGTATTCGATGTAAAAAGTGCTGTGATCATCAGGATCGCCCTTAAGTTCCCATCCCTCGCTGTAGTATTTGTTTGTATTATAGTTATCATAAATACGGAGATTGAGCAGGAACAGATCATCTCCTCTTTCCATGACCTGACGAAGGCGGGAAGCGGCAGAGTCTTTTAGCTTCAGACGGAAACGATGGACCGGGGTCTCTCCGGGTTCCAGAACAGGAACCTGAAGAAATTCGTCCGTGGGAAGGCTGTTACCGGCATTAGAGATGTCATTTATATCTATATGACTTATGTCCTCAGGGGTGACAACCGCGACTGTGTAATTGCTTTCTATAAAAGAATTGACGCCGGGGGGGGCACAGGCTGCATAATGGGGCCCTGGCTCAATCAGATACTTCTCCAGCAGCAATTCTATTCTGTCATCTGTCAGGGCCTTAGAGAATGGGAGACACAGCTCGAGATGGTTTTTTTCTTCTGTCAGGGAATAACGTCCTTTTCCGGTAAAGACATCCAGACGGTTTTTCAGGATTTCCAGATCCGCAGGGCTATCGTTTCCATACAGGATGATTGTTTTCATAACAGTCCCGGAGGCGGCTGAAGCCGCTGTATTTTTTCCAGGCAGATGGATAAGTATCAGGGAGACCGCAGCCAGAGTGATTATCAGAAGCAGGAGATAGCATTTCGCTCTTCCTGACATGTCGAAGCGCTTCTGCGCTGAGAGACCCGAGGAGAAATTCGCGGAGGCGATTTCTCCGATGGGATTCGCGGAGGCTTGCGGCGCTTCGACGAAAACCTCCGGATTGAAAAATCTTGTATCGACAGGATTTTTCACTTTTCCTCTTTTAGTGTCTGTGCTTTCCATAACAGATGTCTGTCCTTTCACTTTCGGCTCTTTTTCTTTATCGTGTGAGCGGGCGGATTTCAGCCCTTGTATTTTATCGTGTGGGCAGGCAGATTTCTGCGTTACAATTCACGCCCTATCGAGGGCGTGAATGTAACTTGCGTTCGCCCATGCTGAATTCGCTTCGCAAATGGGGCGAACGCCGTTCCACTCGGGTTTTTGCGCTGAAAATCGCGCAAAAACGCCTCGAATTCGAGGGGGGCTGTACTGTAACATTCCAGCTGCTATTCTTTTATTTGCCGGGACCTGCAGTTTCATGATCATCAATGTCGTATGTTTCCTTCGCAAACCGTATGATATCTTCGAGACTGTATTCCCGGTAATAGAGACAATAGTATGAATTGTCTCCGTTTATAAACTTTCTGTAATTATAAATGGACAAATAGATTTTCCCTGTCAGCGGATTGTAATTAAAAACATTGTCGATTCGGGAAATCAGCCCGAATGAGTCCGGATCGCACTGGATCGTATACAGAACATTGTCTTTGAGAATATGGAGTACATCTGCATGTCCGGAGGTCCTCTTAATCTCCGGATCATCTCCGCCGAACATACACAGCCACGGAAGGTATACGGAGACTGGTTCCGGGGCAGGCTCAATGTCATTGATTATTTGCCCTTTTGAAATATCATATTGATACAATCTGTCTGAAACAAAATAGTACAGATATTTCCCGTCGGGAGACAGGGAAAGGAGAGGATATTCGAAGGAGTCAGGATTGAAGACACTTTTCCCGCAGGGGATAGTATGAATCTCCGTGCCGGACTTGTCATAAATATGTATTTTCAGGTAATCGTTAACCGCGAGTATATTATTGTTCCAGCAGAACATGGATTGATTATTGTAGCCGCACAGTTTTCTGATGGAACGACTGTTATATTCCGAAAGACTGACAGACACTTCGGTCTTTTTTGAATCCAGGTCGATGATATACAGTTTCAGATCATCCTCGGAAAGGAGCAGCACTTTCCGACCTTCCGGGCTGAGGCAGCTGAAGCTGATATTAGCCAAAGGAAGGTCGAATCTTGAAATATCTTTTTCATTCATTGTGTAAGACCAGAGCCTTGTATATTCTTTCTGTGGCTGTAAAAGATACAGTGTACGACTGTTCTGATCAAAATGTATGTTTTCTTTTCTGGGGTTCCTTTCATCTGAGACAAACAGGGCTTCCGAGGTCAGACTGCCGTCAGAAAGATTTAAGATATACTCGAAATAAACATAATCACTACCTGTATCGGAAAACTTCCTTCTGGCAAAGTCTATAAAATGCAGTGAATCGCCTTCCAGATAGAGAGGCTTGAGGTTATAAGACAATAGAGAAGCGGAAAAAATGTCTTCTTCGTCCGTCCCGGAGGAGTCGGATATTTCAGGTCTGGCCGTTTTCACGATTTGGTCCAGGGACAGGCTGTGAATGGTAGTTTCGTTGTCCCTGATCCAGAAAATGTGGTTATTGTCTTTTGAGATAAGCCAGTCGGGGCTGTGAAAAAGAGGATCTATACGGGATATAGAGTAGAGCAGTTCGTCCGGATCGCTGTCGTCATAAGCATCCAGAGAAAGAGAAGTGTATCTGTCGTCTGTTTTCATCGGAGCATATTTCACGATTTTTCTCTTATCCAGCAGACAAAAGAATATATTTTTCCCGGTCATTTTGGCAATGTCGTAGCAATATGCCGGGAAGGCGTCTGTTATCCTGACGAGAGACTGCCCGGCACAGTCATAGATCTCTCCCTGACTCGTGAAAGGATAACAAAAATCAGCCGAGGCGAGAAGACCGGTCATATTTGAGGGAAGCTCCTGATCCGACAGTGTGTTTCCGTCAGAGGGATCCAGCTTGAAAATATGCGCATAGCAGCAGAAGAGCAGAGACGGGGCTGAACCCTCCGGTTGGAAGCCCGGAAGGATTTTCACAGATTTTTTCCCACCAGTGGAAATGTAGGAATTGTCTCCCGGGGCCAATACTGAGGAAGAGAGAAATTCCTTACTCCACTTTACTTTGCAGCGGCCGGCAGAAGACAGGGTGACTGCCCTGAGCAAATATATGGGATTCAAGTCAGTTTCGCTGGGAATTCCTGCATAATAGATGATCTCTCCTTTGCCTCCAGGTGAGATTTCTGATTGTATTTCATACACTTCAGAAAAGGCTTCAGAATCTATCTGCACTGTTTCTCCGGTCTCCGGGTCACATGCGAATAGATATTTAACATAATTCTGCTCAGCCTGGGATGAAAAAATAAGGAATCGTCCGGCGGATGACAGAACAGCCCGGAGGGGGGTCCCGATCAGGGATTTTTTCTCTGATTCAGAGCTGCTTTCAGAGTCAGGACTGAATTCTGCTTCCGGCGGATTATCCTGTCCGAATTCTTCATCTGATTCCCTTTCTTCGCCGGTCTGCCGGTCCTGAAGTGAATCACCGGGGGTGTCGGCGACCTGTTCCTTCTGATCCGCAGAGACCTGCTCTTTCTGATCCGCGGAGATATTGCCGGAAATCTGATTCGAGGAATCATTCTGATCGTTATTCAGGAAATATTTGCATTCGGAGAGAAGAGTCCCGTCTTCTGTGCTGAGGACGCTGACTCCTGTGGATGTGAGAATGAAGAGCCTGCCCCGGCTTTCGGGGGCGATGTCTTTCGGACTGCTGTCAGAAGAGCTGCTGTCTGCAGAATTGCCGGTATCGCTGCCGATACCGGGAGCATACACAGCCGCGCACACAGTATTGAGGACAGTGGTCTTCCATAGTTGTTCTCCGGTAATATAGTCAAAACATGACGCAGTGTGGCCACCGCAGAGGACGATCCTGCTATTGTCGAGGACAGCTTCCCTGGACCAGTTTTCAATCCTTTCAGGGAACTGTATTTCACAGACCTGCCCGCAGGCTTCTGAGTCCCAGACGATCACATTATCTCTGGACATGGCCAGCAGATGACAACCATCCGGACTTAACACCAGATCCGCATCCAGATAGTCATCGGTGTTGATCACAGCACATGCCGCCAGCCTGTCTTCTCCTAAATTTGCAGTCAGAGTGGGCTTATACAGGTTCAGTGCCTGGGTGAGCAGATATTGAGTTGAAGGGAGAATGCTGTCAGGCCTTTCTCCGGCGGCTTTTTGCGATCCATCCGGAAGGACTGAGAGGAGATTCTGGACCGCCTGGAGATTATCGCCCTGGTCCAGAAGATCCTGAGCTTCTTTTGAAGTAATCTCAGCCTGACGGAGCCACAGGTCAGCATTTGACTTTTCAAGCTGGCGGTTTTTGGAAAGAGCATACATGGAAAAGCAGGTGACTGCGGCAAGGCAGACTATAGCAGCCGCGGCAATACGCTGCAGCCCGTAGATTCTGTGCCTCTGTTTTAAATCATCATAGTTCAGCCCCAGAATGGGGGCGGCAATGCGAAGGAGAGCGTCACCGCGAAGCTTTTTCAGTACTTCCCGGACAGTCTCACCCCTTGCGTCAGCAGCCAGCATTTCATCCGGCATGCTGCCGGAACCCACGAAGGCATCCGGGAAAATATCCGCAGGCTCTCCGCTGGTCATGACAGCAAGGATATGATCCCGGTCATGGTATTCCAGGAAGGTTTCAATCTCCAGATTGACCCAGGGAGATCTCTTTGTCTCCGGGGAACAGATAATGATTAGCCATCTGGATTTTTTCAGAGCTTCCCGGATATGTGATCCGAAAGCAGCGCAGGCTGACAACTCCCCGTCGTCCAGAAAAACGCGCCGGATTCTGCCGGTTTTTTTCGGCTTGTCCGCGTTGTCGTGTGAAGATATACCGGGAAGTCCAATGCCGGATAAAAGAGGAGCGCGAAAATGCTCCAGGTTCTTCTGCAGGGCTTTGGCGGCAGCGCTGTCGACTGCTCCGTGTTTGTAGCTTATAAAGGCATCATATTCCGGGATTTCTGAGAGAAATTCACCGGAGGGTGTAATCTTTGAGTGGTCTGCCATGTTGACTCCTCACGCTCCTCAAGGCCCGGGCGGGCTGACCCGGAAAAAAACAAATAGTCCTGGGTGCCGGCCATAGTTCCCTGTGCCGGCAGGAGTAATTGGAAGAACAGATAAACTGTGTTATAATGCTGTGAAAAACAAAAAAAGAAGGAATCTGCGCAGTGCGGTTTGTGCATTTATGATAAAGAACGCGCTATATACACATTATAAATGAATGTGCATTTAAAATAAATGGACTGCATACACATTCATAGTTGAGTCAGGAAACTGTGGCAGCCTGATCAGCGCCTGATCAGCTTACAGGAGCAGGATATAAATTTGGAAAACAAGATCAACTACAGCAGAGAGACACAGAAAATAATAGACAAGATACAAACTGAAAAAGACAGGCAGCAGGCGCCCCGCCTTTTGCTGCACAGCTGCTGTGCTCCCTGTTCAAGCCACTGCATGGAGTACCTGCGGGAGTTTTTTGACCTGACGGTCTTTTATTACAACCCCAACATTACCGTCCCCCGGGAATATGAGAAGCGGCTGGCGGAGGAAAAGCGGCTGATCGAGGCCTACAACCGCCAGGTGGAAGAACAGGATTTTTCCGGCATGCACTCCACACCGGCAGCCGGAAAGATCAAAATTCTGGAGGCTCCCTACAACCCGTCGGACTGGTTCGAATCCGTTCGCGGACTTGAGGACTGCCCCGAGGGAGGGGACCGGTGTACAGTCTGTTTCAGGATGCGTCTGCAGAAGACAGCGGAGGAAGCTGCCAGGGGCGGCTTTGACTACTTTACGACCACGCTCACCATCAGCCCGCTCAAAGACGCTCAAAGGCTGAACAGGATTGGGTTAGAGGAAGCGGACAGGCACGGTTTTAAGAAGAAAGACGGCTACAAGCGCTCCATCGAACTCTCACACACCTTTGGACTCTACCGCCAGAATTACTGCGGATGCATTTACTCAAAGGCAGAAGCGGAAGAAAGAGAGAAACAGGCAGCATGCGGCTTAAAGGACCGGCATTAAAGGACGGCCCGGACATACGCGGCTATAAGCTGCATGAATTACGATGCGCTGAACCGCTGATAAAGCCGCTGATCAAGTTTCCGGAAAAGCCGCTGATAAGGCCGCCGGCAAAGCTGGTGATCAAGCTTCCGGCAGAGATGCTGATCAAGTTTCCGGAAAAGCCGCTGATAAGGCCGCCGGCAGAGCTGATGATCAAGCTGCCGGCAAAGCCGCCGCAAAGGTTATTCCTTGACAAAGCGGCGGTATTTTGACATTATTTACGAATTAGGCATAAATTATTTCAAGCCTTGTGCTGATATATTGATGATAGTACATGCGGCTTTGTGCCGATAAAATGATGATAGACCGATAAAATGATCAAAGAAAGGGGATTGATTTGGACCAGTTTCTCAACCTTATTTCAAAAGAGATGGCATCCGCCTTTGAGGCGGCCGGATATGACAGCGCGCTTGGCAGAGTGACGGTATCCAACCGTCCCGACTTGTGCGAATACCAGTGCAATGGAGCCATGGCCGGCGCAAAGCGCTACCGCAAGGCTCCCTTTATGATCGCTGACGATGTAGCAAAGATTCTCAAAGAAAAAAATGACGGGGCCGGCTCCGCGGTCTTCTCCAAGGTCGAGGTTGTAAAGCCCGGTTTCCTGAATCTGGATGTGAGCGAGAGCTTCCTGCAGTCTTACCTGCAGCAGATGGCCGGCGATGGCAGGCTTGGCATGCCGCTTCCGGAAAAACCGGAGAAGATCATCATCGATTACGGCGGTCCCAACGTTGCCAAGCCCCTGCATGTGGGACACCTGCGCAGCGCCGTCATCGGAGAGGCGGTCAAGCGGATCGCCCGCTTCCACGGAGAGGACGTCATAGGAGACATCCATCTGGGTGACTGGGGACTGCAGATGGGTCTGGTGATTACGGAACTCAAAAAAAGGATGCCTGACCTGCCCTACTTTGATCCTGATTTCAAGGGAGAATATCCGGAAGAGGCTCCTTTCACCGTTTCCGAGCTCGAGGAGATCTATCCTTTCGCCAGCGCCAGGTCCAAACAGGATCCCGAATATTATGCGGAAGCCATGGACACCACACGACGCCTGCAGGAAGGCGAGCGCGGATTCTATGCCCTCTGGCAGAAAATCGTCGCGGTCTCCGTGGCGGATATGAAGCGCAACTACGAGAACCTGAACGTGACTTTTGACCTCTGGAACGGCGAGGCCAGCGTACATCCCGTCATCCCCGGCATGGTCGCGGATCTTAAGGCCGGCGGTTACGCCTATGAGAGCCAGGGAGCCCTTGTTATCGATGTCTCCAAAGAGACCGATTCCAAGGAGATCCCTCCCTGCATCGTCCTCAAGTCCGACGGTGCTTCCCTCTACACCACAACCGACCTGGCGACCATCAAAGAAAGGGGGGAGAAATATCATCCGGACCGGATCATTTACATAACCGACAAGAGACAGGAGCTTCACTTCACTCAGGTCTTCCGCGCCGCGCAGAAGTCCGGCCTTGTGGAGCCGGAGACAGAACTGGTCCATATCGGCTTCGGGACCATGAACGGAAAGGACGGCAAGCCATTCAAGACCCGCGAGGGCGGCGTCATGCGTCTGGAGACCCTCATAGCGGATATCGACGCGGAGATGCTGTCCAAGATCAGCACCAATCCCGAGATTCCCGCCGAAGAAGCGGCGGAGACCTCCCGCCAGGTAGCCCTGGCTGCCCTCAAATACGGCGACCTGTCCAATCAGGCTTCCAAGGATTATATTTTCGATATCGAAAAATTCACTTCCTTCGAGGGAGACACAGGCCCCTACATCCTCTACACCATCGTCCGCATGCGCTCCATCCTGCAGCGCTACATGGCGGAGGAGGGTGCGTCGGATCCCGCTGACCTCGCCCTGGGCACTCCTGCCAGCGACGTCGAGAAAAAGCTCATGATGGATCTCGCAGGCTTCAACGCCATGATGGAAGGCGCCTATACCGACATAGCCCCCCACAGAGTCTGCGCCTATATCTACCAGGTATCCAATGACTTCAACAGCTTCTACCACGCGACCAGGATCCTGACCGAACAGGACAAGGCACAGAAGGAATCATGGATCGCCCTCCTGCACCTGACAGAGCGCGTTCTGTCCACCTGCATCGATGTGCTGGGATTCTCCGCGCCCGAGCGGATGTGATTAAAACATTGCAGGAGCGCCTTTGGCGCAGAGCAATGCGGGCTTTAATCATTTTTTAGAAAAGCAGCGAGGAAAGCGGGCTCAAATGCCGGAAAACCCTGTTCCGGACACAGAATTTTTATTTTACATTCCTGTCTAAACATGTTATGTTACATAATAGTTACCCGAAAACGTAATTTCGAAGCAGCCAGCGAAATATTCCGTATGCCGGCGCATGCGTGTATACTGCGATGAGGTATTCGAATGGACAAAGGGAAAATCACGGTCTTTTCCGGAGATGGAAAGGGAAAAACAGCAGCCGCCCTCGGGATCGCGCTCGACGCCGCGGCAGATGGTAAAACCGTTGTTGTCATCCAGTTTTTGAAGGGAAAGGGCCTGGCGGAAGCAGAATTCTGCAAACGCATGGAACCGGAGATCAAAATATTCCGGTTTGAAAAATCTGATGTGGATTTTGATGACCGCCCTTCTCACCAGCAGGAAAGCGATGTCTCGAGTATCAGAAACAGTCTTGGCTTTGCAAGAAAAGTTCTGGCTACCGGAGAATGTGACATTCTGATCCTGGACGAAGTCCTGGGCGTGATCGACAACAACATCATTTCGGTCAGTGAGCTCTGCGACCTTGTCGACCACAGGGGAGGCACTGAGGTGATCTTCACAGGAAGAGTGATGAACGACGAGCTCTGCGCCTTTGTGGATGAGATCTCCCAGATCTCCACAGTGTATTTCAAAAAGTTTGACCCATAAGATAAATTATCGGAAGTTCCGTCAGGAACCTCCGATAAAAGGCCGCTGAAAGCGGCCGGGAATCGATTATGGGGTTCTCCGAACGGAGTGAAGAGGTTTCCTATAATACTGTTACTTTGCCCGCCTGCAGGATACTCTCATGGTTTTTTGCGGCGTGCCACATAGAATCTTACCAGGAGGAAAAAATGGCTGTTTTTACAAAATCTGCAGTTGCAATCGTGACTCCTTTTAAGGAGGATGACTATTCGGTCAATTATGACGCGTTTGCGGATCTGATCGATTTCCATGTTGCCAACGGGACCGATGCAATCGTCGTCTGCGGGTCTACAGGTGAGGCTGCGACCATGACAGAGCAGGAGCATCTCGATGTCTGCAAGTTCTGCATTGACTATACCAAAAAGCGTGTCCCTGTCATTGCGGGCAGCGGCTCCAACTGCACTCAGACTGCGATCGAGCTCTCCAGAGACATTGCCTCTTACGGCGCAGACGGTCTGCTGGTCATCTATCCTTATTACAACAAGGCGACACAGAACGGCCTTGTAAAGCACTTTACCACGGTTGCAGAAGCATCAAACGGATGCCCTGTTATCCTCTATAACGTGCCCAGCCGCACGGGAGGAAACATCAATCCCGAGACAGTGGCACGTCTGGTCAAGGACGTTCCCAATATCGTGGGTATCAAAGAGGCGAGCGGCAATATCAGCCAGATTGTCAAGCTCATGACCCTGACAGACGGCAATATCGAGCTCTTCTCCGGAAACGACGACCAGGTCGTCCCGCTCATGTCCATGGGCGGACTCGGAGTCATCTCCGTTGTCGCCAACATTGCCCCCAAAGCTGTCCACGACATGTGCGACAAGTTCCTCAAGGGCGATGTGGCAGGCGCTGCAAGGATCCAGAAGGACACTCTTGCCCTCTGCGAGAACCTCTTCACAGAGGTAAACCCGATCCCCGTCAAAAAGGCCTGCAACCTGATGGGCATGAATGTGGGACCCCTCCGCATGCCTCTCACTGAGATGGAAGAGCCTAATGCCAAAAAGCTCGAAGACGCAATGCGTGCATTCGGACTGCTCTGAGAAATGTGACACGGGGCAGGTGCTTTTGTCACATGAATGTGATAGGGCACCTGCTCTTTTTCTATTTAATTTTTCATAAAGACAATAAACCAGGGAGGAGAAAAAATGATTAAAGCGATTTTACATGGAGCCTGCGGAAAAATGGGACACATGATCACGGATATTGTCTCTAAGGACCCCGAGATCTGCATTACTGCTGGTGTTGACGCGTTCGGAAGCACATATGCTGATTTTCCCGTTTACAAATCCCTGGATGAATGCAGTGAAGAGGCAGATGTCGTAATCGATTTTTCCAACGCGTCCGCAGTTTCCGCTCTCTTTGATTATTGCGTAAAGAAGAACATCCCTGTGGTCGTCTGCACGACGGGACTTTCCGAAGAGCAGACTGAGCTCATGAAAAAGACTTCGGAGAAGGTGGCAGTGCTCAAAAGCGCGAATATGTCGGTCGGCATCAACCTTTTGCAGAATCTGCTGGCAGAGGCGGCTCCAAAGCTTGCCGCAGCCGGTTTTGACATTGAGATCGTGGAAAAGCACCACAACCAGAAGGTGGATTCGCCCAGCGGAACTGCCCTTGCTCTGGCAGACAGCATCAATGACGCGCTGACGGAAAAATATGACTATGTCTATGACCGCAGCGAAAGGCGCATGAAGAGACCTGTCAAAGAGATCGGAATTTCCGCCATCCGGGGCGGCACGATCGTCGGTGACCACGATGTGATCTTCGCAGGCCAGGACGAAGTCATTACTTTTTCACACAGGGCATACAGCCGAGCGGTATTCGGAAAAGGCGCTGTAGAAGCCGCGAAGTTCCTCGCCGCAAAACCCGCAGGCCTTTACAGCATGCACGACGTGCTGGCATGAAGCATTTGATAGTGAAGAACTATTTTAAGACGATTGAAGACAGAATGATGTGAAGATCAAAAGCCGGGACAAGGATCTGCTTCTGCCGCTATTGACTCCGAATTCATATAAATCATGTTAGAAAAGAGGAAAAATGAAGCTTCGCCCATGTATTGATATCCACGGAGGACATGTCAAGCAGATCGTCGGGGGATCGATTGGACAGGGGACTTCAGTAAAAGAGAATTTTGTATCTGAACACGGGGCTGCCTACTATGCTGCCCTTTACCGGGAAGCCGGTCTCAAGGGCGGCCATATTATCCTTCTGGACAGCGCTGCTTCAGATCCGGAGGCCTACCGGGCAGACCGCGTGCAGGCTCTGTCGGCTCTTTCAGTTTTTCCCGGCGGAATGCAGATCGGCGGAGGAATCAATCCCCAAAACGCAGGCAGCTATCTGACAGCAGGAGCTTCCCACGTGATCGTCACTTCCTATGTGTTCAGAAACGGAAATCTTGACGCGGACAGGCTGCGGGAGATGGAAGAGGCAGTCGGAAAAGACAGACTGGTTCTGGATCTAAGCTGCAGAAAGAGAGAAGACGGAGCTTTTGTGGTTGTCACAGACCGCTGGCAGCGTTTCACCAGCTGGGTAATCACCGAGGAAAATCTGAGAGAATTGAGTTCGCACTGTGATGAGTTTCTCATCCATGCCGCGGATGTCGAAGGGAAGAGAGGCGGGATTCAGGATGAACTTGTTCAGATCCTGGGGGCATTCTGCCGCCATTACCATTTTCCGGTCACATATGCCGGAGGAATACGGGAGCCCGAAGACCTGACCAGGATCGCTGAACTTTCCGGCGGCAGTCTCGATGTGACAGTAGGCAGTGCGCTGGAGATTTTTGGCGGAGACCAGGACCTCTATGAGCTTGCCGCGGCTGCGGACCGCCTGCGAAAAATACTGCGGAAGGCGGATGGCGACATTCAGTGAGTCCGCGGACCGCTGAGGAACAATATCGATATTGCGAAAGACGGGAAACCGCATTGCCAATGCCCGTGTTCCGCTTATGATCAATACTGCGTCAGATGAAAAAAATGCATTGCGCGGTTCTGCAGACCGTGTCATAAGAAAAAAGAAAAACCGGCACAGATCAATGTGCCGGTTTTGTGATTTCTTTCATAAATAGTATGTCAATATCTTCATGTCAGTTTTTTATGTCAGAATTAATCCCACTGAATATATTCATCTGTCCGGGAGACTGTCAAAGCTGTCCGGATTAATAGACATTGTTCAACATTTCCGCAGATTGGAATATTAGTAAAACTTCTGAATCAGAGTTTTGTGACGTTAACAGCCTGAGGTCCTTTCTGACCCTGGATCACATCATATTCGACTGCTTCGCCTTCTTCCAGAGACTTGAAACCTTCCTGATTGATACCACTGAAGTGAACGAATACATCGTTGCCTTCAGAATCAGAAATAAATCCAAATCCCTTTTGGTTGTTGAACCACTTGACAGTTCCTTTACTCATTGCTGGCACCTCCAAAACAAAAAAATTAAAACTTGTATAATGCATAAAAAAAATGCGCTACATTTTCTTTAGTGCAACAGACTTAACATAACACAAGTAAAATCAAAAGTAAAGCGTTTTTGCCTTGTATAAGGATTTTCAGATGTACAAAAAAATAACCCCTTTGATATAGCAAAATGAGTGTCCTGTTGCTTCTTTACTTCACAGTTTTAAAATGCTAATATAATAAAAGGCAAAAGCGGATTTATGCTAAGCAGAGGACTGTTCCCGGGATATTGATTTACAGGTTTTCGGAAAGCATGAACTGCCTGACAATCCATTCTAATGGCAGGTCGTCATCCTGTCAGCTTTTTACAGACACTCTTTGGGGGTATACATGAACAATAAAATCCGGACAGAAGCTGTCAAACATCTATTTGAGGCAATACTGACACTCCAGGACGAAGAGGAGTGTTTTCAGTTTTTTGAGGATCTGTGTACGGTAAATGAACTGTTGTCGCTCTCTCAGAGGTTCGAAGTGGCCTCCATGCTCAAGCGCAAAGATACATATCTTAAGATCGCTGAGAAGACCGGCGCGTCGACTGCGACCATAAGCCGCGTCAACCGCTCGCTCAGTTACGGAAATGACGGCTATGATATGGTCTTTGCCAGAATGAAATCCTACCAGATGCCTGAAACAGACCAGCGTCCGGATAAAAGATCAAGGAAATAAATGCGGGATGCGGGGCGGATTTGGATCACAGCCTGCCCTGCCGGAAGGGGGCGGTCCCTGTACGGCAGGGCACAAATCATAACTTTGTCCCGCAAAGATTATCCTGAGGGGAAATGCCCTGCTGTCGATAACAAAGGGACAGCCGGCGGATAAACGGTGTATATGAAAACCATGAATGAAAACAGAAACAGAATAGTGCCTGCTGCAGTTTTTTTGGGGGGAATGCTGATCTATTTTCTTGCAGTCCTTCCTTTTTTAATTACTCACGACGGCCTGTTCTTTTATTACGGAGATTATAATGTCCAGCAGGTTCCTTTCCTGATCTTCGCCCATCGCGCGGTCCGCCAGGGGCGTCTGTTCTGGAATCCTCTGGTGGACCTTGGCGGCAATATGGGAGGAACCTTTTCCTTTTATCTCTGGGGGAGTCCCTTCTTCTGGCTGACGATTCCCTTTCCCGAGGCATGGCTTCCCTATATGATGCCCTTTTTGATGGCTCTCAAATGCGGGACGGCCTCTGTCACTGCCTTTGCCTGGATCAGGACACAGACAAGGACTGACAGGGCAGCAGCTCTGGGGGCTTATCTCTATGCCTTTTCCGGTTTTCAGGCCTGTAATATTGTCTTCCAGCATTTCCACGACGCGACAGCCTTTTTCCCGTTATATCTACTGTGCTTTGACCGCTTTGTCGAGGGAAGGAGGGAAGGAGGGAGTGAAGGCAAAGGAGCAGGCAGGGGTCTGTACGGCTTCATCCTTTTGACGGCCCTGATGTCCGTGATCAACTACTATTTCTTCTTCGGACAGGTTGTCTTCCTGGTCCTCTATTACACAGTACGCTGGGGGATCAGGAGCGTGCGGGCGGAAGGCATACTGTCTGCCCTGGCGCAAGTCCTGCAGATCGCCGCGGCTGCGGCAGCCGGCCTTCTTCTGGCCGCCTTTTTCCTGGTGCAGTCTGTAGGCGGAATCATGGGCAATTCCCGCATATCGGAATTTCTCAGCGGCTATGATCTGGTTGTTTACCCCGATTCGACGACTCCTCTGGCTATAGTGAAATCCCTGTTTATGGTGCCGGACCTGATTGCCCGCGGCACGCTTTTTTCCAGTGATTATATAAGGAACGGGTCGCTGGCTTTTTATCTGCCCTGCTTTGCTATGGCCGGCGTCTTTGCCTTCCGCATGATTCGGCGCAGAAACTGGAAAAACACACTCCTTACAGTGCTGGCAGTAATGGCTTTTGTCCCGGTTCTGTGTTCGGTTTTTTCCGCTCTGAACGAAAACTATTACGCGCGCTGGTTCTATATGCCTGTCCTTTTGTGTGCCTGTATGACCGCGGAAGTCCTGGAAGAAAAGGAGTGCTCTGCCTTTTCAAAGGGGGCGGCTCTTTCACTTGCCTGTACAGGGCTCTTTATCCTTATGTGCTTTCTGCCTGTATATGAGGGCGGGGAATGGAGCTTTACGAAAATATGTGAAAACAGAAAACTTCTGAACATGGAAATCATGGCAACCCTTCTGTGTTCAGCTATGCTCTTTGTCATAATACTGATCAAACGGAAATTCAACGACCTGTTTCCTGTATTTGAAAAATCCACCGGGACCGGCAGAAGAGATGAGAATCCGGTCTCAGATGAAGCTGTCCCTTCGGACAGTCTCCCCAAAAAAGGCGGAGATGACAACCCTGTCCTTTCGGAAGAACTTTCCCAAAGGGATGAGGAAATAAGCCCTGTCCTTTCGGACGAACTGTCCCAGAGGGATGAGGAGATCAGCCCTGTCCTTTCGGAAGAACTGTCCCAGAGGGATGAGGAGATCAGCCCTGTCCTTTCAGAAGAACTGTCCCAGAGGGATGAGGAGATCAGCCCTGTCCTTTCAGAAGATCTCTCCCAAATGGATGAGAACGGTGATTCCGCCGGCTCAGAAGACAACGGTTCTGCCGGATTGGATAATCCCCCGCAAGAGGAGGATAAGGGATCTGGTCTGAAAGAAAGGAAAAAACCCACCTTTGTTCCCGGCCTTGTTTGTCTGCTGCTGACCATGGCCTGCTGTGTCATCTCGACAATGGCAGTGGTGAAAAACGGCAGTTCTCTGATCTCCTATAAAGGTTTTGAAAAATGGAGGCTGCAGATGTTTTCTCTGCGTCCCTCCTTCGAGGTGGAGCAACAGGCACAGGGGGAAGACGGCGGAGAATCTGCACAAGAGGCCGACAGGATCCCCGGAATTGCTCCTGCTGCGGATCTGCCGGATATACTTCAGGGAGAGGATAAAACCCCCAAGGATCATAAGGAAGACGAAAAAAGGAAAAAGGCAAAGAGTGACGAAGACTATCTCAGGCTCGTGGAAGAGACAAAGGAAACAGGCTCTATCTTAGGTGACTCCGGAATGGACGCCTGGGTTCCCTCTCCCTTCTCCAGAGTGGAGACGGACAGCACTTCGACAAACTATGAGATGGTCTGGGGAATCCCCACCATGCACTGCTTCGAGAGCACGGTACATCCTTCCATATTCAAGTGGTACCGGGGAATCGGTATGATCAGGACCGTAGAATCTACGCTTCCCTTCCAGAGAATCGGAGCCAGGGCCATCATGTCAGTGAGATACTACCTGGAGAATTCCCTGGTCAATTCTGACAGCAGCTACACTGACGAGGGCGGGATCAATGGATACAGCCTGATCAATACGGAAAATGGCTACAACGTCTATGAGACGGAAAACTATATTCCCATGGGAATTGTATTTGACTATTACATGACTGAGGACGATTACGACCAGCTGGAAAACGGCGAGGTCTCGGACCGGGTGCTTGTAAAAGACCTGATCCTGTCCGACGAAATGGCGGAAAAATACGGTCACCTGATGACGAAGGACACTGAACTTTATACTGAAAAAATGCCTTACCCGGAGTTCACTCAGTGGTGTGAACAGAGGGCGGCTTCTGCATGCACGGAATTCGTTCCTGACAGAAACGGCTTCCACGCCACAGCTGAGATGGAAAATGACAATCTGGTCCTGTTTTCCGTGCCCTACGACAAGGGCTTTTCCGCAACTGTGGATGGTGAGCCCGCAAAGGTGGAACGCGCGGATTTCGGTCTGACAGCAGTGTTTGTACCCCAGGGAACTCATGAGATCCGCTTCACCTATCTGCCTCACGGTTTTGTTCCGGCGTCAGCGGTCTCGATCCTGACAGCCCTTGTCCTCATAGCCGGCATGATCCGCCGCCGGCTGACCAGAACCCGGCAGATTTCAGCCGGCTGACAAAAAATGACTGGCACAGGGGAACACAAGCCCGTACAGTGTCAATCAGAATAGCTGCCGGCAAAACCGGAAAACGAAAAAGTATAGTTGGAAAAATAAGCGGAAAAGTTCAGTAAAAGTTCAGTAAAAGTGAGCTATCCCCTTGCAATCATGCTCTCATCATGTTAAGATATCCATCGTGCACGTACAAATGTCCGCTAGAGGCGGACTGCGGAGCTGGAAAAGAAGCGTCCGCTAGAGGCGGACTGCGGAGCTGGAATAGAAGCGGTTCGGTTACAAGTCACTCCGCCGCCAGATTCGACGTGTTTTTGAGCGCCTGAGCGCTCAAAAAACGGAGTTTAGGGCGTTCGACTTTTCGCGTAGCGAAATTGGGATCGCCGAACGCAACGTTACCGTCACACCCTGGTCATGGTGTGACGAGTAAAGCGGTTCCGTCAATCTGATTTTGTACTCAGTCACCTTATCTGGTAAGAAGGAGAGCGGAGATATATTATGGAGGGCACTTCCTATTACATAGTGCATGAGTCTGCCATGCCTTCGGTCCTGAAGAAAGTGGCCGAAGCCAACCGGCTTCTTTCTACCGGGGAAGCCCGGACAGTCAACGAGGCCGTTGAAAGGGTTGGAGTAGCCAGAAGCTCTTTTTACAAATTTAAAGATGCTGTGGAAGAGTTTCACAACAATATTCCGGGATCAATGCTGACCATTGTATGTGAGGTCAGTGACCGGGCAGGCATTCTGTCGGATCTGCTGCAGACCATCGCCCAGTGCGGTGCAAACATACTCACCATTCATCAGGCAATCCCCGTGGATGGAACTGCCGTTGTCAGTATCAGCATGCAGATGCTGGAGAACGCGGATAACGTGAAGACCATCATAGACCGAATCACCTCGAGAAGCGGCGTGCGGCGGGTGCGTGTCACAGGGCGGTGACAGATGGATACGGCGCAGAGCCGGAACGGAATTACTGAATTAATGACTGAAACAGGATATTGCGGCTGTTTGTTATTGCGGCGCGCTATGCCTGAAGCAATAAGGAAAGGAATGGCAAAATGATTAAAGCAGCTGTGTTGGGATTTGGAACAGTCGGAAGCGGTGTAGTCGAACTGATCGATATCAACAGAGAATCGATCGACAGGCGTCTTCCCGAAGGAATTGAAGTCAAATACATTCTGGACCTCCGTGATTTTCCTGACAGCCCCTACAAGGACAGAGTTGTCCACGACTTTAACATCATTCTCGAAGATCCGGAGATCAAAGTGATCTGTGAGACAATGGGAGGAAAAGAACCCGCTTATACTTTCTCAAAGAAGGCTCTTGAGAAGGGAATCAGCGTCTGCACCTCCAATAAAGAACTAGTGGCAGCCCATGGCCCGGAGCTTCTGAAAATAGCCGCTGAAAATCACTGCTCTTACCTTTTTGAAGCAAGTGTCGGCGGCGGCATTCCGATCATCCGCCCCATGAACGTCTCCCTTGCCCCCGAATCAATCACACAGATCATCGGGATCCTGAACGGGACGACCAACTATATGATGACCAGAATGGAGCACGAGGAGATCTCCTTCGATGAAGTATTGCGCGAAGCGCAGTCCAAAGGATATGCGGAGAAGAATCCGGAGGCTGATATCGAAGGTCACGATGCATGCCGCAAGATTGCCATTCTCTCATCTCTCATGTGCGGAAAGACAGTCCGGTACGAAGATATCCCCTGTGAGGGAATCAGCAGCATTTCCATGACCGATGTCGCCTATGCGCGCAGTATAGGCAGGGCGATCAAGCTTCTTGGCATCAGCGAGCGCGACGAGAAGGCAGGAACCTTCTATGTCCGCACTGCTCCCTATATGGTCCCTGCGTCTCACCCCCTTCACGGTGTGGAAGGCGTCTTCAACGCGGTATTCGTGCACGGCAACCTGCTGGACAATGTCATGTTCTACGGGCGTGGAGCGGGCAAGTTCCCTACTGCCAGCGCGGTTGTATCCGACATGGTGGACTGCGCCATGAACATTGGACAGAACATACCTGTCCGCTGGTCTGACGAGGTTATGGAGCTCTCAGATCCGGGCAGTAAAACCGGCCGCTTCTTCGTGCGCGTCGCAGCTTCCGAAAAAGACAAGGCTCTGGATCTGTTCGAAGGGTGCAAACAGGCAGCGCCCGGATGCGGGCCGGAAGATGATTTCGCCTTTGTGACCCCTCCGGTGGCGGAGGCAGCTTTTGCGGAACTGCTTAAGCAGTTTTCCGATGTCCGCAGCTCGATCCGCATACTGGGCTGAGACCGCTGGCCGTGATTGTATTAAAATCAAAACAGACGTTACAAGTCACACCCGCACCAAACACTTAGCTGTTTGGTGCGGGGGCAGTCATTTTGACTGGGCTCAAGGGCGTTTTCCATTGGCAGAAAGCCAATTTGGAATGGAAAACGCCTTGTTACTGGTCACGGTGTGACCAGTAACAAACAGACGCCTGAACAGCATCGGGCGTCTGTTTTACTGTTGAAAAAAATGAATAAATAAATAATAATAGAGGAATCGGTTACAGACAGATTGAGGACCGCGGCGTGCTCCGTTAAAACGCAGAGGGGTGCTGCGGATAATATTTATTCTTCATCGCGCAATACCCGTGACTTTAGTCGTGGGATACGCGGGCAAAAGTCTTCGACGGAAACGCACTTCATTTTGGTAAATTTTGTTAAACGTGCGGACCTGCTTGCGGGTTCTGCAGAATCTGAGGTTGTAAAACATGAAAGTAGTTAAATTCGGCGGCAGCTCTCTGGCAAATTCGGAACAGTTCAAAAAGGTCGGCGCGATTATCCATGCGGACAAAGATAGAAGATATGTGATCCCTTCCGCTCCCGGAAAGCGCTTTCCCGAAGATATCAAAGTGACAGACCTTCTCTATCAGATGGCGGATGAGGCCATCGCGGGAGAGGATTTCTCCGGAACCCTGTCCACGATCAAAGACCGCTTCGATGAGATTATCAAGGGCCTGGAACTGGAAGGGTTCAGTCTGGACGAACAGTTCGATGAAATAGAAAAATATATGACCGAGACTCCCGACGTCGATTACGCGGCTTCACGGGGAGAGCATCTGAACGGCAGGATCATGGCAGCCTACCTGGGCTTTGAGTTTGTCGATCCCTTCGACATGGTTTTCTTTGATGACGAGGGAGCCCTGAATGACAAAAAGACCCTTCGCGAGACCAGAAAACTGCTTGCAGACGTGGAATATGCTGTCGTGCCCGGTTTTTACGGCCGCGGCTTTGACGGAAAGGTGAAGACATTCTCAAGGGGAGGATCTGACATAACCGGTTCCATTGTGGCCGGAGCCTGCCACGCGGATGTGTACGAGAACTGGACCGATGTCTCCGGCTTCCTGGTCGCGGATCCCCACATCATCAAAAATCCCGCCAAGATCGAGACCATCACTTACCGTGAGCTGCGCGAGCTCTCTTATATGGGAGCTTCGGTCCTTCACGAGGAGGCGATCTTCCCGGTGCGCAGGCAGGGAATCCCGATCAATATCAGAAATACCAACTGTCCCGAGGACGCGGGTACCTGGATCGTCGAGAGCACGGCCCAGAAATCCGGTTATGTCATCACCGGAATCGCCGGCAGAAAGGATTTCTGCGCGGTTCTGATCACCAAGGACATGATGAACTCAGAGATCGGATTCGGCAGAAAGGTCCTGCAGGCATTCGAGGATAACCAGATTTCCTTCGAACACATGCCTTCCGGAATCGATACCATGACAGTCGTTGTCCATGAAGATGAGTTCATAGAGAAGGAGCAGAAGGTCGTTTCCGCCATTCACCGCCTGGCAAAGCCGGATTCCGTAGAAATCGAATCCGACCTGGCCCTGATCGCTGTTGTCGGAAGGGGAATGAAATCCATGCGGGGCACCGCAGGCCGTATTTTCTCAGCTCTGGCGCATGCCCATGTAAACGTGAGCATGATTGACCAGGGTTCCTCCGAGCTCAATATCATCATCGGTGTGCAGAACCGTGACTTCGAGACGGCTGTCCGGGCCATCTACGACATTTTTGTGATGACACAGCTCTGATGGGAAAAAGGCCGCGAGCGGTTTTGCACGGTGCCTGTGATTGCGCCCCGTAAGAACAAATCTGAATAATCGGGTCTGTGACCTTTGTATACGGGGCATATATGGAAGAACAGGTCTGTGAATGTGCACAAAAAACATATCTGAATAATCAGGTCTGTGACCTGTACACAGAAGCACGTATAGGAAGTGCTTGAAATATTTAAAAATACTGCAGTTGAAACTGCGGAAAATACAGCGAAGGAGACATAATTCGGCATGAGTGATAAGACAATGGAAAACGCGGCACCCGCGGCGGAAGAAGAGAGAGTCAGTCGTCATTTTATTGAACAGGAGATCGACAGCGACCTTGAGAAGGGCGTCTATGACAGCGTGCATACCCGTTTTCCTCCCGAACCCAACGGGTATCTCCATATCGGCCACGCCAAGAGCATACTGCTCAATTACGGAATGGCTCAGGAATACGGCGGAAAGTTCAATCTCCGTTTTGACGATACAAACCCCACAAAGGAGAAGATCGAATTTGTGGAGTCGATCAAGGAAGACGTCCACTGGCTTGGCGCAGACTATGAGGACAGGCTCTTTTATGCGTCCGATTATTTCCAGGAGATGTATGATGTCGCGGTCAGACTAATCAAAAAGGGCAAGGCCTATGTCTCCGATCTTTCCGCGGAGCAGATGCGCGAGTTTCGCGGCACCCTGACAGAGCCCGGAAAGAACGATCCCAACCGCGACCGCAGTATTGAGGAGAACCTGGAGCTGTTTGAGAAGATGCGGGCCGGTGAATTCGCTGACGGAGAGAAGACCCTCCGCGCCAAAATCGATATGGCAAGCCCCAACATCAACATGCGCGACCCTATCATTTACCGTGTTGCCCATATGTCCCACCACAACACCGGCGATGCATGGTGCATCTATCCCATGTATGATTTCGCCCATCCCATTGAGGATGCGATCGAGGGAATCACGCACTCACTGTGCACGCTTGAATTCGAGGACCACCGTCCCCTCTACGACTGGGTGGTAAAAGAGGCTGAGTATCCTCATCCCCCCAGACAGATCGAGTTTGCCAAAATGTATCTGACAAACCAGGTCACCGGCAAGCGCTATATCAAAAAGCTCGTCGAGCAGAAGATCGTGGACGGATGGGACGATCCCCGTCTGGTCTCGATCTCCGGCCTTCGCCGCAGGGGATATACACCTTCCTCCATTAAAAAATTTGTCGACATGTGCGGCATTTCCAAGAGCAACTCCTCCGCTGATTTCGCGGCTCTGGAGTACTGCATCCGCGAGGACCTCAAGCCCGGCTGCAAGCGCATGCTGGCGGTCCTTCATCCCCTCAAGCTCATCATCGACAACTATCCCGAGGGACAGGTCGAGATGCTTGAAGCCGACAATAACCTGGAAAATCCCGAGCTGGGCAAGAGAGAGATTCCCTTCGGCCGCGAGCTCTGGATCGAGCGCGACGACTTTATGGAGGTCCCGCCCAGAAAGTATTACCGTCTCTTCCCCGGCAACGAAGTGCGGCTGATGTACGCTTATTTCGTCAAGTGCGTGGGCTTCGACAAGGATGAGGACGGCAATATCACTGCCGTGCACGTGACCTATGATCCCGAGACAAAGAGCGGCAGCGGATTTACCGGCCGCAAGGTCAAAGGCACCATCCACTGGGTACACGCCGACTCAGCTGTGGACGTGACCGCACGCCTGTACGAGAATATCATCGATGAGGAAAAGGGTGTCTACGACGAGAACGGAGATCTCAACCTCAATCCCCATTCCCTTACAGTCTGCAATGCCAAGGTGGAGCCCGAGCTGGCGCAGGCAAAGGCTTTTGACCGCTTCCAGTTCGTCAGAAACGGCTATTTCTGTGTTGACTTTAAGGACTCTAAAGAGGGCGCCCCGGTCTTCAACCGCATTGTCGGCCTCAAGAGCTCTTTCAAGCTCCCCGGAAAAAAATGATTAAAAAGTGATATTCGTAACTCGAAACATCGCGCAGACAATAATTAAAAAGTGATCACAAAAACTCGAAACATTGCGCAGACAATAATTAAAAGGTGATCACAAAAACTCGAAACATCACGCAAAACCCCGGCAGACGAATTCATCCCCGGGTTCTTTGCGGAAGTAGAGAAAGCGTTTAAAAAACATATGGTAATTATATTTTTTGCCGGAAGCACAAGCTCCGGCAAAAAGTATTTTGAAGACCTTTTATCTCAGTTCATAAAGTAAGGAGGTATCCGTGGCTCAGGAATTGAATATTCATCTGGAGACGGACAGCAGTACTCCTCTCTACAGACAGATTTATGAATATATCAGGGGAGAGATCAGGAACGGGTCTCTGGCAGCGGATGAAAGGCTTCCATCGACCCGGGCGCTTGCCTCCTATCTTCAGGTTGCCCGAAGCACGACAGAGCTTGCCTACAGCCAGCTGCTGTCTGAGGGCTATATCCGGTCCCGCAGGAACAGCGGTTATTTTGTGAATGAGATTGAAAATTTACCTGATCTCCGGTTGGAAGATCCCATCGATGAAGCTGTGAATTACGGGACAGCTGAACCTGACTCAGGGCAGAAAAGCCGGGAAGAAAGAGATCTCTTTTCATTACATGCGGCCAGAACGGGGGGCTTTGCGGCAGACCAAAAAGAGGACAAGGGACAGAACCCGGACCAGATCGATTTTTCCCTGCGCCATACTGAGATGTCGGTTTTCCCATACAGCACCTGGAAAAGAATCATGAGAGAAGTAATGGCGGGGGCGGATCAGGAGATGTTTTCCCACAGCGAGCCCGGCGGAGATCTCTCTCTCAGGTCCACTATAGCCCATTACCTTCATTTCTCCAGAGGTGTGCACTGCCGCCCTGAGCAGGTCATAGTGGGTGCAGGCAATGACTACCTGCTCATGCTGCTAAGGCATATACTGGGTGAGGGGAGAAATGTGGCGATGGAGGACCCCACTTACCTGCGCGCCGCCAGGATCTTTTTGTCTTTCCGTTACAGAATCTGTCCTCTGCTGATGGACAGGGACGGCATGCTGCCTGAATCGGTGGAAGAATCCGGCGCGGATCTGGTCTACACAATGCCTGCCCACCAGTTTCCCATGGGCTGTGTCATGCCTGTGGCCCGCAGGACCGCCCTGCTCAGATGGGCCTGCGGGCAAGCGGACAGATATATCATAGAGGACGATTACGATTCCGAATTTCGTTACAGGGGAAAGCCGATCCCCGCTCTGCAGTCTCTGGATACTGCGGGCAAAGTGATTTATATCGGGACTTTTTCCAAGGCGATCGCACCCGCGATCCGGGTCAGCTATATGATTCTGCCTCAGGAACTGCTAAACAGGTACCGGGACAGGTGCTGGTTTTTGTCATCCACAGTGTCCAGGATCGACCAGCGCATCCTGAATGAGTTCATGCACAAGGGACACTTCGAGCGGCACCTGAACCGCATGAGGAGCCTCTACCGGATGCGGCACGATGAACTTGTATCCTGCCTGGTTCCCTTCCGCAAGTGGTTTTCCGTGCGCGGAACGGGCACAGGGCTTCACCTGGTGCTGCAGTGCAGAAAGGATTACCTGATTAGGGAAAGATTTGAGCGGGAGAGGGATTCCGCAGTTTCCCTGCCTCCGGCACAGCCAGAAAGCCGGTCCGAAAGCTTTCCCGGGGCCTTGCCTGGAAGCCTGCCCGAAGCCTTGCCTGAAAGCCTGCCCGAAGCCTTGCCTGAAAACCTGCCCGAAGCTTTGCCTGAAAGTCGGTTCGAAAGCCTGCCCGTAGCCTTGCCTGAATCTTTGTCCGCGGCAGACGCCTCGAAAGTCGAGCACATACTGGCAGAAAGAGCGCTCAGAGCCGGTGTCCGGGTCTACTGTGTCTCCGATTTTCTGCTGCCCCGTCAGGAACTGTGCGGCCTGGAAGACCGGGAGGCAGAACCGGGCCCGGCAGTACCCGTCCAAAATGAAAAACATGTATATCCTGCGCTCCTTCTGGGATTCGGCGCGCTCTCCCCGGACCAGATCCGCGAGGGTGTGAAAATCCTGTCAAAGGCATGGAATATTCCGGATGATATGTGAAATAAAGAAAAAGCCACGTCCGAAGGTGAGTTCTCAATCAGATCACTCATGCCGGGCGTGGCTTCTTTTTACATCTTTTTGTATGTTTTTACATGTTTTTACATATTCAGCCTCCGCATCATCTGCAGACAGCCTGTATATTTTTGAATATATTCCTCGTGAAGAGGAAGAGGAGAATCTCCGGCCTCTTCTTTATAGTCTTTGAAGACCGCCGGAAGGGCATCCGGGATCCCTTCTGAAGTACCCTGGACAGCTCCGTCAGCTGGATCTTTATCAGTTCCGGTCTTATTATCCTGATCCGGGATGCCGCTCCCTTTGAGCAGGAGATCGCGCATGATTCCGTTTCTGGCATAGAAGAGAATGAGAGAAATCCGGGCTGTGTCCTTTTCAGTGAGGAAGGGAGGGCGCTGGGCGCCGGCCAGAAGCTCGCTGCGCAGTTTGTACACGGATCCCGCAAGATCCGGGGGAAACTCGATACCGACGGCATTGGCTTCCCGGTCCGCCCGGTCAAGGAAAAGAGGCATACAGGGATACTTGCGCAGCACAGCGGCGTCTGCCTTCATTAGGAGCCTGTGCATCTCGAAAAAGTCACATCCGGCTTTGCGCCTGGACTCACGAAGCTCAATCATGGTGTATCTGGTGCTGTACTCGTAGAGAAACTGATAGACTCCTTTTTTGCTTTTAAAATAATGGAAGAGCAGACCTTTGCTGATGGAAGCGGCAGAGACCATTTCATCAGTGCTTGCATGGCGGTAACCGTTTTCGGTGATAACCTTCAGGGCTCCGTTGATAATACGGTCCTGACGGTCTTTTTTGAGATCAAAAAAACGTTCGTTCATTTTCTGCTCTCCTGTGAATGAAGCTGACATATTAAAATGGCGGATCATGAAATCGCAATCTGAAACCGCTGGGTTCCATCAGAAACGCGCGGGAGCCGTCAGTAAAGCTTTGATGAAATCAGAAACGCGCGGAAGCCGTCAGTAAAGCTCTTATGAAATCAGAAACGTGCGGGGGCCGTCAGTAAAGCTCTGGTGACGTCAGGAACGCCTGGCAGCCATCTTCGCCAGGAAATCATCGCCATAGCCATAGTTTTCGACCACAAAATCCAGATCCTTGTCTCCGCGGCCGGAGAGATTGACCAGAATGGAGCCGGTGACGCCTGTTCTTGCGACCTTGATGGCGTAGGCCAGGGCGTGGGAGCTCTCGATCGCGGGAATGATTCCCTCATGACGTGAGAGCATGAAGAGAGCCTCAATCGCCTCGTCATCATCGATGGTTGTGTATTTGACACGATCCATCTTGTGCAGGAGGGCGTGCTCGGGACCTGCCGCGGGGTAATCCAGTCCGCTGGCGTTGGAATAAACAGGTGCGGGCTCGCCGTTTTCATCGGCCAGCATGATGCTCTTGAAGCCGTGCATGACGCCTTCGACTCCATAGGAGATGGAAGCGGCATTATCGCCAAGTTTGGGACCGCGTCCCAGGGGCTCTACGCCGACCAGCTCGACGGGATCCGCCAGGAAAGGTGTGAACATTCCGATAGAGTTGGAACCGCCGCCCACGCAGGCCGCGACCTGATCCGGAAGGTGGCCTGTCTGAGCCTTGAACTGCTCTCTGGCCTCCTCACCGATACAGTACTGGAAGTCGCGGACCATCAGCGGGAAGGGATGGGGACCCGCAGCCGTTCCGATGCAGTAGACCGCGTCTTTATATTCTCTGGAATAGGCTGTGAAAGCGGCGTCAACTGCCTCTTTCAGAGTTTTAAGACCGAAGCTGACAGGGATGACATTGGCGCCCAGCAGCTTCATCCTTGTGACATTGGGTGCCTGCTTGGCTATATCCACCTCACCCATATAGATGTCGCACTCGAGCCCGAAGTAGGCTGCTGCAGTAGCCAGGGCCACGCCGTGCTGTCCGGCGCCGGTCTCGGCGATCAGTTTCTTTTTCCCCATATATTTGGCCAGCAGACCCTCGCCCATACAGTGGTTGAGCTTGTGGGCGCCGGTGTGGTTGAGATCTTCGCGCTTGAGATAAATCTGTGTCCTTCCCAGAAGATTTGACAGATTCTGGCAGTGGTAGACCGGTGTGGGGCGTCCCTGGAAGTCTCTGCGGATGCGGCGCAGCTCAGCGATAAACTGAGCGGACTGCGCGATTGTGTTATAGGCTTCCGCATACTCATTGAAAGCATTGATCAGCTCGGGGTTATCCAGATAGTTTCCTCCATATTCTCCGAAATAGCCATTCTGATCCGGATATTCTTTCAGGTAGTTGTCGTAATCTCTGTACTTATTCATGTCATTTTCCTTTCTGTCTGTATCCTGAAAAATAAGACTGTATACTGTCTGGCGTCTTCGGATGAAGAGAGCGGTATACGGTGAGACAAGCTTTTAGTAATGAAAATATGGCCACAGGGATGAGATTGATCAGAATCATTCAAACCGGCTGTCAATTCCCTGACATTTCAAGATTATAACATAATTGAAACAGAACGCTCAACGTATGTATAAAAAAGAAAAATAAAACAAAAAGCACAGATAAGAGAGGATATGCGGAAAATACAGATTTATTCTTCATAGCGCAAGACTCGCGGGCGAGTCTTGAATTCAGGCGTTTTTCACGGAGCGGGAGCGTCCCACCGAAACAGTGATGCACAAAAGACGTATTGTTTTCAGCATGGCTGTTACATTCAGGCTGACATGTACTATATTTCATCTGACAATATCTTCATTTACATACGACAGGGTGATATAATTGAATCAGACAAGACCGGCTGTCTGCCATTTGGCAAATGCCGTCTTTTGTTTAGCTATTTCTAAAGGAGGTAATATTATGAAGTACGAATGTGAAGTATGTGGTTACATTTACGACCCTGCAGTCGGCGATGAAGAAAATGGTATTGCTCCCGGCACAGCATTTGAAGACCTTCCCGATGATTGGGAGTGTCCGCTCTGCGGCGCCGGAAAAGATGAGTTTAAGCCGGCATAAGGAAAGCAATTGAATTGTGCCTTGACCGGATCTTTTGACCGGAAGACTGTAATATTTGAAACGCGGCCGGCTTCATTACAGGATTGATCATGCGGCAATCATGAATTAATCATAAACGGAAATGCGTGAAAAGGCGACTTTGAAGAAAGATCAGAAGAAAGATCTTCTTCGCAGCCGCCTTATTTATTTTGTTTTTCTCAGGAATTGCAGGCAAATCCCGCATTCTTTATCCTTTGATTTCCCTGACTTTCCTTGTCAGGGAAGGGCTAAATACGCTGTCATCAGCGACGCTTCGATAGCTGTTATCCCTTCATTTCCCTGACTTTCTTTGTCAGGGCAGGGCAGATCACATTCAGATCAGCGACAATTCCGTAATTGGCAACACCGAAAATCGGCGCGTTGGGATCTGTATTCACTGCCACAATGATATCGGCTTCCTTGATTCCGTTGACGTGGGGCAGAGCGCCGGAAATTCCAAAACCTATATAAAGTCTGGGCGAGACCGTCTTGCCGGTAATGCCGATCTGGTAGTCCTTCGCGATCCAGCCCTCATCGACAGCAGCCCGGCTTGCGCCGACGCTTCCGCCAAGGGCAGCTGCAAGCTCATACAGCTGACCGAATCCTTCCCTGCTTCCGACGCCGCGGCCGCCGGCTACGATGATCTCCGCGTCCTCGATATTGGCCTTTGTCAGCTCATCATCCGGCGTGAAGCCAAGAAGCTGTGTGAGCAGTACGCCGGCGGGAACCTCGATCGCTTCCTCGATCGTTTCGCCGCTTCTGCCGGCTGAAGGATCTTCCAGCTTAAAGATGCCCGGTTTGAAGGTCCCGATCATTGGAGATTCTTCAATACCGATATTGGTGTTCAGTCTTCCGTCGTAGGACGGGCGGATCCAGAAAACACCGCTTCCTGTGATAACCACGTCGGTACATTCACTGGCAATTCCGCAATGGAGACGGGCACTGGCGGATGCCGCAAGATCCCGGCCTTCTGTCGTAGCTCCGATCAAGATGATTGTCGGGCTGTATTTTTCCGCCAGTTTTTCAAGAATATAGGCCGCGCTCTCGAAGAAAAACTTCTGCCGCACGATCAGGACCTGATCAGCGCCGTTTTCAAAGGCAGCTTTGCAGGCTTCCTCAGGTTCAGGATCAATGATCACGGCTGCAGCCTTCCCGGAGCAACCCTCTGCGAGCGCCTTTGCTTTCTGCATCATTTCAAGGCAGACTTTCTTGGGCCGGCCGTCAGACAGTTCAAAAAATACCCATATATTCTGATTGCTCATGGTCTTCCTCCCTGATTTTCCTCCTTTTAATATTAATCCTTTTTAGGCGTTTGCGAAACGCAAGAAACCGCATAAATACGGCATTCTTTTGGTTACAATATAAAACAACTCCTCACTGGTTCATGGTAAAATTGAGTTGTC
>CACYTU010000004.1:83918-105676 GCA_902777355.1 uncultured Lachnospiraceae bacterium | reverse complement strand
TCCTTCTTCTGTGCAAAACGGATAAAGGATGTATGCAAGCAATGCAGCTCCGCATAGCGGCAGAAATACTTTCTTCAGGAATTTTTCAGTCATCATTCTTCACCTCCGAAAACATCATAGTTGGCTTCTGCCTGGTAGTAATGCCCTATTGTCAGCACTGAATTGTACAGGGCTGTCAGCATGTATGCGCGAATGTTATTGACTTTCCTGTAGTTATTACGCATAGTCCATCGGACATAGTCAATGTGGTCCCTGCGGATCTTGTAATAGTGCTCCTTGACCAGCACAGCTGGCATTTCATTCCCGTTGATCCTCAGTACAGCTGTATCCGGCATTCTCAGGACATCCACGATCATCTCTACGAGTTCATCCACCTCCTCTCTGGCGTCCTCATCCTCTCCCTGGAAGCTTTGATAATCAACCCTTTCCCGCACATAGTTGCGGATCCCATCAATCACATCCGTCTCTGTAGGCGGCACAAATACACCGGGTACAGCAGTATCCCCGGATTGATTGATAGATTGAGTCTCACTCTTTTCAGTCTTGTTATATTCAGTCTTATTAGGGTCTAATTTCTGGACTTCCTGAAGTCTGTTTTCTGGACTTCCTGAAGTCCAATTTTTAGACTTCTGGTGGTCTAATTTCTGGACTTCTGGTGGTCTAATTTCTAGACTTCCTGAAGTCCAGTTTTTAGACTTCTGGTGGTCTAATTTCTGGACTTCCTGAGGTCTAATTTCTTGACCTCCTGAAGTCCAATTTTTAGACTTCTTTGTAGAATCAGGCTTTCGTGGCTCTTCTGTGCTGTTTAACGTATTTTCTATATCATTATTACGTTCTCTTTCAATCGGAGCCATAAAGTTTTTTACGTAAAAAACATTTGCTTTTCCCAACCCGGGGCGGCTCTTTTCAATCAGGCCAATCCCCTGTTCGGTGTCAAGTTCATGAACAAGGTTCACTGCAGTCTGTTTGCTGCACTGTATCAGTTCACGAATGTCGCTGAGCGGAAACACGATATAGACTTTGCCTTCCTCGTCCAGCCACTCATTTTTCGTTGACAGAGACATCCTGTCGAGCATGAGTCCATACAGGACTTTCGCCTCACAGGATAAGCCTTTGAAACGTTCTTCGGTGAACATGACTTTTGGAATACGGTAAAAGGTATAGCTTTCTGCCTGCTGCCCGTAAAAGTATTCAAAACCAGATGGTTGCAGCATGCTCATGCACCTCCTTCCTGCTTAGATTTCCAATCTTTCAGGAGCCCGAGGATAATCTCCTCTATTTCCCTTTTCTCAGTTTCAGGCGGGAAGAATTCCATGATCCGCCTGTAAGGTATCGCTATACCTGTTTCTGCCTTTTTCCTATCCATCAGAATTTCAAAGATCTTTTGTTCATCCAGCGTCCCGGCTGCGCTGTTCTCACGCAGCTGATCCGCCTGTTTTTTGTTCGGGTACAGCAGGATCGTCTCAATCGTTTTCTCAAGGAGCATCTGCTCATTTTCAGGAAGATAGGAGAGCTGTTCTCCGCAGACAACAGTGATCTTTCCTGTGTCGACCTGTCTGAGCAGGCTGTCCCTGAGATATGAAAGTCGAATGTAGCGCTTGACCGTGGTGCCGCTGTCGCCGGCGGCTTCCCCGACTGCATCCGCTGTATTCTTCTTCCCCCGTGCTCCCTGGTGCTTTAAGGCATCATATTTCATTCGGTATGCCCTGGCCTTTTCACTAGGAAGGATGTCTTCCCGCTGGATGTTGGAATCCACCATGACGACGACTGCTTCATCATTTGAATAATCGCGGACAAACATGGGCATTTCCGTAAGCCCTGCCAGTTCGCAGGCACGCCTGCGGCGGTGGCCGGAGATGATCTCATAACCGCCTCCGCTGTCCTGAGGACGCTTACGGGCAATACCGGGGACGAGGACGCCGTACTTTTTAATGCTCTCCACGGTTTCCTGCATTTTTTCATCGTCCAAAACCCGGAACGGATGGCCTGCGAACTCATAGAGTTCTGACAATGGGATCATCCTTACGCGGTCTTCCTTTCCCATGTCTTCCTGATCTCCGAAAAGACTTTCGAAGCTGTCCAGAACGATCTTGGAAGCGCTGCTTTCCTTATTTTTCATTGTCGAGCACCTCCTTCGTAAGTTCCAGATAGGCTGCTGCGGCCTTGCCGTTTGCGTCGTGTCTGTAGATGCTGACGCCTTCCGCCGGCGTCTCCTCCAGCCGGACCGTATAAGGGATGAATTTCCGGAAAATATGGATCTTGTCCCCATAGCTGTTCCGAAGCATTTCCATTGTCTCACGCGCGTACTTTGTCCGTGGGTTGACCATGGTTATGAGAACCCCTTCAATGGTAAGGTCCGGGTTGATCTGCCTGCGGATCTTGCCAATCGTCCGAATCAGCTCCTGAAGCCCGTCTAGGGCGAGCTTTGCCGCCTGGACGGGAATGAGTACGCTGTCCGCACAGGCAAGGGCATTGATCGTCATCAGTCCCAGAGATGGGGCGCAATCGAGAATGATGTAGTCATAGTCTGGACGCAGCCCGGATACGTACTCCTTCAGGATCAACTCCCTGCTCATGACATTGACGAGGGTCAGCTCCACACCTTTGAGTGTTTCATTGACTGGAACCAGATCCACACCTTCCCGGTGGTGGAGGATGGGATCTTGGACCTCATCCTCCTCGATAATAGATGCCATGACTGTGGCGATTGAGGGCTCAAGCAGGGACGGCTTCCTGAATCCGAGGCTTGCCGTCAGGCTTCCCTGACTGTCACAGTCCAGGAGCAGGACTCTTTGTCCCTGCTTTGCGAGTCCAATCCCGAGATTTACAGCTGTGGTGGTCTTGCCCACTCCGCCTTTCATATTTACGATTGAAATGATTCTGCACATGTTCTCACCTGTCCTTTATGCTTTTCCCTTGATTTCCTGTTCGCTGCCGCCGGTGCCGTCTGAAGGGTCTGCAATACAGACCTCCCCCATCATCCTGAAGTGCCGGTTCGATGTCCGGATCGGGAGAATGCGGGAGACGTTCTCGAGACGGAGATTCTGATCCTCCTCCAGATGCTTGCGGAACCAGAAAAGTTCGTCTGGTGTTCCCATCCAGCGCAGTTTAATCATGGCGGCCTCCTTTCCGGCAGGTCATTCCCATGTGCTTATTCATGTGTCCTGCTGCACTTGACGCTGTTCTACTGTTCATTTTTCACCTCCTTGGTGCCTGATTGATGGTTCCTGACCGTATCAATAAAAAAAGGACATCCCTAAGATTTCTCTTTAGGAATGTCCTAATTTCGCAATTATAGCTTTTGAAGGTGCAACAAACTCGTTCCAATTGTTGCACTTGTGTTGCACTTGAAGAATAAATAAACAGTAAAATCCGCGTAGTTATGCGGTCAATCCTTGATGGTCTTCATTGTCGGGAAGAGCAGGACGTCCCTGATGGCGGCGCTGTCGGTAAGCAGCATGGTCAGACGGTCGATGCCGTAGCCGATGCCGCCGGTAGGGGGCATTCCAATCTCCATAGCGTAGAGGAAGTCCTCGTCGGTGTGCTGGGCTTCTTCATCGCCCTGCTCGGAGAGGGCGTCCTGGGCCGCGAAGCGCTCGCGCTGGTCGATGGGATCGTTGAGCTCGGAGTAGGCGTTGCACATCTCCCAGCCGTTGATATAGAGCTCGAAGCGCTCGACCTTGGTGGGGTCGCCGGGCTTTTTCTTTGTCAGAGGGCTGATCTCGATGGGATGGTCCATGATGAAGGTGGGCTGGATCATCTTGTCTTCGCAGAACTCGTCAAAGAAGAGGTTGACGATGTCGCCCTTCTTGTGGCGGTCCTCATACTCGATGTGGCGCTCGTCGGCCAGTTTCTTGGCCTCTTCATCGGTCGCGACCTGGTCGAAGTCGATGCCGGTCTCTTCCTTGATGGCATCGACCATGGTCAGACGGCGGAAGGGCTTGCCCAGGTCGATCTCGGTGCCGTTGTAGGTGATGGTTGTGGATCCGCAGACTTCCTTAGCCAGGAAGCGGTACATATCCTCAGTCAGGTCCATCATGCCGTGATAATCGGTGTAAGCCTGATAGAGCTCCATGAGGGTAAACTCGGGATTATGGCGGGTATCAAGACCCTCGTTGCGGAAGACACGGCCGATCTCGTAGACGCGCTCGAGGCCGCCGATGATCAGGCGCTTGAGGTAGAGCTCCAGGGAAATGCGGAGCTTGAAGTCCTCGTCCAGAGCGTTGAAGTGGGTCTCGAAGGGACGGGCTGCCGCGCCGCCGGCGTTGGAGACCAGCATGGGGGTCTCAACCTCCATGAAGTCGCGCTCTGCCAGGAAGCGGCGGATTCCGGCGATGATCTTTGAACGCTTGATGAAAACATCGCGGGAAGTGTCGTTCATGATGAGATCGACGTAGCGCTGGCGATAGCGCATGTCGGTGTCCTGCAGGCCGTGGAACTTCTCCGGCAGGGGAGACAGGGACTTGGCCAGAAGAGTGAGCTCTTTGGCGTGGACGGAGATCTCGCCGGTCTTGGTCTTGAAGACAAAGCCCTTGACACCGATGATGTCGCCGATGTCCATCTTTTTAAATCCCTTGTAGGCATCCTCGCCTATCTCGTCGCGGGCGACGTAAACCTGGATGCGGCCGTCTCTGTCCTGGATATTGCAGAAAGAGGCCTTGCCCATGACGCGCTTGAACATCATTCGGCCCGCGATGGAGACGTCCCTGCCCTCGAGATCCTCAAAATACTCGCGGATCTGCGCACTGTGGTGGGTCTGGTCGTATTTGACGATGACAAAGGGATCGTTTCCGGTAGCCTGGAGTTCCGCCAGCTTGTCGCGGCGGACCTTCTGCAGCTGGGATACATCCTGTGTCTTCTGCTGATTCTTCTGCTGATTTTTCTGCTTGTTCTTTTCCTGCAGATTGTTCTCTCCCATTGAGTGTTGCTCCTTTATAATATAGGTTCTGTTTTCTATCGTTTTCCGGGGCGGCTCCAGCTGACCCGGTTCTGGTTTCTTTCGTTTTCAGAGGCGGCTTTAACTGATTCAGCCCTGGTTTGTCTTGCGGATCTCCAGAACTTTATATTTGAATTCGCCTGCGGGAGTCATGACAGCGACCTCATCGCCGACAGCAGCTCCGATCAGGGATTTGCCGACGGGGGATTCATTGGAAATCTTGTTCTCCAGGCTGTTGGCTTCTGTGGATCCGACTATACTGTATTCCTCCTCAAATCCTTCTTCGACATCCTGGATGCGGACGGTACAGCCGATATTGATCCGGTCGGAAGTGACGTCTTCCTCAGCGACGACTTCAACGTTTTTGAGAATCTTTTCCAGCTCCTCGATCCTGGTCTCGATGTCTCGCTGCTCATCTTTGGCGGCATCGTACTCAGCGTTCTCGGACAGGTCGCCCTGCTCGCGGGCTTCTTTTATTTTCTGGGCGACTTCTTTTCTTTTGACTACTTTCAGTTCATGCAGTTCGTCTTCGTATTTTTTGAGACCTTCATAAGTCAGGATATTTTTCTTTTCTTCCATGATTTCCTCCCAGAGATTGTAACGGGCTGCGCTTATAGTCTATCCGGAGAATGAGGTGAGATAGAGAGGCAGCTGGATGATAATGGGGCTGCGCGGGTCAGACCGGCGCATATTCCATTCCCCTCATATATTAGCAGTGGCAAAATATTATATACAATTATAATCACTTCTGTCAAATAGAATCGGACTATGCGGCCACTTATCACCCTTAACGACGTTACAGTACACGCCCCCTCGGAGGGCGTGTACATGTAACGTTGCGCGCGGCGATTCCAATACGCTTTGCGTGCGCAACACACTCTGCGAGTGTGTTCGCGCCATACAACTCGGGTTTTCGCGGAAAAACCGCGAAAAACACCTCGAGTTTCAGGTGGGTCTGTACAGATAACTTAACGACTTATGATGTTAAATTATTTATTCGTTATGGATCAACCGTGAAAAGAGAATTTGATACGATGGATTGAGCTCGGAAATATTGTATAAATATTGTAAATGCACATATACATTATCCTGAGGGGCTAATAAGTCTCGTGAAGCCACGGGCGGTGATGCCGTTCGCGGATTTTTCGGCGGATTGTTTCCATGTTGCTAAAAAAATAGGGAAGGGGTGCAGGCATGCAGAGCGAGAGCTCGCAAGAGCGGAGCAGCGCGTAGTTTATTCATACATGTTTGCGGGCGCTCGCCCATGGCCACAAGTTTTTCCGCCCGGCTGCCGCTTTGCCCTCCTGCTATTCCTCATGGCAAGCGTAAAAAATCTGATCCAGATGGAATTTACTTTTACAGCTGACCCTGAAAAAAGGCGGGATGGCAGCGATTGCTGGCATCCCGTCCTCTCAAAAGAGCGATTATAAGGGGGCTGCCTGGCTGATCTTTTCAGCTAATGCAGCACCCCGTTTTTTAGTGCATGAATATTTTCCCGGAACAGGTATTTTTCAGAAACAGGTTTTTCCGGAACAGGTATTTTTCAGAAACAGGTATTTCCCGGAACAGGTATTTTTCAGAAACAGATATTATCCGGCGCAGGATCATTGTACTGCATATTAGTGCAGAAACATGCTTATCATTTTGTCATGGATTTTTGTAAAGGGCTGGTAACGCATGGGCATGTCGATCCAGGTTTTCTTGTCGACGATGCTCTTCTGATGGGAAAAAGCTTCAAATCCTGCCTTTCCGTGGTAGGCACCCATGCCGCTCTCGCCGACGCCGCCGAAGCCCATGCCGGAGGTCGCCAGATGGATGACAGTGTCATTCACGCAGCCGCCGCCGAAAGAGCAGGAGGAAATGAGCCTGCGGATCCGGGACTTGTCTTCCGAAAAGACATAGAAAGCCAGGGGCTTTGGATGATCGGCAAGCAGTGCGGGGATTTCCGCGGGAGAGCTGTAGGTCAGGACAGGCAGGATCGGCCCGAAGATTTCCTGCTGCATGACCGGGTCATCCCAGGTCACATGGTCTATGACAGTAGGGCTGATCATCAGGCGCTTTTCATCCGTATCGCCGCCGCAGACAATCTTTTCCTTTTCCCCGTCCAGAAGGGCGCAGAGTCTGTCGAAGTGCTTGCGGTTGATGATTTTTCCGTAATCAGTATTTCCCAGGGGAGCAATGCCGAACTGTTTTTCAATCTGCTTTTTGATCTCGGCGATGAGTCTGTCCTTGATGCGGGCATCACAGAGAATATAGTCCGGAGCCACGCAGGTCTGGCCGCAGTTGAGGTATTTTCCCCAGACGATACGTTTTGCGGCAAGGGGAATCTTTGCGGTCCGGTCGACAATACAGGGACTCTTTCCGCCCAGTTCCAGAATGGAAGGAGTCAGATGCGCCGCCGCCTTTTCCAGAACAGTTTTCCCGACTGTCTGACTTCCGGTAAAGAAGATCAGGTCGAATTTCTGATCCAGCAGAGCCTGGTTTTCCTCGCGTCCGCCGGTGACCACAGTGACCAGTTCCGGCTCAAAGCAGTCTTCGAGCAGCTGCTTCATGGCAGCGGATGTCGCGGGACTGTAGGCGCTTGGCTTGACAACAGCTGTATTACCCGCGGCGATAGCGTCCACAAGCGGTTCAACGGTCAGCAGGAAGGGATAGTTCCAGGGGCTTATGATCAGAACGTTTCCGTAGGGAGATGGCTTGACAAAGCTGTGGGAGGCGAACTGGGCGATGGGCGTAGCAACAGTGCGGATCCTGGCAAGTCCCCGCAGGTGTTTTTCCATAAACGTGATCTCGGCCAGTGTCATTCCAATCTCGCACATATAGCTTTCCGAAGAGCTTTTCCCAAGGTCCTTTTTCAGGGCAGCATACAGCTTTTTTTCATATCTCATGATGTAGGCGCGGAGCTTTCGCAGGGCGCGGAGCCTGCCTTCGACAGGCAGAGTTCTGCCGCTCCTGAAATATGCCCGCTGCTTTTCCAGTGCTCTCTGAATGTCTTTCTCTCTCATCCCGCTGCCTTTCTGTGCCAGTTATGTTTCTTTCTTTCCATGACAGCATAATAGAAGCGCTGCAATTCCGCCGCATCCCACAGGACGGGCACAGGGTAGAGGGGATTTGCCTCCGCGTCAGCCAGTTTTGCCAGGGCAGGAATATCTTTTTTTCTGATCTCCGGAAGTGTTTCCGGGATTCCCATGGTGCGGTTAAGCCTGCGGACTGCCCTGATGAATTTCTTTGCCGCTCTCTCCGGATCATCGCCCTCTGCGGCAATCCCCGCTGCGATGGAAAGTTCATAGAGCTTCTGATATACGGACTCCCCGTAGGCCTCCAGAACATGGGGAAGCAGCACGGCATTTGCCAGTCCGTGAGGTGTATTATACATGCCGCCAAGGGAATGGGCCACGGCGTGGACATAGCCGACATAGGACTTGGAAAAAGCATCTCCCGCCATGAAAGAAGCCAGGAGCATTTGTTTTCTTGCCGTCCGGTCTTCTCCGTTTCGCCACGCCTGTTCAATATACCGGAAAATAAGACGTACAGCAGCCCTTGCCTCCCGGCGTGTCTCCGCCGTAGTGGAACCTCCGATATAAGCCTCCACTGCATGAGTCAGCGCATCCATTCCTGTTGTTGCAGTCATGCGGGGAGGGAGAGAGACCGTGACTTCCGGATCCAGCACTGCGTAGTGAGGGATCAGGGGAAAATCATTGACGGGATATTTGTGACGTGTCTTCGAATCTGTCACCACCGCTGCAAGGGTAGTCTCGCTTCCGGTGCCCGCCGTTGTGGGAACTGCAAAGAGAGGCGGGAGCTGTCTCCTGACTTTGAGGATTCCGCTCATCTGGGCCAGAGTCCTGCCGGGGTTCGCGATGCAGGCGCCCACAGCCTTGGCTGTATCGATGGAGGAACCCCCTCCGAATCCGATCAGGGCGCTGCAATGATTCTGTCTGTACAGATCAACTGCCTTTTCTATGACATCGGTTGTGGGATTTACGACCGTTTCAAATACCGGACAGCTGATATGCGCTTTGGCAAGAGCCTTTTCCAGACGTTCTGTCAGACCGTGCTCCCGGATGCTCTTATCCGTCACCAACAGAACCGCACTGCAGGTTTTTTCCTGCAGGACGTCAGGGATTTCCTTTATATCATGTAAAATCTCCGGTTTCCGATAAGGAAGCACAGGAAGCGCCGTCCGAAATGCTTTTTGAAAAGTTCTGCAATACATTGCTTTAAAGGGGGTCATATTCTGTCACTCTTTCCTACCATGCCGCCAGCCGGAGCAGTACCTGTGCGATCACAGGATGCCTGGGCTGTTCCGCCGCAAAAAACATCCGGAGCGCGTTGGTGCACAGGTTGCTTTCGGTCTGTACTTTCGCAAAAAAAGCGGATGGCCGGCCTAAGTATTGTTGATTTATCAACATGTTGCAGCAAATGTACATTTTACGCTTCTGCTGATGTTTTGTCAACAGCTTCTGCAGGGATGACCGGCGGCTTCTGAACGCTTCTGCAGGGATGACCGGCGGAGCAGCTTCTGCAGGTGGGACCAGCGGAGCAGCTTCTGCAGGGGGGACCGGCGGAGCAGCTTCTGCAGAGGTGACCTGCGGAAAGTCTGATACGCCTTTGCCGCTTTGCCGCTGGCTTTTGTGCCCGCCCGTGAATCGTCTGCGAACTGCCGATGAACTGATTCGACTGCCGTGCCGGCCCGTTTGCGGGGAGCAGGACTTGCGAGAGAGTCCTGAGTAATGTTTTTTCCAAAAATGTAACTACTGTTCAGTTTTTTGCGTAAATAAAATTACCCTTGCGGCTTCTGCAGGGTACTGGAAACAGATAATACCCTGACAATTGAATAATTAAAAAAAACCGACAGATCATGTGGTACTATTACCTCCCGCGGCTTCCGCAGGGCACAGAGATGTGATTACGCCTTGACAATTGAATAATTAAAAAAAATGCCGACAGGTCAGGCAGTCAGACAGCGGTCTGATTTGTAGAAAAGAGAACCCGTGATCAGCGGCAGTCTCTTTGCCGATATATGATCAGCAGCCTGCTATTTCCAGGAATAACCTTTCCGGAAATATTAACGCGACAAGATTTATTTTAACCACGACATCATCCTTGACAGAAAGGAGGCGGAGCAAAGTTCAGGGCAGCTATAGTCAGATGATTCACTGTATGGGATTCATGATCCCGGAAGGAGGATTGTTCGAATGATGCACGACGGAGATGACAAAATGACAAGAATGGCAGCAGAAGTGATGGCAGACCATGAGATGGAATCTGATTTCATTGAGTCCGGTCAATTCCCGGGAAGCAAAGAGAATCTTGCCTGGCATTTGGGCAGAGACGGAGTTCTCGTGATCTCCGGGCTCGGCAAGGTTCCTGACTTCTCCTGCGGCAGAAATCCCGCTCCGCCCTGGGAGGACAAAAAGGAACTGATCCGGGAGCTCGTGATCAGGGAGGGTGTCGATGAGATCGGGATCCGGGCTTTCGCCGGCTGTCGGAATCTGAAAAAAATCACCCTTCCCGAGACTCTGTGCCGCATCGGCGCGTATGCCTTTGCCGGCTGTGTTCTTCTGGACCAGGTGGTGGTTCCTGAGAACGTCCGCTTCTGTCATATTTATGAGCTTGTGGACAGCATAGGGGATCAGGAAGAGCTGCGATTTGGTGTCGGTTCTTTTTACAGAACGCCCTGGGCCCTGAACAGGTGGGGGAAATATTACATCCGCGGGGGAATCCTGTACGCGTGTTTCTCCGATGACAGTCATCTGGAGCTCCCGCCTGAGGCTGGCATCATCAACAAGTTTGCCTTTGCCTCTGTGGATGCGGAGACTGTCGCTATTCCGGATACTGTGACTTCGGTCAGGGACTACGCTTTTTCCTCTTCTCATCTGAAATATGTCACCATACCGGAATCTGTCGGAAGGGACATGATCGGCGACTATGCTTTTTCGGGTACGGAACTGGTCAGGGCGGAATTTCCGGCCGGATGGAAGAAAGTCCGGCGGGTATTGATCGATCAGCTGCTTCGCCGCCCGGCTCAAGGGGAGCCGGACGATCTGGTCAGGCTTCCCGGCGTTTATGAGATCACTCTGAAAACAGACAGAAGATACGATCCTTTCAGGAAGATCATGATTCGGAAGAAAAAGCCCAAAAAGAACCGGAAAAATCCTGCAGCCGGTCCGGAATGCATCTATGGAAATCTCTCGCTGCTCCCGGGAGTCAGCCTCCACAGAAGGATTCTCCAGGGCAGTTTTCTGATGGGGATTCTCTATGATGACACATCGATACAGGGCGCATTGGCATTTTACTGGAACAAGGACCAGCGCTGCCCGGTACTTTGTGAGATCCTTCCCTCTTTCAGTGAGGATGAGAGCGGCCGCTTTGTATGGGAAGCAGAGTGGGTCGCTCTGAATGAGGATGAAGACAACACTATTGAGTATGTTTTTGCTCAGGTCTCCGGACCCGGCATCGAAGGAGAAAACGTCATACGGGCTTCTGTTTCAGATACCATGCAGGAGTGGTTCTGGGTGAGCGGGGATGGTTATCAGGAGCAATGCTCCTGCGGAGACGGACCGGAGATAAATCTGCTCAACAACTGGATGAAGCAGCATCCGGACCTGTCCGTTGCCTGCCCGGAAGAAGAGTGAAAAAAAATGCCGATGCATTATTTTTCACGCTGGATGTTTGTGCCGCGAGGCGGCTGCAAACATCCTGTAATCCTTCACCGTTTTCGCCTGCGCGAAAACGGTGAAGGCTGCCGCTCTGACGAGCGGCATGGTCGGAAAGAGTGAACTATAAACATGAACACAGAAAGGAGACTGTGAAATACGATGATGAACAGGGCAGGACTGATCGAGTCCTTTAAAGACACACAACGGATGATTCGGACAAATGAAGACCTCCGCGATCAGACCCTGAAAACACGGGCGGGAACACTTCTTTATCTGGGCGGCTATGAGGCCATGAATCCCACAGTAAAAACAGTAATTCCTGTAATCGAGGTCATCGAAGATACATCTTTTCACTGTGCTCAGGCCTATGCGGGCGGACCCGACCGGGTCGCTGTGCTCAATTTCGCAAACGCCTACAGTCCGGGCGGAGGAGTGACGAACGGCGCAATGGCGCAGGAGGAATGCCTGTGCCGCAGCAGCAGCCTTTACGCCGCCCTGACCATCCCGTATCTGCTGAAAAATTACTATAAATGGAATAGCAGGAATACAGGCGATATGGGCACGGACGCTGTGATCTATTCCCCCGGGGTGACTGTTTTTAAAACGGATGACGTCATCCCGCAGTATATGGATCAGTGGTTTGCAGTGGATGTGCTGACCTGCGCGGCACCCTATTACGATCCCGATAAAAGGAAGCCCGTTTCCATGGAGAAACTGGAAGAAGTCTTCCGCAACAGAATCCGGAATATCCTCGAAGTGGCAGCTGCCAGAGACGTGGATATCCTTGTTCTGGGCGCCTTCGGATGCGGCGCTTTCAATAACCCTCCGGACCTGGTGGCTGGTGTTTTCCGGGATCTTCTTGTGGACAGGGGCTATGGCAGATTTTTCAAAAAAACAGTCTTCGCGATTAAGAAAAATAACGAGAAGAATACAAACCTGTCCGCCTTTCAGAAGGCATTCCAACTCTGATGTACATGCGGATAACCATGGCCGACGGGGGGTACGCGCTGTTTCGATCAGAAAAACAAAAAGGACAATAAGAATAATAAGATGTCGGGGTCAAAAGGTGGTTAAAGATAATCCGTCTCGTCAATATGCACAAACACCTCCAGCGCCCAAGTACCAGGCACGCAACATCTCCTTCGGAGCTGCGCAATGGTCCTGCGGTTGTATGTGCATATTGACGAGACTCAGAGCCTTTTCCTGGTTTTTGACCTTTACATCATAATAAGAATAATCAGGTAAACATAAAATCCCGCTCCGCCGAGGCTAAAACCTCAGCGGGGCGGGATTTTGATTATCGGTATTTCAGGTCAGCAGCATTTTGCTCAGGAATCCGCCGCGGGACTGCATTTCAGGTCAGCAGCATATACAGGATCGTTCCCGCCAGAATGCTGAGTAGGGAGTTCCGCCGCAATACCTGCAGTATGACCACACAGGCTGACGCCGCCAGTTCGGGAAGCCCGTAAGGAGCGGAAAGACAGTTCACGTCTTTGAGACAATAGATTACAAGCATGCCTATAATAGCGGGGGGAAGTACTTTCCCCAGATAGGCGATATAGGGAGGCGTCTTCCCGCGGATGACCAGAAAGGGAAGGAAGCGCAGCAGAATAGTCACGGCAGACATGACCGCGATCAGAGTTATTTCCTTCATGTAACTGCCTCCTCTCTGCCGCGGAGCAGCGTCAGCACGAGGGTGATGAGCAGCATGGCGGGAATCAGGAACCTGCCGGGGCCCAGGACCAGGAGACAAACAAGAGTGCTCAGGAGACCTGTCAGGGCGGGAACGTGGTCGTGTGTACAGAGCCACTGCTCAGTGAAAGAGGCGATGAAAAGCGCTGTCATGGAAAACTCGATTCCCTTGGTGGAAAAGGGCAGTACCGCACCGATCAGGCTGCCCAGAACGCTGCCGGTCACCCAGTAGCTTTGGTTGAAGAGAGAGACAAGGAAACGGTAGAGGCTGGGATCCCCCTCAGAGGGAGCATGCCCGTCACTCAAAAGAGAATAAGTTTCGTCAGTGAGGGCGAAGATCAGATAAGGGCGGTACTTCCCGGCGTCCTTGTAGCGGTCGACCATGGAAATACTGTAAAAAAGATGGCGTGCGTTCACCATGATCGTCGTCAGGGCTGTGGTAATGACCGAGGCTCCTCCTGTGAGCAGACTCACTCCCACGTACTGCATGGATCCTGCGTAGATAAAGGCGCTCATGGCAAAGGCCCACAGGACACCGTATCCCGCGTTTCTCAACAGTATTCCGAAACCGATTCCCAGAACGATATAGCCCGCCAGGACGGGGAGCGTCTTGAGAAAGGCCTGTTTGATAAGCTTGCGGTTCATTCTTCCTTCCTTTTTCTAAATAGTTTCTAAAATAGTTCCTGTTGTTAATTCTTTCCATTAATTCTTTACAAATCCCGGACATTCAGCGATTTGTTCTTCATCCGGCAATACCCGTGACTTCAGACACGGTATACGCGCGCAGAAAAGGAAACCCGCTTCATCGCGCAATATCTGTGATCAAAATACACAACAGCCATTGTATCAATTTCATGATATAAAATACACTTTTTTTACCAGACCGGTCTCATCCGATTTCATCCGGACAGCCTTTCTTTACTATTATGCCCTGTTTATTTTATAATAGAACAACAGGAAAAACAGCCGGAGAATTGTGGCTGTTCAAATGCGTTCAAATGAAAGCGGCTGAGAAAAACAGATAAAGAAAAGCGAAAAAAGAAACACGGGTAAAGAAAAGCGGAAAAAGAAAAACAGGTAAAGAAAAGCGGTCGAAGGAATATATGGTGCAGAGGAATCCCGATGGAAATAGAACTGAGAAAAAATCTTGATATTATTTATATAGTGGGTACCGGAACCATGTTCTTTTCGGTCTGGGGCCTTTTTAAGGGAATCGCGATCAATATTCTTTCATACAACGGCGTCGAGACTCTGGAGGGAATCAGCCCCGGAAATCTGTCGCCCCGGATTGTCATCAGTCTGCTCGGAATCAATCTGGTGGTTGAATTTCTGCTCCGGGTCATCATAGGCTGCTGTTCCCGGCTGGAGGGGAGAGGAGAGAAAGCGGGTTCTTTTTATATCTTTCTGACAGGTGTTCTCGCTGTCATGTATGTAGGCAAAACGTTCAGCCGTATTATGGTCTTTTCTCTCCAGCACGATGTAATCGATCAGATCGTCCTTTTGTTTATTGATATTACATCTTTGGTTCTGCTGGTAGAACTTTTGGTCGCAGTGTACAGAGCCAGAAGGATTGCCGCGATCATAAAAGCCAGGGAGGATGAAGAACTGGGCGTTTTTTACAGAGAATAAATATCAGGTTTTCAGAATAATACAGGCGGGGGCGGAAGAACAGGATTAAGGGCTGAAGAGTTCAGCGCGAATTTCCGCCGGGAAGACAAAATGCAGATTGATTTTCATTATTATGCGACTTATTGTGCGGCCTACATTGCGGGTTATTCCCACAGTGAGAGCCTTGAAATATGTTACAGCGCGCAGTTTGTGGACTGTTGCAGCAAAAGCCTGCTGTCCGGGCTTAAAGCTCCTTTGTCCGCGGCTACGACTCAGCTGCCTTTGGAACTGATGGATCAGAGGAAAGACATTATCAGCCAGCAGGAAACCACCAGGATCTGGGCTTCTTTTCATTTCCTTCCCTATGATCTGAATGCTGAGAAAAAGGGGAGTTCCCGAAGATATTTGAATAAATACAGGCTCATCTGTGACGTGAACAGTGACCTTCTGGTCGACACGGTCAACCTGGCTAAGGGAGGTTCCCGGCAGGCAGCCGGGATCGCCATGCATGTGCTGGCGGATACGTGGGCGCACCGGTATTTTGCGGGCACACCTTCTCTGGTCATCAACAATACCAACCATTATTTTTATGAGCTGTCCGGAGAGGGGGATGAATGCCGGGAGACTCAGATCGTTTTCCATCACAATCCCTCTCTGGAAGACGATATCGATAAAGGCTTTTTTGTCAGCACACCCCTGCAGGGCAGTGAGAATTCCATCATGAATCTGGGCCACGGCAGGGCAGGCCATTTTCCGGATTATAGTTTTGCCAGATATAAATATCTTCCGGCCTGGGCAGATTACAAGGTGGTCATAAAAGATAATCCCTCGGATTATTTCGATGCCTTCTGCCAGATGGTCTACGCGATGAAATATCTGCGGGGCGTATATAAGACTTTTGATAAGGGCTGCTATGACAGAGCAGCTGTCCATATGTGGGAAAAAGAGATCCATGAAATCTTGAAAAAGAGAAGAAAGGATGCCTGCGCGGACTGGAAAAAACTGGCCCAAAAAATCTCAGGACACTGGATTGAGGATTTTGATATACAAAAGTATCAGGGCGAATATCTCCGGTCGGCGAAAAAAGACAGGGGCAGCACTTATCTGGGAAAATTCTTTCTTGCGGCCATGGCTCAGAAGAGCATGGTGACAGACAAGATCTTCAAATCGGGAAATCTCCTGGCAGGCTTTTCGATCGATTATCATAAGAATGGGTTCAGTGGAATCAGAGATTACCTGATACTTGTGGAACAGGAAAGGAATAAAAAAGCGAAATGAGCAGGACCAGTCGAGTATTCAATATTGTTTCCGGTGTGGTCATGATTATCTGCAGCTGGATCCTCTTCAGGAATCCGGATGTGGGACTGGAATTTGCGGCTATGATATTGGGCATTTCATTGTTCCTGTCCGGAATCCATTACCTTTACTATTATTTTTCAATGGCGCGGCATATGGTGGGAGGACGGTACGTTCTTTTTACAGCTGTTTTCATTCTGGATTTTGGCATGTTTACGGCTGCGCTCAGTGACTTTCCGCGTCTGTATGTGGTGATGTATCTGCTGGGATATCACGCGTTTACAGGTCTGATAAATATTCTGAGAGGGCTGGAGGCAAAGCGGTACAAGTCTCCGGACTACAGTAGAAATGTACTGGCAGGCTCATTTGACTTTCTGATCGCATTGGGATGCATTGTTTTTATCAGGAGGAGAAAGATGCTTATTCTGGGCTACTGTCTGACACTTGCCTGGTCCGCGGTCATACGGATTATTTCTGCATTTCGAAGGACAGCGGTCATTCATATCGGCCCTTAAGTCCGTAAAACCGCCAGCATTTCATAATCAAAGGCCGAAGAGAATTTCATGAAACGAAAGAGAAGAACGAAAGTCGAAAGAGAAGAACGAAAGTAAAAACAATAAAAAGAGATAGTGGAAAATGGTAGTGAAACACGGAAGGAGGCAGGGTATTTGACCATGAAAAAGAAGATTCTGCAGAGGTCAGCGGCACTGGCAGTGATGGTATTTCTCCTGTGCGTTTCTGTCTTTGGAGCCGCGCAGGAAACGGCACCCTCAGAGAATGGGGGAACGGAAGCGACAGACTCTATTGACGGTATAGTGACAGAGGAGGCAGTGGAGGAGGTCGACCTGGACAAGCTGGTGGACGAAAATGCCGCTGTGACGATCGCTTCTGAAGAAAAAAACCAGTCCGGCCAGAATGACAGCAAAGAAAGCCAGGACAAGAAAGAAGAACAGAAGAAGGAAGAACAGGACAGCAAAGAAGAACAGAAAAAGAAGGAAGAGCAGGACAGCAAAGAAAGCCAGGACAAGAAAGAGGATCAGGAAAAGATAGAGGATCAGGAAAAGAAAGAAGATCAGGAAAAGAAAGAAGATCAGGAAAAGAAAGATATCATGATCCTCTTTACCAGCGATATACACTGCGGTGTTGAAGATGGATTCGGACTCGCAGGCCTGTATCAGATCCGCGAGACGCTGAAAAAGCAGGGCTATGAGACACTGCTCGTGGATGACGGAGACTCGATGCAGGGTGATGTCATCGGACTTGTTTCCAAGGGAGAGTCGATCGTCAAACTGATGAATGAGATGGACTATGATCTGGCGATTCCCGGAAACCATGACTTTGATTACGGGACGGAGCAGTTCTTCAAACTTGCCAGGGAAGCCTCATTTCCATATATCTGCTGTAATTTTGTCAAAGAGGATAAGCTGGTTTTCGATCCTTATATCATCAAAAAAGTCGGAAATGTCAAAATCGGTTTTGTCGGTGTGACGACTCCCTGCACTCTCATCACTTCCCATCCCGCCTTTTTCCAGAACGAGAAGGGCGACTGGATCTATGGCTTTGAGCAGGATGAAACAGGTAAAAAACTGTACACTGCAGTGCAGAAAGCGGTAGATGATGCGAGGGCAGAGGGAGCTGATCTGATTTATCTGGTGGCTCACCTTGGAAACCAGGATGAATGCAGACCCTGGACTTATGCGGATGTCATTGCGAACACGAACGGAATAGATGTCGTTCTGGACGGTCACAGCCACGACACTGACCAGATAGTAATGAAAAACAAAGACGGGAAAGAAGTGGTCCGTTCCGCAGTCGGGACAAAGCTGAACTGTATCGGATACAGCCATATCTCGTCAGAGGGAAAAATACTGGATACAAATATCTGGACCTGGGAGAATAAACAATCCGTACCTTCTCTCTTCGGATTTAATAATAAGATTGTGGAGGAGGCGGACCGGATAGAGGAGGAAGCTGACAAGGCAATCGAATATCAAATCGGTGAGACAGTGGCAGAACTGACGATTAATGATCCTGAGGAAAAAGATTCCCAGGGAATTCCTGTCCGGATGGTTCGCCGCGCGGAAACAAATCTGGGAGACTTTGTTGCGGATTCATTCAGAATACATAGCGGAGCGGACATCGGCTTGTCCAACGGAGGAGGTCTCAGAGCTTCCATCAGCAAGGGGAAAATTACCATGAAAGACCTGTTGACGACATGTCCGTTTAACAGTGATACCTGTATTGTGAAGCTGACCGGACAGCAGATTCTGGATGCTCTTGAATGGGGGGCCAGGTCAGTCCCGGGGGAAAACGGTGGGTTCCTTCAGGTTTCGGGGCTCAGTTATGAAATACACACCTATATAGACAGTACCTGTGAAGCGGACGAGTATTCTTACTTCAAAGGAGTGTCGGGAGAGAGACGCGTGCGCAATGTAAAAGTCGGAGACCAGGATCTGGATCCCGGGAAGACTTATACAGTCTGCAGCCTCGAGTATACTCTTCTGGATCATGGAGACGGCTTCTCGATGTTTGATGGATGCGAAGTGGTCGCCAGAAATTATGGAATCGATGTCCAGCTGATGTCTGATTACATCTCAGCCAGCGGAGGGGTGGTCGGAGAGGAGTACGCTGATCCATATGGACAGGGACGTATCGTGATCGTGGAGGAAAAGCCTGAAAACTGACAGAACCTGACAGATTACGACCTGTTTCGGCAATGATTCGTAAACAAACACGAAATCACAAAATGGCAGTATGTAAAATGAACGAAATCACCGGACATAAAATCGCAAAATCACTGCTTACAAAATGAATAAAAGAAAGAAATGAACGCAGTATCTATGTTATAATAGTTTCTATGCAGTAGTATTTTTATGTTGCAGTGTTCACTGTTGTTTTCATAATAAAGGAGAATGTCAAATGGCCGTTAAAAAAACGACACCGGAAACCGAGACAGTAAAGGCTGCCGAGACCAAGGCAGCGGAAGTGGAAGCCAAGAAGGATGACGCAGCAGTTGAAGTGAAGGCGGAAGCTGCAGCGGAGAAGGCTGAGGAGAAACCCGCTCCCAAGAAACGCAAAACTGCCGCTAAGAAGACCACAGCGACAAAGAAGACAACAGCTTCGAAGAAGAAAGCCGATGCCGAAGCCGTGACAGAGGCGGAAGAGAAGACGGCTGCGACAAAGAAAACAAAAAAGGCGGCAGCACCTAAAAAGACTATCACAAGAAAGAGAACTACAAAGAAGGCAGCCGCTGAGGCAGCAGAAGCAGCTCCCGCAGCAGAGGCGGCTCCCGTTGAGGCAGCTCCTGCAGCAGAAGCGGCTCCTGTTGAGGCAGCTCCCGTTGAGGCAGCTCCTGTCGAGGCAGTTCCTGTCGAGGAAGTGATCGAAGAAGCTCCCGCTCCCGAACTTCCCCAGCCCAGAAGAAGCATCGCCTTCATCGGCTCCGAGTGCTATCCCTTCGTCAAGACCGGCGGTCTGGGCGATGTCATGTACGCCCTGCCCAAGGCTCTGATCGGACAGAACTGCGACGTCAGGGTCATCCTGCCCAGATACAAATGCATTCCTGACAAGTATCAGGAGAAGATGGTCTATCGCGGAGCGTTTGATATGGACCTCTGCTCGGACGGCAAGAGATATTATGTAGGAATCATGGAATATGTCTGGGACGGCGTTGTCTATGACTTTATCGACAACGAGGAGTTCTTCAGCGAAGGAAAGCCTTATACCAACCTGATCGATGATATTCCCAAGTTCTGCTATTTCGGAAAAGCTGCCCTCGCGGCACTCAACTATATGGACTGGATCCCGGATGTGATCCACTGCCACGACTGGCAGGCAGGCCTGGTCCCGATCTATCTGCGCACCATGTTCGCGGATACACCGATCAGCCGCTCCAAGGTCATGATCACCATCCACAACCTGCGCTTCCAGGGTATCTATGATATTCCTACCATCAAATACTGGTCCGGACTTCCGGATTATGTCTTCAACAAAGACGCTCTGAAGCAGGACTTCAACGATGCCAATATGTTCAAGGGCGGCCTGACCTATTCCAATATGATCTCGACCGTCAGCGAAACATACGCGGGCGAGATCCAGACACCTTTCTACGGCGAGAACCTGGATGCCCACCTTCGCTATCACGCAGGAAAACTGCGCGGAATCATCAACGGCATCGATTACGGAATGTGGGATACCGCTACAGATTCCCTGCTGGCAGAACAGTATGACATCAACACTGTCATTGAGAAAAAGAAAGCCAACAAGCTGGCTCTGCAGGAAGAGCTGGGACTCGAGAAGGACGAGGGCAAATTCGTCATCGGCCTGATCTCCCGTCTGACCAACCAGAAGGGTCTGGATCTGGTCAATGCCGTAATCCCGGATCTGATCGACGGCAATACCCAGATCGTGGTTCTGGGAACCGGCGACGACGTGTACGAGGATTCCTTCCGCTATTACGAGGGCGCCTACAAGGGAAGCGTCTGCTCCAACATCATGTATGATGAGGGCAGAGCTCACAAGATTTATGCCGGCTCAGATGCCCTGCTGGTTCCTTCCCAGTTCGAGCCCTGCGGCCTGACACAGCTGATCGCCATGCACTATGGCACCGTGCCGATCGTTCGTGAGACCGGCGGCCTCAAGGATACGGTAGAGCCCTACAACCAGTACACCAACGAAGGCAACGGATTCACATTTGACAGATACGAGGCAGGCCTCCTGCTCGACGCGATCAACAGAGCCAAGACCCTCTACTTCACCGAGCGCGACAGATGGGATGACATGGTCCGCCGCGACATGGCCAAGGACGTCTCCTGGGAGAACTCCGCCAAGAAGTACCGCGCACTCTATGTGGAGATGACACAGTAAGAACGGATCAGACAGTCGGACTGACTGATTGGACAGGCTGACCTGAAAAACAGAAAGGCGACTTTACATACGGACTGCCTGGATAATCAGAAATACTGACTTGATTTATGAACTGACTGATCAGGCAGACTGACAGGTCAGACAGACAATAAAAGTGTACTCATAATGAGTAAAGCAGCACATAAGAAAATCATATGATGTGTGCTGAAAAAAGATCCGCAGGATTCCGGCGGGCCGTTCCTTCGGGAGCGGCCCGCTTCTGTTTGACAAAAGCCTGAAAGCGTGCAATAATAGTCACGTTTTTTAGGTGTTGAACATACGTGAGTACGGGAGATGTAGTGCGACAGAGAAGGAATGCCGCTGGCTGGAAGCATTCCGCATGAACCTTTTCGGAAGTTTCAGTATGGGAGCTTTTCCGTGAAAAATATTTTTCAGAGAGCGGTTCTGCAGTTCGTTTTTTAGAAGCAGAACTTATACTGCTCCGGTTTTCGTGATTTGTGATTGGAGATTCCCCGATCTGCATACAGGAAGCTGCTGAAAAAATATGTTAAGCGGGATGCCTGTGCGGCAAAAACAACAGTGCACGAAACGAGTGCGGGGCATGGCAGACAGATGTGCTCCGAAAAAGGGTGGTACCGCGATTTTGATTTTTGATCGTCCCTTGCATGATTGCAGGGGATTTTTTTTATGACACGGCC
>CACYTU010000004.1:0-83909 GCA_902777355.1 uncultured Lachnospiraceae bacterium | reverse complement strand
AAAAACGCTTTAAGCGGTATAAGGATATAAAGGAAAGGAGTATTGCAATGATCGATAAGATTAATGACATTTTATCGGAAGTGAAAGAGAGGATCGAGAAGGCTGCCAGTGAGAGCGAGCTGCAGAACGTCAAGGGCGCGTTTGTCGGCAAACAGGGCTCATTGAGTTCTCTGATGAAGGAGCTTCCCAAACTGGATCCCAAGGATCGTCCCCAGATGGGCAAGCTGCTCAACCAGGCCAAGAATCAGGTCACAGAGCTGATTGACAGCAAGAGGATGGAACTCAAGCTCAAGGCTTCCGAAGTGTCTCCCGATTTTGACTGCTCTGTACCGGGCATCATGCCTTCCGGCGGCGGTCTTCATCCGATCACACAGATGTGCTATGACCTCAACGACGCCTTTCGTTCCATGGGATTTGAGATCTACCAGGAGGATGATATCACCAGTGAAATGTACGCTTTCGACAAGCTGAATTTCCCTCAGAATCACCCCGCCCGTGAGAGCATGGACACCTACTGGCTGGAGGGACACGACAGCGGCGGCACAAACGAGAAGCTCTGCCTCCGCCCTCACCTGACCGGCGGCAGTGTGCGCTACATGCAGACACACAAGCCCCCTTACCGCTTCGTATATCCCGGACGCGTCTACCGCAACGAGACCACGGACGCCCACCACGAGAGAGCTTTCTTCCAGTATGAGGCACTTATCGTCGACAAAGACATCACCTTCACTTCCGGCAAGGTCATGATCAAGAGCATCCTGAGCAAGGTGTTCGGCACGGACGTGCCCGTCCGCATGCGCTCCGGTTTCTTCCCCTTCGTCGAGCCCGGATTTGAGATCGACATGCAGTGCCAGGTCTGCGGCGGCAAAGGCTGCAGCGTCTGCAAACATGTCGGCTGGATCGAAGTCATGCCCGGAGGTTCCCCTCATCCCAACGTACTGCGCGCCGCAGGCCTGGATCCCGATGAGTACACCGGATTCTATGTAAATATCGGCCTGGACAGACTGGTCATGATGCGCTACGGCGTCGATGATGTCAGACTGTTCCACAGCGCCGACCTGCGTTTCCTGAAACAGTTCAGGTAATAAGCGATTCCCGGAACCTGAAAAATACCTGTAAACGGCCGCAAAAGCAATCGGGAAAATACAGGGAAAATCAACCGGGAACAATCAGGAAAACGTACGGAAATATTCGGCAATATTCGATAATGTACGGTAATATTCGATAATATACGAATAGAGAAGATTGAGAGGAATAGAAGAGGTATAAAATATGAAATTATCATTATCCTGGATCAGGGATTATGTGGACCTCCCTGCAGATACAGATTTAAAGAAACTGGCTTATGACCTTACAATGGACACCGTCGAGGTCGAGGATGTGGAGTTTATGGAGAACCGCTTCCGCAACATGGTCGTCGGTGTGATCAATGAAGTCCTGCCTCACCCCAACGCTGACAAGCTCCGCATCTGCAAGGTCGATATCGGCATCGACGAGATCAAGGACATCGTCTGCGGCGGCATCAACCTCAAAGAGGGAATGCGCGTGGCAGTCGCCTGCCCCGGCGCCCTGGTGCGCTGGCACGGCGAAGGCGAGCCCGTGGAGATCAAGAACAGCAAGCTTCGCGGAGTAGCTTCCTTCGGTATGATCTGCGCTTCTGATGAGATCGGACTGGGTGATCTTTTCCCGTCCACCCAGGAGGCGGAGATCCTTGACCTGTCTGCCTTTGAAGTGCCCGCAGGCACCACTCTGGCGGACGCTCTGGACCTCAAGGATGTTCTCCTCGAGATCGACAACAAGTCCATGACCAACCGCCCTGACCTCTGGGGACACTACGGCATCGCCCGTGAGATTGCGGCCCTCTATAACCTCACCCTGAAAAAGTTCGAGCCCTTCACGACAGACGTGCAGTCCGATTTCAAGGTGGAGATTGAGGACAGCGACAGATGCCCCCGCTACATCGGCGTGGAGATGGAAGGCGTTTCAGTCAAACCCTCTCCCTATAAGATGCAGAACCGCATCTGGAAGGTGGGCATGCGCCCCATCAATGCCCTTGTCGACATCACCAACTACGTCATGCTGGCGACCGGCAATCCTACCCACGCTTTTGACGCTGACAATATCTCCGACCACATCGTCGTGCGCCGCGCCAAAGAGGGAGAGAAACTCCTTCTGCTCAATGACAAGGAACTCGAGCTCTGCACAGACGACCTGGTGATCACCGACTCCGAGGGCCCCGTCGCCCTTGCAGGCGTCATGGGCGGCTCCAAGGACTCCATCCTGCCCAAGACCGAGCGCGTCATCCTGGAAGTGGCCAACTTTGAGGCGACCGGCATCCGCAGGACCGCTCTCCGCTATGACAACCGCACAGAGGCTTCTTCCAGATATGAGAAGGCGGTCGATCCCGAGAGATGCGACCAGGCTCTGTCCCTGTCCATGAAGTTCTTCAAAGAACTCTATCCCGAAATGAAGGTGACCGGCTTCTGTGACCGCTATGAGAAGAAGCTTGAGCGGGCCCAGATCGACGTCAGCCTGGCATGGCTGGAAAAGAGACTGGGCAAGCACCTGGAAAATGACGTGATCAGGGGCAAACTGGAGATCCTTGGCTTCGACGTTGAGATCGACGGCGACAACATGCACGTCACGGCTCCTACCTGGCGCTCCACCGGCGACATCTCCATCAAGGACGACGTGATGGAAGAAGTCGCCAGAATGTATGGCTACGACAACTTCGAGGCCACTTCTTTCACGACCGCTTTCGAGGGCGCGATCAACCAGAAGGACCAGGATCTGATCCGCAATATCAAGGAATATCTGGCCATCCGCTGCGGCATGCAGGAAGTCTACACCTATCCCTGGATGAATGACGTCTTTGTCAACGCCGTTCTCCAGAACACGGACGGCGTTCTGCGTCTGTCCACACCGCCGGCACCCGACCTCAGCTATATCCGCTCCTCCCTGCTTCCCAACCTCTGCGAGGCAGTGGTCAAAAATGAGCGCTATTTCAACGACTTCTCTATCTTCGAGGAGGCACAGGTCTTCTTTGACAGAAATTACAGCTCTCCCTATGACCCCACCGAGTCACTTCCCGAGCAGAAGAGACACATTGCGGCTGCTTTTGCCAGCAGCACCAGGAAGATCGATGAGCTCTTCCGCGAGGCCAAGGGCGTGCTCGAGTATATGCCCCGCTACACCCACATGACCGGCTTCACATTCCGCAAGGAAGAAAAGCCCGTCTGGTCCGACAACGTGGTCTGGCTCAACATTTTCCTGGGCGACGACAAGATCGGCGACTTGGGCCTGGTGGCCAAGAAGGTCTCCATGGACTGTGGCATCAAGAACCTGTCCGTCATGCTCTTTGAGATCGACGCCACGAAGCTGCAGCCCCTGAAATCCAGGACCAACCGCTTCGAGCACCTGGCCGAGTATCCGGAGAACGACTTCGACATCTCCATGCTCTTCGACTCCAACGCGGTCTGGAGCGATATCTATGATGTCATCATGGGCAAGAAGAAAGCTTCCGCCCTGGTCAAGGCCGCTTCCTTCGTAGACGAGTACAGAGGAAAACAGATCCCTGCCGGCAAGAAGTCCGTGACCATCCGCCTGGTGATCGGCTCCAATGAGAAGACACTGACTTCCCAGGAGATCGAGAAGGCGGCCGGCCAGGTCATGACCAAGCTGAGCAAGAAGCTGGGCGCAGTCCTGCGCACACAGTGAGTTGGATCACTGCGGGAGTTCCTCAGTACTGATATAAAAAACGCACTTCAAATATATCGAAAACACCGGAATGTTCAGAGCTTTCAGATATAGGTAAAGTAAATGCCCCATGGCCGGTACCCGGCTAAGGGGCATTTACATTTTATACATCAAGGGGATTGGTAAAGGATTGTTCAGCCGGATGGTTTTGATGATAGAAAAGAAAATGGAAATGCAGGAAAGTATTCTTTACGGGAGGGCGAGGCAATAGTGGGAGTCATAGGAGGATTAATAGCAGTATTAATTATTATTCCATTTTTTTTATGTGTCCTGGCATTAGGAAAGACAATTGCCTTTCGCAAGGCATTGAAAAAGCAAATGGTCAAAGCCGTTCCTGAACTTGAGCAGCCAAAAACCAAAGAAGATGCTGTCGCCATGGGACAGGTGTTTGAGGAGATTGGCTTTTTTGATTATCTGACAATGCATTTTAAGGTATGTAGTATTACTTTATTTGCAGTAATTAGTTCATTATTATCCTTTTTGATCTTTTTTGGCGTATGGATGTCTGCGGATACTGATTTTGGCGAAGCATTGCGCTTTACTTTTCCAATGAGTTTGTGCATTTTTGCTCTTTTTGGACTCTTTTCTTATGAGGATTGGAAAAAACAGAGAGGCATTATTCGGAAATGCCGGGACGAGGAATTCCTGTCGGTCTGCAGTGAAGAAGAATGTGTTTCGCATTTTCAGATACTCTACGATATATACAAGGATTACCGGCAAAGATTCCTTGGGGATCAGGATCGAAAGAGATGGCAGGTCATTCGCGCAGCTGCGGCGGTTCTACTGCTTTGTCTGGCTGTAATCATTTACAAGGCAGTTGATGAATACATCGGTCTGGGGCCGGGACCGAAAAAAAATCGACAGTATAGCTGTGAATATCAGATTCTTGAAGACAACAGCGCAGAAATTATCAGTTACTTTGGAAAAGAGCCACAGGTAATTATTCCCGACTCTCTGGACGGACATCCTGTTTCGATAATCGGTCCAGAAGCGTTTAAGGGAAATTATGAGCTTTTATCTGTTGAGCTTCCCGATGGAATTGTTGAAATAGGGGATTCTGCTTTTGAGAACTGTTATGAGTTGAAAGAAGCAGAACTCCCTGATGGATTAAAAAGTATAGGGAATTCTGCTTTTAGTGGCTGTGATGGGTTGAAAGAAGTAGAACTTCCTGATGGATTAAAAAGTATAAGAACTTCCTGATGGATTAAAAAGTATAGGGAATTCTGCTTTTAACGGCTGTTATAGGTTGAAAGAAGTAGAACTTCCTGATGGATTAAAAAGTATAGGAGATTCTGCATTTGCTTATTGCGACAGCCTTACAGAAATGCATATTCCTGATTCTGTTGAAGAACTTGGAAATCACATGTTCTCTGGCTGTGACAGTCTTCGAACAGTGAACATTCCCCGGCTGATAGAAGAAATCCCTGAGTCGATGTTTTACGGGTGCGGACAGCTGAGATCCTGTTCAATTCCTGAAACAGTCCGTTCGATCGGGAAGATGGCTTTTTCTGACTCAGGAATAACCAGGCTGGAGCTCCCTTCCGGCATCAAATCGATTGGATACGGGGCATTTGGGGATTGCAAAAATCTGAGTACCATCACGATCCCTGACAGTCTTGAAGTGATCGAAGGCAGTTCTTTTGCCGGATGCAGTTCTCTTGAGGAGATCAGGGTCTCCGAGGGGAATTCATCCCTGAAAGTTCTTGATGGTGTTCTGTTCAGTGCAGACGGCAGGACGATCGTTCTTTACCCCCGGAAACGGAAGCTGACAGAATATGAGATTCCGGAAGGAACGGAAGTGATTGGCCCCTATGCCTTTGGATCCTGCAGGTTTCTGGAGAAGGTCATTTTGCCGCAAAGTCTTACTGATATAGGAGATTATGCATTTTATAACTGCGAAAAACTCACGGAACTCAATTCAGTCGGCAAGCTGAATTATATAGGGTTCAAGGCGTTCAGCTTATGCCCCAGGCTGGCAGAAGAAATGCTGCCTGATGCGGAAACAAACAATTATGAATAGTGGAAGGTTAAATATGGAATTTTCTGAAATAAGAGAAATAAATAGAGAAGGTTTTTAGGCAAAAACAATACTCTTCAAATCAACCTTTGAATTTTGAAATTGGATTCCATATATGGAAAAACGCGCCTCCGCATCGGAAAACAGGTGGAAAAACAGTTCCATTTTACTCCTTGACAACTTGAAAAATAGAATTATTATTAAACTGAGACAGATCAAGAAACAATCTGTTCCTGCAATCATTCCATAAATGGAATTTGCCTGCAGTTGTCGGGTTTTATGAAGCAGCCCTCATTTCAAGTTCTTTAGCGCTTTACATCATTGTTTGAGGGATGGGGATTGATGAAGATGATGACGATCGAAGAGATTAAGAAGCAGAAAGAAGTTCTGGGATTGACAAATCAGGAACTTGCTGACCTTGCAAATGTTCCCCTGTCCACTGTCGGCAAGGTGCTTGGAGGTACGACAAAGCATCCCAGGATTGATACAGTGATGGCTTTGGAACTGGCTCTCAAATCGAGAGGCATTGAAGGATCGGAGAAGAATAAACCGAAGAAGAATGACACGGGAGAAGGTTCCCGGGAAATGCTGTATGAACCACAAGGTCAGTATATTTTCGGAGCAAATGCAGATCAGGAAAGGGCAATACGGTCAAATGATAATATGCCGGCTCCGGCTGAAGAGGGTTCCGGGACCTTACACGAGACAGACAGGCTTCATGGATATTCTGTCAGATGTGGAAATGAGGAATATGAAGCAGAGGCACACCGCAGGGAGAACTCTCTTTTTACAGAACCTCTGCATACGATTGAAGATTATCTTGCTCTTCCGGATGAGCGCCGTGTGGAAATGATAGACGGTCGCTTTTATAATATGGCATCGCCGACCGGAATCCATCAGCAGATTTCTCTTTTGATCTGGAGAGAACTGTTTCAGTGTATTGAAGATCATGGAATGCCCTGCAGTGTTCAGGCGGCTGCCTTTGATGTCCAGCTCGATCTCCACACGATCGTTCAGCCGGATGTCATGGTGTTCTGCCGGGATCCGTCTCAGGCTTTTGCAGTGAGGGCAACGACCCCTCCGGACTTTGTGATAGAAGTCCTCACCAGATCAACGGCCTTCAGGGACCGGCATCTGAAGCTCTTTAAATACCGTGAAGCCGGTGTAAAGGAGGTATGGCTGGTCTCCCCGGAAAAACAGACAGTGGAAGTGCATCTGTTTGAAAACGAAGAGGAACCGGTAACATATACTTTTGACGGCAAAGTGCCTGTTCATCTTTCGGAGGGAAGATGTGCCATAGACTTCAGCGAGATCAGAAGGAGGATCCCGGGGCTGTGAGCACGGGATGCGCGAAGCGGCACGCAGCTTTAATCGTATGGGGCCCTGAGCCATGCTCATAGCTGCGAATATATTAAAGGAACGAGAAAGCGGCAGTAAAGACGGATACGCTTGATTATCCGTCTTTGCGGCCGCTTATCTTACCAAATCTGTCTGTTTTTTCAGAGCTTTTCGCTCTTTTTACCATGCCGGAGCAAGCAAGTGCGCAGGCATTGTCAAAGGAGACGCAGAACCGTCCCCCTCCTCCCTCCTTCGCGGAAAAACTTTCGGAGTGAAAAAAACGCTATCGAGCGTTTTTTTTTATTCTTCCTCCGGAACCTCAGGTGAACGCGTCAGCTCTTCAGGCATTTCCTTTTTTCCGGACAGGAGTGAACCGAAGAGGCCGGAAGCCATTTCAGAGACATCCGAACCGGAGGTCAGCATTGTACCGAGCAGTTCAAGCGGATTCCCATCCCCCTTCAGCAGGTTCATGGCAGCCTTTTTAGTACTGCTGTCGGCCTTGCGGTAGAGCTCCACCAGCCTCTTTTCAGTGGCTGTGAGATTCAGGCTGCCGGACGATGAGGTCTTGCCGGAGGAAGACGTCTTTCCGGAAGAAGTTTTACCGGAGGAAGAGGAAGGCCTTTTCCCTGACGAACCTGTTTTTCCGGCAGTTTTTCCGGTAGTTCCGGAGGAAGGCTTTTTCCCCGATGAAGCAGTGCTGCCGGAGGCTGCCTCCAGAAGAGATTTCTGTGTGACACCCAGTACTTTGGCCATTTTTTTCAGCACATCCTGCGCAGGCTCTTTCTCACCTCTTTCGATTTTGCTGATGTCCGAGGAAGTGATTCCGCCGGTCTGATCCGCCAGAGCTGCCTGCGTGAGCCCCTTTGCCGTGCGCGCTTCTTTGATCAGATTACCCAGTTTTTTTGACATAATGACACCTCACTGAAACACGTGACTGTTTACGCATTGAAAAGATTCTCTATTTCATTCATCGAAACGGTGCGTATGCCCCGGCAGACGAAGACGTCCGCAGGTGCCTTACCATGTAATAATTTTATCATGGAATGAATGCCTTGCAAGAATGATCCGTCTTATTTCAGCTATGCGTGTAAAAGGACTGAGGAGGTCTGAGGGGCTTCGGGAGTTAGTTTTTAAAACCATCGATATATGGTAAGATTAAAAATCGAAGAGAAAACCCGCAAAAAGAGGCCCGTACCGTCAATACGGTTTCGCGCTGAGGAAATGAGGAAGAAAATGAACGAAAATATCGTAAAAAGGAATGAACTGCTGGCTCAGAAGGTGATCAAGGGACTGGAATCCCGCAACATGACCGGCTATTACGCGGCAAACAAGAAAGAAGCGCTCAAAATCGCGCTGGAACTGATCCCGGAGGGAAACACAGTCACGATGGGCGGCGCAATGAGCGCGCATGAGATCGGCCTTCCTAAAGCTCTCGCGGAAGGAAACTACCATTTTATCGACAGGGATAAGATGGAAGACAAGCGCGCTGCCATGCTGGCGGCCTATGACGCGGATTATTTCCTCGCCAGTGCCAATGCCATGACAGAGGACGGCATCATCGTCAATATCGACGGAAACGCCAACCGCGTCTCGGCAATTGCCCAGGGTCCCAAACACGTACTATTCATTGTCGGAATGAACAAGATCTGTGACGATGTGGACGGTGCCATGAAGCGGGCACGCAATGTGGCTGCACCCATCAATGCGCAGAGATTCGGGCTGAAGACTCCCTGTTCGGCGACTGGTTCCTGCATGAACTGCAAGTCCCCCGACACCATCTGCTGTCAGTTTCTGATCACCCGCTACTCAAAACATCCCGGCAGGATCCACGTCATTCTGGTCAATGATAACCTGGGATTCTGATGTTTAGTTTTTCATAGTGTAAGACTCGCGGGTTAGTCCTGAATTATAGTTTTCAGGAATCGCGGCATTCAATCATAACATTGCTTCATGGTATTGACCGGAATATAAAAAACAAAAGGTGGGTGTTTTGAAAAAAGAGTTTGTACTGAATCGTCCCGGCATCGATGAGGCTGTGGAAGTATTGGATAAATGGTTGAAGCGCGCCGGGATTTCCAAAAGTTCCCAAATCAGGATCCGTCTGGCCATGGAAGAACTGCTGCTTCGGATTTATGAGCATTATGACGGAGAAATCGTGGGCGAGCTCCAGACTAAAAGGGGATTGGGAACGACCCGGTTCATTATTTCCTATAAAGAAGAAGCCTACAATCCGATTTCCCGGAGAGAGGAACAGGATGACACTGTATTTCCGGAGATAATGGCCAGGCTGGGACTTCAGCCTGAGTGGAGTTACAAGAAGGGCGCCAACAGGATCCTGTTCAGATGCCCCGGACGGACCATTCGCATGGAGGCACTGCTGGTGGGAGCTGTGCTTCTGGCTGTTCTGTCCGGAATTCTGGCACCCGGGATACCGGGAGGCCTGCGGTCAGGCCTGCTGGAATATCTTTATGACCCGGTTTCGGAGACATTTATGGATGCCCTGAACACATTCATCGGATTTATGATTCTGTTCACCATTTTGGGCGGAATCTGTTCAATCGGGAGCGTGGCGGATTTCAGCAGAATGGGAAAGCGGATCATTTTCAGAATGATCGGGCTCACTTTCGTGGAAACTGCGCTCTGTTTTGCTCTCATGCTTCCCTTTTTCAACATTGGAACCGGGAACGCGGCGGGCGGCAGGCTGGACGCGGGGGAGATCGTAGACCTTCTGTTTTCGATCGTCCCGTCAAATCCTATATCTCCTTTTATCGATAACAACATGCTGCAGATCGTCTTTATAGCCCTGATGACGGGAGCGGGAATTCTGGTTCTTGGGGAGAAGGCGGTAAGGATTCGTGAGCTGATTCATGAATTCATAGATCTTTTTATGGAAATGATCAGCGTGGTGTGTAAACTGCTTCCCCTGTACATTTATACTACTCTCACTATTTTTCTGTGGAAAAACGGAGCAGGGGTATTTATACAACTCTGGAAGCCGATTCTGTTCGCGTTTCTGGCAAACTTTCTGGTATTTATCCTGAAAGTGATCTGGGTTCGTCTCAGAATAGGTGTCCCCGTTGCGACAGTCGTCAGAAAGATTATAAAAAACATGGGCATGGGGTTCATGACTGCATCGTCATCGGCTGTTTTCAGCCAGATGATGTCTGTCAACGAAAAGGATCTGGGAATCGCGTCTGACTTCAACCAGTTCGCAAGTCCTTTTGCCCTTTTCTTTGTTGATTCGCCCGGTGGTATTTCCTATACGGTGATACTGTTTTACCTGGCGGAGCTGTACCGGACTCCGGCCAACCTCACATGGAAGATCATCCTGCTGATCATGGCCTGTGTCTTCAGCGTGACCTCCCCGCCGGTTTCAGGCGGAATGCTGGTCTGCATCGGCATGCTTATGACACAATTGAACATCCCTATGGAGGGCATCGCCATAGCGGGCATACTTGGAATCGTCACTGATTTTATTGCGACGGGATTCAAGATCGGTATATCGCATCTGGAACTGCTGCTGGAGGCATACGCATTTCAAAAGGCAGACCGGCAGACCATTCTGGAAAAGTGACGGAAAGGACAAACGATGCAGGCGGAATAGCCCGCAGGCTGTGTCTGAACCGCTGCTGGATGGAAAGAACTTTCAATATTCAATCTCTGATCATGAAAAGGGGGGCTGCGCCGGCTGAAAACATTCAGCCGGGCAGAATTCAGCCGGGCAAAATCTCCATACAATAATAATCAGTCCGGGATCAGGGGGAGGAGAGAAATATGAAAAAAATGCGTTTGTGCAGTATTGGACTTGCCATAGTCTGCTTGCTGACGGGGACGTGACGGTCTTGTATCAGGCCGCGGAGTATAATGGCGGCGTCATACTGACAAAGCTTCTGGAGCACATGAGTATAATGGCGGCGTCATACTGACAAAGCTTCTGGAGCACATGACGGATGAAAGTGTCCTTGAAAGGGAAATGGATGTCGCACTCAGAAAGATAGTGGAAACTCTCGCCTTCTATCATTACGACGCGCAGACAGAATTTTCTTACGTTCCGGGAACATATTTGAGGACGGAATCCGACGGCGACGCCGCAGACAAGATCATTTTGAAAAAAGACCACACGGGTTCGATTATTTTTCAGGACCAGATCCCTGTCTACTGGGGCAGTTATCTGCTGACAGAGAAAAACACAGGAAGGACCTATGAGTATACAATCGAAGGTGAGATGCTCATGCTCAACCTGGACGATCAGTGGATCGAATTCGAGAAAACAGAGAGCCCGGAAGATGGCAGCATCCCCGAATAATGTGGCAGGGGTGTGAGTAAGTAACCGGAGAAAAAACCGCATTCCAAAGCGCTAAGGAAATCTATTCGCGGAGGAGCATGGAAAAGGTCCCGCAAATGACAATGCGTCATTTGCGGGACCTTTAATATGACAAGGGCCGGCCGGAGGCGAGAGGGCGGCGTGGCCGCCTCTACCCTATTACCACTTTAACATATCAAAAGTAAGGATTTGTCACGAATAAAACGACGCTGCCGCCTGACTGGGAAATTGTTCCGGGTCAAAACGGATGATGGAGAAAAGTCAGGGGAGGGATTAGTTGTCCTCCCTGCAGTCAAATGTGACATAGGGAGGATTTTTGCCGGCCTCTTTTTCGGGCAGGTAGCGCTGCCAGAAATCGTCGAAGAGACGGAAGATCTCTTTGCGCTTGGCGACGATGATGAAGACCGTGATGCACACATAGAGGGCGGAGAGGATATCCGTGAAGGCCCAGAGCGCTTCCGCTTTGATGTTGTAGAAAATGACACAGGGAAGCATGTAGTAGATCATATAGACCGGCATCATTTTTTTGTTGTTTTCGGTGTCGCCGAAGGCGTAGTTGACTGATTTCTCGCAGGTATAATACATGCCGATGATGGTCGTCCAGGCGAAGACCGCGATGGCGATTGCGGTAAGCTTGCCGCCGACCGCGCCGTAGGCGTTGGTGAAGGCGATGGTGGTCAGGGCGCCGCTGGTGGCATTGCTGGTGGTGTAGGAGCCGGTCATGATGATCGTGAAGGCTGTGATCGAGCAGATAATGAAGGTGTCGATGAAGACTTCGCCCCAGCCCCAGAGGGATTGACGGACCGGATGATCAGTCTGGGCGGAAGCGTGTGCGATCATGCCGTAGCCGGTGCCTGCGTCGTTGGAATAGATGCCCCGTGCGACACCGTACTGGATCGCGTCGCGGACAGTGGCGCCCGCGAAGCCGCCGACAGCGGCAGTAGGGCTGAAAGCGCTCTTGAAAATGAGGGCTATGACCGCGGGAATATGCTGGAAGTTGAGAATCAGGACACCCAGGCCCATGAGGATGTAGAGGACTGCCATGATGGGTACGGCGCGGGACATGACGTCCGAGATGCGTCTGAGTCCGCCCCAGATCGTCACCATACAGGTGATACCGATGATGATGACCGAGATCAGGGGACTGATGCCGAAGGCCTGGTTCATGGAACTGGTCACGGCCTCAGTCTGGACGCAGCAGGTCCAGGGGCCGAACACGAAACAGAAGACTGCCAGCAGAACCGCCCCCTTTTTCCAGCCGAAGGCGTTTTTGAGGACGAAGGACCGGTCGCAGACATACTCATTCATGGATTTTTTGTAGTGCTCGCGATAGCGCTGTCCGATGATGATCTCGCAGGCCTTGGTGGACATGCCGAAAAAGGCAGACACCCACATCCAGACCAGGGCGCCGGGACCGCCCGAGACAATCGCCGTTGCTACGCCGCTGATATTGCCGGTGCCGACTGTGTTGGCAAGTGCGGTGCAGGCGGCACGGAAGCCTGAGATCGTGCCCTCGCCTTCGCCCTTGGCGCCGATTCTGCCGTAGGTGTTTTTAAAATTGAAGATGATCTTTCGCTGGTAGCGGAATGCGAACCGGATGCTCAGGATGATCCCGATGCCGACCAGCAGGACGGTCATCCAGGTACCCCACATAAAATCATCGATCCTATACAGAAAAGCAGTAAAAGCATCATATTCCACAGCATCACCCATAGTGTCTCCCCCTTGAAAAATTCCTGCAGTGAAAAAGTGCTGCAGTTAAGAAAAAATGCCGCAGGCAGAAAGAGATCCGGTTTCAGATCCTCTGCCTGACTTTACTCCCGGCATCCTGAAAGGATTGTAGGTTTTTTGGAGCCGTATATGATTTTTGTCCGGAATCCGGGAGCCTTATAAGTGTTTATATATTGAGCCTTGAACCTTTTTGCCGCCGTGTGTCAGGGACTTATTACGCGGGCCCTGCCGCCGTCGATGAAGGCTTTTCTGGCTGCGACGACCTGCTCTACGTGGGAAGCCACTGTCGTGCAGCAGCCGCCGACGGCATCCGCCCCGGCCCGCATATAGTCGAGGGCGTATTCCCCGAAGTTTTTCGCGTCTCCTGTGCCGTGCCAGGACTTGGTGACGGGATCATACTCTTCGCCGCTGTTGGGGTAGACACCGATGGGAAGTGTGCTGCCCGCTGCCAGCAGGCCGGCGCGCAGTTCTTTGATCAGGCCGGTGATATAGACCGGCTTGGTGCAGTTGACACCGATCATCTGCAGGTGGGGATGGTCTTTGGCGAAGGCTTCCGCACATTTGCGGATGGGGTCACCCTCGCAGATATGTTTTTCGTCCGCACAGGAAAAGCTGATCCAGTAGTCTGCTCCCAGTTCCTCTGCGATGCCTGCCGCCAGAAGTGCCTCGTGGAGTGATGGCTGGGTCTCGATGAGCAGGATGTCCGCGCCTGCCTGATGGAGGATTTCCATTCTGCGCCGGTGGAAGCTGTCCAGGACATCATCGCCTACTCCGTATTTTCCCCGGTATTCGGATCCGTCTGCCAGATAGGCTCCGTAAGGTCCGATGCCTGCCAGGCACAGGGGCCAGGCGCGTCCTGCCTTTTCGCCTTCCTCTTCCCACCACTGCTGACGGGCTTCGATGAATATCTCAACAGAGCGGGCGATCAGCTTCTCCGTCTCTTCACGCGTGTACCCGTTTGCGGTCAGCCCCGGGATGGTCGCCTGATAGCTGCAGGTGATCCCGCAGTCCGCGCCCGCGCGGAAATAATCCAGGTGTACCTGTCTGACCAGTTCCGGGGACTCCGCCAGGGCCCTGGCGGTCCACAGCTTTGAATTCAGGTCGGCTCCCAGATGCTCGAGAGCTGTGGACATCGAGCCGTCGATGACCATAATGCCGTTGCGGCTGATGATATCACTGATCGTATTCGTCTCTTTTTTCATATGACTTTTCAATCCTCCAATCTTTATTTTGTATCTCCGGCATATTTATGCAGAAAGGGGTGAGAAGATTGTTTTTTCCAGGCTTTTGACCATGGAATCATTATAGCGTAATAAGCGATTATCTGACAGTGACCTGATTGATTTTATACTATTCATTTATACTACGGGTCGAATGACTATTTTGTGAAAGCAGTTTATTCTGTATTAAGTAATATCTGATAATCATCTCGCAACATACTCTTGACTCAATAAGAGCAGTGAGCGTTTTATGGAAGGAGAAGCGGAGGGAGACAAGCAGAAATGAATTTTGATGAGTTTGATAAAAAAATGCGTATTTACGAGCAGTCCCTGGATCAGGTGATTCTGCCGGAAATGTATCTTGCGGCAAGGCTTGACGGCAGGGGATTCACCCGCCTGACGAAGGAAGTCTGCAAATTCGAGGCACCTTTTGACGTCCGCTTCAGGGATCTGATGGTCAATACGGCGAAAGCCCTGATGGACTGCGGATTCCGTGTCATTTATGCATATACGGAAAGCGATGAGATATCCCTGCTCTTTGCGCCGGAGGAGGACGCCTTCGGAAGGAAGACAAGGAAATTCAATTCCACACTGGCAGGAGAGGCAAGCGCCGCCTTCTCCCTGATGCTGGGGCAGACTGCAGTTTTTGACTGCAGGGTGGTTCCGCTTCCCAACATCGGCAAGGTTCAGGATTACTTCCGCTGGAGACAGGAGGACGCCAACAGGAACGCCCTGAACTCCTGCTGCTACTGGATGCTGCGTAAAGAAGGAAAAACAGCCAGGCAGGCTACAAAGGAGCTGACAGGAAAAGGAGTCAGCTTTAAAAACGAACTTCTGTTTTCCAGAGGCATCAACTATGATAAACTGCCGGCCTGGCAGAAACGCGGGGTGGGAATCTGGAAAGAGACCTATGAAAAAGAAGGGTATGACCCGATCAAAAAGGAAGCAGTGAAAACGATCAGAAACCGGATCAAGGTCTGCTATGATCTGCCCATCGGCCAGGCTTACGCAGATATGATCAGGGACTTTCTTACCTGATCAGCCATAACATTTCGTAGACAAAGAAAGGGGGATGCTATATCGAAGAAACATAAGAAAAAGGTATAAGATACAGAAAACAGATAAAAAAGACAAAGAATAAATACATTCAATAAAAGAAAAAGAGTTTCCGTGACCATTAGGAGGTAAGTGTCAGGAAACTCTTTTATTTGCATTCGGCGGCCCTGCTGCACACTGCCGCGTTTTACGGCGCTGCCGATGTGATGCCGCTGATCAGCTTTCTGTACTTTCTGGGTGTCACTCCGGTACTCTGGCGGAAGGCCCGTATGAAATTGGCGGAAGAGCAGAAAGCACAGTAATCCGCGATCTCCTCCACTGTGTAGGAGGTGTTCAGCAGCATCTTCATGGCGTGCTCCATCCGCACGTTGGTGAGATAGGCATAGGGCGTCAGGCCGGTCTCCTTGCGGAAGAGGCGGAAGAGGTGGGACGGGCTTACCCTGGAAGCTTCGGCGATCTGCTCCGCGGACAGCTTTTCCATGTAGTGGGCGTCCATATAGACCCTTGCTCGGGCCACGATGTCGGAGGGAGTCCCTCCGGTCCCCACAGAGGAGAAGAGCAGGGCCATGATCCGGTGAATATGGACCGACATGATCCCTTCATCGGGGCAGCCGCTCCGCATCAGGTCATGGATCAGGACGAAATGTTCCTCCATACCCCGGGTATTCTGGAAATGGATTCCGCGGTTCTCTTTAAAATGCTCAAAGTATGCCCTGGAAGCGCTGCCGTCAAAGTGGAACCAGTAGAAGGAAGTCCGCGTCAGCGCCTGATAGCGCTGGGGCTTCATGCAGTCCAGGATCACGATGTCCTTCTTGTGCGCGACAAAACTGCGCCCCTCGTATTCGAAGAGCAGCTCCCCCTCTTTTATATAAAACATCAAAAAAGAATTCAGCCCTGATCTCTTCACCTCATACCTGGGACCGCAGGTATAGAGGGCCTCCAGCCGGATATAGAAGAGGTTGTCCAGAGCGAAGGAGGAGGGCGTGTGTACAAAGATCCCTTCCGCCTCCTGAATGTCCTGTTCTCTTTTTACCAGATATTCTTCCGGAATCTGCCGCATATCTGCTCCTTCTCATGTCTGTCTCACATGCGGTTTTTTGTTTCATCAGCACACAGCTTTCAGGTCTGTATCGTATGTGGTTCTTGTGTCTGTCTAACCACGCGGTTTTTATGCCGGCACGTTCATGCACCTGTCCGCTCTCCTGCGGCCTTCGTGTCTGCCCGCCAGCTCTTCTGCCGGCATGTCCGACGCACTGCCGCGGGCAGATGAAAAAATGATAGTATTTGCATATTTGATGATAGTAATTGCAAGTGCCCTTTTTCCTTTTTCATTGTATCATGTATACAGTGGAAATCAAAAAGGAATGAATCCCGGATTATCCGCAAAAGTTTTGCGGAAGAACCGGAACTGTATCGGAATTACAGCAAAATTCCTTCAAAATACCGCCGTATACCGACAGTAAAAGCAATAATCCAAAAGGAAAGCAAAGTCATTTTTATAAGATATTTCAGGGGAGGTAAAAGCACATGACATCCAAAGAAAGAGTTTTGACAGCATTTGCACATAAGGAGCCCGATAAGGTGCCGGTGGACTTCGGCGGAATGTGCACATCCATGGTCAACTGCCAGGTCGTCGCGCAGCTGCGTGATTATTACGGACTGGAGAAGAAGCTGCCCAGAATCAACGACATGAGCACGATGACAGCCTTTGTGGATCCTGACCTGGGAGAAGTCATGGGCGTCGATGTGCAGAATCTTGACAATTTCGGCGACACCTACGGACATCACAATGACGCATGGAAGGAGTGGGAATACCGCGGCACACCGATCCTGATCCCCGCCAATGCCACTCTTCATGACGACGGCAAGGGCGGCACCTTTGTTTATCCTGAAGGCGACGATTCCGTCGCGCCCAGCGGCCACCTGCCTGCCGGCGGCTACTATTTCGATAATCTGGAGCGCCCCGAAGAGGAGATCGACGAGGATGATCCCGATCTGTCCGGCAACGTCGAGGACTATATGCTGGCCTCTGATGAGCAGATCGCCTTCCACCACAAAAAGCTGGAGGAGTACAAGCCTCTGCAGCGCGCCATCCAGGTCATCCCGGGTTATTCCTGCCTGGGCGATGCCAACAACATTCCCGGCCCCAACATCCGTCATCCCCGCGGCGTCCGCAGGATCGCGGACTGGTACATGGCTCCCCTGCTCTATCCCGATGAGGTGGAGGAGGTCTTCGACCAGGGTACAGACATCGCCATTCAGAACTTCCAGAAATACTGGGATGAGTTCGGCTCTGACATCGATATCGTCTACATCTGCGGAACAGACTACGGCTCACAGAACAGCCTGATGATGTCTCCTGATACTTACGAAGAAATCTATCTTCCCTACTACAAGAAGATGTGCGACTGGATCCATGAGCACACCACATGGAAGACCCTCAAGCACTCCTGCGGCGCAGTCTTTGATATGATTCCCCTCTTTATCGAGAGCGGCTTTGACGCCCTCAATCCTGTCCAGTGCTCCGCGACCGGCATGGATCCCCAGAGACTCAAGGATGCCTACGGCAAGGACATTCTGTTCTGGGGCGGCGGCGTCGACACCCAGCACACCCTTCCTTTCGGAACCCCCGAAGAGGTGCGCGAGCAGGTCCTGCGCAGACTGGAGATCTTCTCCAAAGACGGCGGTTATATCTTCAATACCATCCACAACATTCAGGCCAACACTCCCATCGAGAATATCGCGGCCATGGTTGAAGCAGTCAAAGAGTTCAATGGTGATAAGTGATCAGTAAGTATGGCTGAATCCCATGCAGGGAACAGGCAGCTGTCGTTTACGGTCTGACCAGGACGATAAACGACAGCTGTTTTGCACATATGCGGAATTGAAATCCGGTGCGGGTGAGAGTCGATGGCAGAGGCCGGCCGGCAGGAAATCGATACGGATCCAAGGGACCGGAGCAGGCGGACGGCGGCATACCGGAGCAGACGGACGTCGGATGGCATCAGAGGACAGCAGCGTACTGAAGCCGGCAGATGTTGGATGGCATTAAAGGACGATAGCATACCGGACAGGCGGATGACATCAGAGGACGGCAGCATGGAAAAAAGCCATATTTTCAAGTACATATCCGAGCCTGACCTGAAAGGCATGCTGACAGCCTTCCATGCTGTTACCCGGCTCAATGTCATCCTGATTGATGAAAATGGAAAAGAGATTCTCCATTACGGGGAAAAATATGCCTTTTGCGTAGAATTTGCCCGCCACAATCAATCCGGACGCAGCTGTGCCCAGGAGCATGTCCGGGCGGGGGAGATGGCAAGAGATTTCGGTGAGTCCTATGTTTTCAGCTGTCACTCCGGCATGAACCACATCGTCTATCCCGTCATGATCAAGGGAAGGCAGTTCGGATCGGTGGTGGCGGGTCCCTTCCTGATGGAGGCCCCCGACGTATCCATGATCTCGGATCTGAACAGGGAAAATAAGATTCCCCCTGAGGGTGCGGAGCGTCTGCTGGAATACTCTGCCGGGATCCCCCTGATCGACCCTGACCGCGCTGCCCGGATCAGCGAGCTTTTTAATTATCTGATGCGCAGCATTCTGGTTGAGAGCAGGCAGGTCATTGCTTCCAACAAGGAAAAACTCCTGCAGCAGTCCAGAATCAACGAGTCGATCCAGATGTATAAAAACAGCGGCGTCCGGGACGAGAGAGAATATCCCATTGAACTGGAAAACGAGCTGATCAGCTGCATCAAGGTCAACAACACCGGGCGCGCCCGGGAGATCCTCAATACCCTTCTGGGAAATATTCTGCTGTATGAGAGCCACGATCTGGACCGCATCAAGATTCGGATTATCGAATTGTGCTCGGTTCTGTCCCGCGCGTCCATCAACCGCGGCTCCGATGCCAACAAGGTTCTGGAAATGAACCGGCGGCTCATCACATCCCTGGTCAACTCCAGGAGTTTTTACGATATTTGCTACACATTTCAGGATAATATCGAGATATTCACGGACAGTCTGTCCATGATGCCGGACAAGAGCGGCAGGATCGTAAAGAATGCCGCCGAGTATATCTCCCGGCATTTTTCGGAGGACATCTCTCTGGCGGTCATTGCAGACGAACTGCACGTGAACACCTCTTATCTGTCCACTCTGTTCCGGCAGGTGACCGGCATCACTTTCAAGGAATACCTGAACCGGGTGCGCGTGGAGGAGGCTGCCCGCCTCTTGTCAAACACAGACTATTCGGTCATGGAGATCGCTGTCGCATGCGGCTACAGGGACCAGAGCTATTTTACCAAAGTGTTTAAAAAACTGACCGGACTCACCCCCAAACAGTACAGGTGAGCGAAGCGGCAAATAAAATCGCTTTTTTATTCAAAAAAAATACAAGAAGCCACTCATTATTTACTATATAATGTTTTAAAGAAGGATACTGCGGAAAGTGGAGAGTCCGCATTCATCCAAGAGCAAAAATTAAAGAAAACCGGGAATTTTTACGAAAGGAGAAACGCAGATGAGTGAAGTGCTTGAACAGATTTCCGAGATGTTACAGAAAGGCAAAAGAAAAGACGTAAAGAAACTCTGTCAGCAGGCAATCGATGAGGGACTGGCCCCCAATGATATTCTGACCAAAGGACTTCTCGCGGGCATGGATGTCGTCGGAGCAAAGTTCAAGGCAAATGAGATTTTCGTGCCTCAGGTTCTGGTATCGGCGCGAGCCATGAAGGCCGGTTCCGAGGTGCTCAAACCCTATCTTTCCGATGACAGCGCGACCGGCAAGGGCAAGATCGTCATGGGCACAGTCCAGGGCGACCTGCATGATATCGGCAAGAATCTGGTCATCATGATGTTTGAGGGCAAGGGTTTCGAGGTCGTCGATCTTGGCGTCGACGTGGCCCCGGAAAAATTTATCCAGGCGGCAATCGACGAAAACGCTGACATCATCGGAATGTCTGCCCTGCTCACGACCACAATGCCTATGATGGGCGAAGTCATCAAAGCGGCCGAGGAAGCCGGAATCCGCGACAAGGTCAAGATCATGGTCGGCGGTGCTCCCGTCACCCAGGAGTTTGCGGAAAGCATCGGCGCTGATGCCTACACAGAGGATGCTCCCAGCGCGGCGGAAAAAGCGCTTGAGTTTGTCAGCGCCTGATTTTCAGGGTGATTTGTGCGGCTTGAAGCAGAGCCTGCGCCCCAGGGCGCTATTGTAAGGAGAAATACATGCCCCCGCAGATCAAGCGGGGGCATGATTTGTAAAAAAAGGAAATATCAGGTGCAGTAAATAAGCAACACCTGTAAAATAGCTGTGTGATCTTATCACACGACCGCGCAAGGTATAATCTGCCCGAGGAGGAAAAAAGAGTGGGACACAGGATCCGGATAGAGAACACAGTAGAGGGCACAAGTATTTTGCAGGCACTGCAGGCACAAGGGGAATATATCCTGGCTCCCTGCGGCGGGAACGGTACCTGCGGTAAGTGCCGGGTCCGCTTTGTCCAGGATCCGCCCGCACCATCGCAGGCAGACCGCAAAGTTCTGACAGAAGCGGAGATTGCGGCAGGCGTGCGCCTTGCCTGCAGGACTGCAGCCGTGAAGGGCGCTGTCATTGAAATCGAAGCAGGGGACGAGAAACAGATGGACGTTGCGTCCGGCTTTGTGCTGAATGGAGCCCCCGGCAGGATCCCGGGACAGAAAGAACCTGAGGAAGGCGGAACCATAACGGCGGCTGTCGATATCGGTACGACAACCATCGCAATGTCCGCTGTGGAAATCGGCAGCGGACGGATTCTGGGGACTTCCACGGGCATTAATCACCAGAGAAGCTGGGGAGCCGATGTCATCAGCAGGATGGAGGCTTCCAATCAGGGTAAGGGCGGCCTGTTGCAGAAGAGCATTCGCGCTGATCTGGATCTGCTGCGGGAAAAACTGGGACTGGCGCAGGATACCCGGATGGTGATCAGCGGAAATTCAACCATGGAACACCTGCTGCAGGGACTTTCCTGCAAGACTCTGGGAGCTGCCCCCTACACGCCGGTCGATATCTCCCTGCATGAATATGAAAACATGACGATTCTTCCGGGGATCAGTACCTTTGTCGGCGCGGATATTGTGAGCGGCATCGTGGCATGCGGGATCGATCAGAGCGAGGAGATCTGTATCCTCGTTGACCTTGGTACCAACGGCGAGATGGCGATCGGAAACCGTGACCGCATCATATCGGCGTCCACGGCGGCCGGCCCCGCTTTTGAGGGCGGCAATATCAGCTGCGGCGTTGCGGGCATCCCGGGCGCGGTCAGCAGCGTGGAGATCACTGACGGCAATGCAAGGGTGCAGACGATCGGGAATCTGCCTCCTGTCGGTCTTTGCGGGACGGGTGTTTTGGAGACTGTCTACGAGCTCCTGAAGGAGGAGCTGGTCGATGAGACCGGCCTTCTGGATGATAAATATTTTGACGACGGATTCCCTGTCGCGGAAGGAATTGTGTTTACCAACAAGGATGTCCGTGAGGTACAGCTGGCCAAGTCCGCCGTGCGCGCGGGACTGGAGGTCCTGCTGGAAGAGTACGGAGCAGACTATGATCAGATCGGAAAGCTCTATATTGCCGGAGGCTTCGGCCAGAAGATCAATCTGGAAAAGGCGGTCGGGATCGGCCTGCTTCCGGAGGAACTGCTGGACAGGATGGTTCCTGTGGGCAACAGTTCCCTTGCCGGCGCCGTGATGGCAGCCTGCGATCCTTCTGTTCTGGAGCGCATGCGCGCTGTTGGAGAGAACGCGGAGGAGACGGCTCTCGCGGAGAACCCTCTCTTCAGCGATCTCTACATGGACAATATATTTTTCCCGGAACAGGATTGATTGCTGTTTTCAGACTACCATGAAATTCGAGAGGTTTTGGGCGTGATCAGGAAGGATCAATCTTCCGCACGGACAGAGCAACTTTACAGAGGAGGTTCATCACAAATATGACCAAAGAGACAGCCGCCGCTTTGGCGGAGGAGATTGGATTTAAAGGCAGAGGCATTTTTGAAACAAAGGACTTGAACTTTCTCAAGGAAGTCCGCGATATGTGCAAGGCCAACAAATGCGGCAACTACGGAAGGCTCTGGACATGTCCGCCTGCCTGCGGAACCCTTGCAGACAGCAGGAAAAAGGCGAAGCAGTTTAAATGGGGAATCGTTCTGCAGACTACTGCCCAGATGGAGGATGAATTCGACGGAGAAGCGATCGAAGAAGCCCAGGTGACACAGCGCGACCGCTTCCTGAAATATGTCGGCCGCCTGCGCGAAATGGGGGAGGAAGCTTTTCTGCCCATGGGAAGCGGAGGATGCGGACAGCAGTGTGCGAGCTGCACCTATCCGGATGCGCCCTGCCGCTTTCCCGACAGGGCATTTACTTCAATGGAAGCCTACGGACTGCTGGTCACGGACGTATGCAAAAGCGCGGATACGCCCTATTATTACGGCAGAAATACCGTTACCTTTACAGGCTGTGTGCTGTTTAAATGATGTAAAAAGATGAAAACTCCCGGCGGGGATACCGAACAGGAAAAATCCGGTGTCCCTGCCGGGAGTTCCCTTTTTGATACCGGCTATGTCCATTTTATTGAGTCACAAGTGTCCCATCTGCCCGGAAATAATCCGCTTTTTCCTTAATTCCAAAATAATTACAAAAAAAAGAGCTCGGTAAGGTGTATGATATTCTCAAGTAATAGACTTGGTCTACTGCGGGCCAAATACACCATCAGCTACATAATTAAAGGAGGATACAGGCATGAAGAAGAGATGGGTCGCGGCAGTACTGGCAGGAATGATCACGGGGGCAGTTCTTCTGTCCGGGTGCGGAGGAGGTTCATCGGCAGCGGACAGTGCAGGCCAGGAAGCTGCCGGGGCTGATCAGCAGGCCGGGCAGGAGGCGGAAAATACCGGGGCTGCCGGAACAGAAGCTGCTTCGGAAACCGCATCGGAAAGTGTTTCTGCGCAGGTGCCTGCAGAAGAGATGGAAACTCTCAAAGTGGGTATGCTGGGGCAGGATATGAAGACAGCCTGCGTCATCATGGCAAAGGAGCTGGGGCTGTTTGAAGAAGAGGGTGTCGATGTGCAGTTTGAGAAGGTCTCCAATCTTGCGGAGGGAATCACGGCTGTCAGTGAGGGCAAGCTGGATGTCCTTCCCTACGGGGCCATCCCCACGCTGAGCTTCGCCTCCCAGGGCGCGGATGTGTGTGTGTTCGGCGGAACGATTTCAGAGGGCAGCGAGTGTGTGACCCTTCCCGAGAATGCGGACCTTTACAAAGAAGCGGAGGATTTCCGCGGCAAAAAGATCGGGTGCTTCCGCATGGAGACCGGACATATGGTCATGAAGGGATACCTGCGTGAGCACGGGCTGGAGCCCGATGTGGATGTCCAGTATGTTTATCTGGATTCTCAGGCATCCATCGCAGAAGCCGTAAAAAAAGGAGAGGTTGATCTGGGCTTTGTCAACAGCGGGTTCGGTTATGTTGCGGAGGGAAACGGCCTGAAGGTGGCATTTCACGCAGGCGATTTTGTGGAAGGCTTCCCCTGCTGCCGCCAGTCGACTTCCGGAAAGACCCTTGCGGAAAAGAAGGATGCCCTTGTGAAGTTTGAGATTGCTGCGCTGCGTGCCTATGAGATCTATTTGAACGACCATGCAAAGACCATCGAAGTGCTGTCGGCCTATTCAGGGCAGGACGCGGCCTACACAGAGGCGGTCATGTACGGAACGGACACATACAGAAATGCCATGATCGTCTCTCTCAACCCCAACAAAAAGAAAGTTTTGGATTTCTATGAGACCATGAAGCTGAACGGTGATATTGACGCAAATACCCCTGTCGATATGGCAGACCACGTCGACACCACTGTTTATGAGACCGCGCTGCAGACCCTGGCGGACCGCGAGGCGGACAATACTCTCTGGCAGGATCTCATGCAGGAGGCGAAAGAGACCAATTGATCAAGATGCAGGGGCGATGCAAAAAGATGTTCTGACAAACCGGGGCAGGGGAAGGAAACAGGCTGTGATTGAAATTAAAAATCTTCAATATACTTACGAAAACAGCAAAGAGACGGTGATCCGTGATCTCTCCCTCACTGTACAGGATGGAGAATTTGTGTGTGTTCTGGGGCACTCGGGCTGCGGAAAGAGCACCCTGATCCATCTGCTGGCGGGTCTTCTTCCTCTGCAGTCGGGCTCTATCACAAGGGATGGCCGCAATATGAATGTGCCGGGCATGGACCGCGCGGTGGTGTTTCAGCAGTATTCCCTTTTTCCCTGGCAGACGGTGCGGGGAAATGTCCTGTTTGCAATGAAAAAGAGCCGCCGTTTCGGGAAAGAGGAGATGGAGCGGCGGGCGGATCTTTTTCTCGGGAAAACCGGGATGGAGAATGCGCAGGACAAATACCCCTATCAGCTTTCCGGCGGTATGAGGCAGCGCACGGCCATAGCCAGAGCACTGGCTTCGGGCGCGGAGGTGCTTCTTCTGGACGAGCCCTTCGGTGCGCTGGATCCCGCGATCCGTGCGGACCTGCAGAAGCTTCTGCGGAAACTCTGGAAGGAGGAGAAGAAGACCGTGATTTTCGTCACACATGACCTCGATGAGGCGCTGGCTATGGGGACCAGGATCGTGTTTATGAGAAACGGAGCGATTGAGCGGGAAATGGAAATATCTGAAAGGATCAGTGAATGCTGTGCCGGGTCCAAGGGGTATTCAGACTGCAGAGAGCTTCGAGCGTCTTTGGAGGAGTGGTTCCATGAATCGTAAACGTACAAGCATACTCAGTCACATTCTTCTCATCGTTCTCTGCATATTGATCCGGCTGCCCGGAAAAAAAGAGGTGCAGCCTCCTTTTGCCATGTTGGCTGCGATCGCCCTTATGGAAATCCTGTACCTGATCCGGGTCACCCGGAACAGAGAGCAGCTGCGCGCAGCGTCCGACCTGATGGTCGTTTTGTGGGGATTTCTCATAGTCTGGGAGTGCGCAGTGACAAAACTGGCCCTTATGCACCCGGTTCTTGTCCCTGCGCCGGAGAATGTCTTTCAGGTTTTTGCGGATGACCGCAGAGTGATCGCGACGGGTGTTTTTTCTTCTCTCAGGCTGTTTTTGAGCAGCATGATCGCGGGACTGGCGGCGGGAATGGCAGCCGGCCTGATCTGCGGATGGATCCGGCGCCTTCGGGACCTTTTTCATCCGATCGCCGGCGTACTTGCCCCGATTCCGTCCACTGTTTTTGCCCCTTATGTTGTGGCCCTGATGCCGACCTTTCGAAGTGCCTCCGCAGTGGTCCTGATCCTGGGAATCTTCTGGCCGACTTTCCTGGGAATGATCGTCCGCATTGACGGCATGGACAAGGGGATCATGGACAGTGCGCGCGCCATGAATCTGAGCAATACCTCCATGATCCTGGAGATCCTCTTTCCCTATGCGTTTGCAGGGGTGGTCGGAAGTCTGAAGGTTACTTTCACGACAGGAATCATGCTGCTGACTTTTGCTGAGATGATGGGCGCGACAAGCGGAATGGGGTATTATATAGTAAACTATAATACATACGGCAACTACACAAAGGTTGTCGCAGGGATTATAGTAGTGGGGACTGTCGTGACGGCTCTTAACAAATGTATCGATGTTTTACAGAAAAAACTGATTGTCTGGGAGATGTAAAGGAGACGCAGATGGAGGACAGACGCTATGATGTGATCGTGATCGGCGCAGGACCTGCAGGGTGCCGGGCAGCCGCTGTCCTTGCTGAAAACGGAAAACGGACTGCCCTGGCCGACTGCGTGTCTCCGGGCGGGACCTGCCTCAGAACCGGCTGCATTCCGACAAAAAAACTTTCCCTGGCGGCGGCCGGGCTGCGCCGGAGGCTCAGAGAGGAGCCTGCGGGCAGTCAGCTCTCCCCACAATGCCCCGATTCAGGGAACATGAAAAACAACGGATCCCCTGCAAATCGGGAAAACCGGCACCTGAAGGATGATATAAGGCAGGCTGCCTGGGAAGACTTTCTGCAAGAGACCGCGCAGACCGCAAAAGAGATGACAGAAGGGATCCGGCTGGTGCAGATGTCCCGGCGCGTCCGCCTTCTGGAAGGAGAAGAGATTTTTCCGGAGAGAGGCCCGGAAGGGCTGCAAATTGAGACGGGCGGAGAAAAATATTCCGCAAGGGACATTGTTCTGGCGCCCGGATCAGCCCCCATGGTTCCGGAGTCTGTTCTGCTTTCGGCAAAAAAGAACCCCTCGGTCGGCTTTTATACAACGGACACTTTGAGAGAGATGAAAACTCTTCCGGACAGATTGATCGTGATTGGCGGCGGGACAGCAGGATGCGAGATAGCGGATGCCATGTCCGCTTTTGTGCCGGCCGTAGAACTCTGCGAGGCGGGAGAGCAGATCCTGGCATCCTGGAGCAGAGAACCGCGAAGGGCTGTCCGGAGAATCCTGGAGAGGCACGGGGTCAGGATACGGGAGAATTGCCGGTCGTACGATGCCTGGCTGGATGAGGTCCTGAAAAGCATGCCGCCCTGCCGGGAAAAGCGGGAAAAACAAGAGGATCCCCAAGGCGGCCTGCAGGAGCCGGACCCTGTACAAAGGGAAGCAGGACATATGCCGGAGAAAGAGGTCAGGACGGCTGTTTTGACTGCCGTGGGGCGAAGACCTGTGTTTCCTGCCAGAAAAGCCCACGCTCTCGGCCTTCATCTGACACAGGACGGTTATATCCGGGCGGATGCCTGCGGAAGAACTGCAAATCCGCACGTTTTTTGCATCGGGGATGCAAACGGACAGGAGAAGACAGCTTATTATGGGACATGGCAGGCGGAACAGGCGGCAGAAGTGATCCTGCAGAAGGATATGGACACCGGTGAAAGCATTCAGCTCTTTCCCGATATGGGCTGGAAAACTCACCCGGAGGCGGATATCTCTCGGGGATGGGAGAGGATGTGCGCGCCCGCATGTCTTCATATCGACCCTCCGGCAGCCTGTGTGGGCATGTCGATCGAAGAAATCCGTGCCCGGGGGTTTATTATCAGAACCGGCAAGGCGCCTGTTTATGCATCCGGAGCAGCACGAATCAGGCAATATACAGACGGTTCAGTGACAGTATGGCGCGACACAAAGACCGATCTTCTTCTGGGGGCCTGTGTCATCGCACCTGAAGCAGAGGAAATGATCCATCTGCTGCAGTCCTATATCCTCTACCGGATTCCCTGCAGTCAGATTTGCAGGCAGGTCTTCGCCCATCCTTCTCTGAGCGAGCTTGTGCGAATGGCAGTGGAGGATGCCTGCGGCGGCTCTCCTGAGCTTCCCGTCAAACGACGGAGATGAGAGGATTGTACCTGCGATGAAACGAGTTTGCTTAGCTGCGTTTGTATCCCGCGTCTGTTATGTAGTCACTGGTTATTGCGCGATGTAGAATAAATGCATGTGAAAGAGAAAGAGCTTGATTGCATAGGGAGGAATCGATTATGGTACATCAGATTATTTTGAAGGATTCTGTTTTAGCGGATCTGCAGCAGATCTGCCTGGGCGTCTATGATGCAGGGCAAAAGCTGACGGTTGAAGAACTGCTCGAAAAGATGATGGATCATCCCGAGGTTCCCATCCACTATCCCTATCATCATTTCATCATGCCTGCGGCGCTCCTGACACTGGCCGCCATGGAACAGTCGGAGCCCCGCGAGGCGCTGGAGGAAATGCTCGACACAGCCAAAACCCGTTCCTTGCAGGTTCCCGGAGGAGTCTGCGGAAACTTCGGCGCATGCGGAGCAGGTGTCGGGGCGGGTATTTTTATGAGTGTCTGGACTCAGACAACGCCGGTTTCCGGAAAGACCTGGCAGTGGTGCAATGAACTGACAGGGCTCTGTCTGCAGAAGATCGCGTCGGTGGAGGGGCCCAGATGCTGCAAGCGCACAGCCTATCTGTCTGTCTCCGAATCGGTTCCCTATATCAATGAAAAGCTCGGTCTGCATCTGCAGAACAGCCCCCGTGTGGTCTGTAAATATTACGAAAAGAACAAAGAATGCCGGCATGGGGAATGTCCCTACTATCCCCTGAATGACAAGGACTGATTGCACCGGAGAGAACAGCGGAACAGCAGCAAAAAGGCTCCGACAGGCCGAAGGAGTGTTGGATGCAGCACGCACACAGCGGGGAAGATGCCGGCTTGTCTCTGAAAAGCCGGGCACGCGCGATTCTCCCGGAGCCGCTTCGAAGCAGGGCAGATATGGAGGAGTAAATTAAGATGAGAGTGGAAATATTAGTGCCCCCCAAGGCAAGACCCAAAAAGGATCCGGAGCACCCCTGCGAGTGCCAGAACAGGGAGTATCATATCCGCCACAAGACAGGAGAGATCTTCTGGCTGGTCAGACCGGGAGACTCTGTGGAGCAGGACCAGGTGATCTGCGAAGGAGAGATAGAAAAAAAGACCTTCGAATTTCGTGCGCCCTGTAGCGGGCAGTTTGCGGAAATCTGCATTGAAGACGGGGAGGAATTTACCTACGGAGACGTTCTTGGATATATCGAAACAGGAGAATAAAGTGCCAAAGAAATTACCAAAAGGTGTCCGGCAGATTTGTTTTCGGGAGAAAACGGGTCTTTTTGGGTATTCGGAACAAATCTCTGAGTATGGAAACAGTTCTTGTGAAGACAGAGCAGGACGCTTTTGCGGAATCCGGGTTCTGCAAAGTGACAGCAGAGATGCAGAGGAGAATCTGTCCATCGAGGAGGAGCTTACAGGGCAGGCAGAGCGGGGTGTGCTCTGCCTGCTTTTCTGGCGGAATGAGGACTGTGTCGTGATCGGACGACACCAGGATGCTGAGGCGGAGTGCCGCCTGGATGCCGCGGAGAAGATGGGAATCCGGATCGTCAGACGCCGCACCGGCGGGGGCGCGGTCTTCCAGGATCCGGGCAATCTGAACGTCTCCTTTATAGCGTATGCGGACAGCCTCGATGAAGCGATTTGTCAGGAAATATTGCTGAAAGCCCTTGTAAAATGCGGAGTTGACGCCTGTAAAACAGGAAGAAACGACCTTGTACTCAAGGATGCCGGACCGGGGATTTCCGGGATGAAAACCTCTGGATCCGTCAAAGAGGAAGGGGATTTCAGGACGGAAGAGCCTTTCGGAGAAGGAGGAAAATTTTCCGGTTCGGCTTCCCGGGAGACTCCGGAAGGGTTCTTTTTGTTCCATGCGACGCTCATGTTTGATGTGGATCTGGACCGGATGGCGGCAGTCCTGAATGCTTCTCCGGCCAAGCTCGCGCGCCACAGAATCGCCTCTGTAAGGAGCCGTGTGACCAATCTGTGCGACCGCTATCCCGACCTGAAAATGGAGACCGTCATGGGGGCAATCATCTCTGAAAGTACCGATATATTGATGGATGCAAAATAATTACAAAAACATGAGATGTTTTTTCGATAAACCCAAATTGGTAAAAATTATACTTTACATTAAGATTTGAAGCAGCGGAAAAAAAGCTTTACCTGCTATCAGCAGCTTTGGCGGATGAGATCATGAGCAGACTGTATCTGATCACCGGATTTCTGGGATCCGGGAAGAGCACTTTTCTGAAAAACTTCATAAGGCTTTTCCCGGGAGAAAAAATGCAGCTGATCATCAACGAGTTCGGCAGGGAGGGAATCGACGGCATGCTGCTGGAGGAACTCGGCATAGGGATGGAGGAGATTACCGGAGGGTCTGTCTTCTGCTCCTGCCGGCTCGACCAGTTTGAGCAGGCGCTGACGACCTTTGTGGAACCGGATACCGACGTAGTCCTGGTGGAAGCCTCCGGACTCTCGGACCCCACGGGTGTACGACGGCTCTTCGCGGATCAAAGCCGCTTTCCCGACATAGAATACGCCGGTGCGGTATGCCTGGTGGATGCGGTGCGTTTTCCGAAAGTTTACGCCAAATCACGCGCATGCCTGCGGCAGGTTTCCGCTTCGGATATTGCCCTGATCAACAAGACGGACCTGGCTTCGCCTGAACAGCTGGAGAGTACCAGGGAACTGATCAGGGGACATCGCCCCGACATGCCGGTCCTGGAGACATCGTTCGGACAGGTGGACAGCAGCCTTCCGGATCTCCTTTGCAGTCTTCAGAAAACAGCAGACGGCGGTGACCGGGAGATGCCGCTGATCGCGGACATAACAACGATGCGGCTGTCAGTCCGCGTCAATCCGCAGATTACTGTATATCAGCTGCGGAAATTTATTGAAATGTTCTCGGAGACAACCTTTCGTGTGAAGGGATTTGTACAGACGAAAGAGGGGATGATGCTGGTCAGCTGTACCGGCAATGTCGTGTCTGTGTCGGCCTGGGAAAGACCGGTGCCTGTACACCTGCAAGGTCTTCTCACCGTTTTGTCCGGATCCGGAATGCCTGTGAGAAAACGTGTGCGCGAAGCTGCTGCCTGGTACCCCGATGAGATCGGAGAGATCACACTTGGCTGAGAAGCAGGATAGAGGAGATCATCCAATGTATTTTGAAATGGACTGTCCCTGCAAAGGGAAAAATCTGGACAAGATGCTGCAGCCCGGTATCCTGATGAGCTTGTACCGGCAGGACAAATACGGCTGGCTGATCATTCGGGATCTGGGCAAAAATCCCATGTTCGGAGGCATCGAGCCGGATAAGACCGGTGTCTACCGTTATCTGAAGAAGATGGAGGCCTCGGGATATCTGACTTCCAGGCTGGAAAACGCGCAGGACAAGGATGTTTCCAGGAGAGTGTATTCCATCACGGAAAAGGGAAAAGCCTGTCTGGGAAACTGGCAGGTGACGCTGCGCAGCTATGCAGCGTCTATTGCGGATCTGGTCAGCAGTATGGAAGAGACAGCGGGAGTTACTGAGATTTTTCAGAAGCTGTGAACCGTGCGGGCTGCCCCGGTACCAACTTCCGGGAGCCAGTAAAACAGCTGTTGATCCCCTGAAGGGACGTGACAACAGCTTATCAAATACTGGACAGGGCATAGCTTTTTATTATTATACACATAGTAGATATAGTCTACTATCCTGCATGTGAAGAGAACATTCTGACATCCGGAGGTCGGGAGGTCCTCTGAAACAATAGAGAAGGAAAAGACAAATACTTTTTCAATTGATGTACCAAGGAGGATATACGATGAATTCAATGGAAAGAGTTGTCATGGCTTTAAACCATCAGGAACCTGACCATGTACCGGCATATCCTCTGCTGGCAGGCGTATCCAGACATCTGATCGGAGCGAACTGCCGCGAGTGGTCGACAGACGCCGACACCTGTGTGAAGGGTCTTTTAAAAGCCAAAGAGGAATTTGATCTGGACTGCATTGTGACACTGATCGATCTGTCTGTCGAATGTACGGCCTGGGGCCAGGAGCTGGTCTTCCCTGATCATGAGGCGGCTCATCCCAATTATAAAAATCAGGTCATCAGCGATGAAGATGAGTACGACAAGATCCAGTATGTCGACTACCGCACCTGTGACCGCATGATGATGCATATCGATGTCTGCAGGCAGCTGGTGGAGGCCGCCAAGGGAGAATATCCTGTGATAGCCTTTGTCTTCGGACCTCTCGGAACACTTTCCATGCTCCGCAACCAGGCGGAGATGTATGTGGACTGCATTGAACAGCCCGAGGTCGTACATGACACGGCCGGTATCATTACTCAGGTGCTCAAAGAGTATTGCGACGCGCTTCTGGAGACCGGCGTGCAGGGCATCATGTTTGACACTCTGTTTGCGTCCGGCAGTATTATGAGCAAGGACATGTGGGACGAACTCGAAGGAGATCTGGTACAGGAACTTGCCGAGCATGTGCATTCCAAAGGCGCCATGGTCATGATCCACAACTGCGGCGGCAAGATTTATTTTGACGCACAGATCAATCGCATGCATCCCGAAGCCATCTCCTTCCTTTATCCGCCGGATGACTGTGCCGATTTTGCCGAGTGCAAGGAGAAATACGGCGATGTGACGACCCTGATCGGCTGTGTCGCGCCTACGACCGCGACCGTCGGAACACCCGAGAAGCTCGAAGCAGAGTGCAAGGCCAGCATTGATGCCATGGCAAAGGGCGGCGGTTTTATACTGGCGACCGGCTGCGAACTGATCTCTCCCGATGCCTTCCCTCATGCCAGGCGTATGGTGGAGATCGCCAAAACCTACGGCGCTTATAAAAAATGAGCAGACGGCAGGTGAGCGGACGGGCAGGTGAGCAGACGGAGCAGAAGACGGAGGAAGACGGAGCGGACGGCAGGACGTGAGCACCAGGCAAATGCGCAAAGAAATTACTAAAAAAATAAATTTTTATTCTAAAAAGAATGGGTGGATTTCGCCTATAATGTTAAAAACAGAAATCACATTCTGCGTCAGATGAAAATTTTTTGTATTTTATCCGGCATGTAATGAGATCGCTGTGAATGCGAGACCATAGCCAAAAGTATAATAAAATGATGCAGCAGTAATGGATTTGCGTAAGGAGGTAAAGATGAAAGATCTGTTGATCCGTTGTCTGAAACATGAGCCGGTCGAGCGTGCTCCGTGGGTGCCTTTTGCAGGCGTGCATGCCGGCTTTCTGAAAGGCTACACTGCGACTGAGATGCTTACAAATGCAGATGCGGCATTCGAGTCCCTGATGGAAGTCAACCGCCTGTATCGTCCGGATGGACAGCCCGTGATCTTTGATCTGCAGATCGAGGCCGAGTGCCTTGGCTGCGAGCTGAGATGGGCGGACGACTGCCCGCCTTCCGTATCTGCCCACCCGCTGGAGACCGAGGACGAGGATGAGCCCCCCGTAACTCCCTGCGACTGCAAGATTCCCACAAAGGAATCCGGCCGTATCCCTTATGTTCTGGAAGTTATGAAGCGCATGAAAGAAGCCGTCGGAGATACGACCGCCCTGTACGGCCTGATCTGCGGTCCTTTCACACTGGCTTCTCACCTGCGCGGAAACCAGCTCTTCACAGATATGTATGACTTTGAGGATGAAGTCTGCGATCTGATGGCCTTCTGCGCCCGCGTCTGCAATAAGGTTGCCGAGTACTACATCGAAGCCGGCATGGACGTCATCGCCATGGTCGATCCGCTGATCTCCCAGATCTCTTCGGATGATTTCGAGACCTATTGCATGGAACCCTATAAGGACATCTTCGCGTTCATCCGCGAGAAGGGTGCTTTCTCTTCCTTCTTTGTATGCGGCGACGCTACCAGAAATATTGATGTCATGTGCCAGACCGGCCCCGATTCCATTTCTGTCGATGAGAACGTCGATATCCTGGCAGCCAAGAAGATTACTGACGAGTACAACATCGCGATCGGCGGAAATATTCCGCTGACCTCCATCATGCTGCTCGGCAATCAGCAGGACAACATGAAGTTCGCAGTGGAACTTCTCGACAGCATTCCGGACAAGACCAATTTCATCATCGCTCCCGGCTGTGACATGCCCTACAAAGTCCCGATCGAGAACTGCATCGGCATCGCACAGGCAGCGCTTGAGACAGATGCTGTCCGCGAGATGGTCAAAAACTATCAGGCAGAGGAAATCGATACCTCCGGTGTCGTGCTTCCCGATTACGAGCACCTGGAGAAGCCTTTCCTGGAAGTCTTCACACTGGATTCCGCCCAGTGCGCAGCCTGCGGCTACATGATGGGCGCCGCCAACCAGGCCATCGAAATGTTCGGCGATCAGATCGACGTGGTCGAGTACAAATACATCTACAAGGAAAACGTCGCACGCTGCATCAAGATGGGTGTTCCCAACCTTCCTTCCATGTATCTGAACGGCGAGCTGAAATGGCGTTCTATCATCCCTTCGAAAGAAGAACTTCAGAAGACCATCCAGGAAGCTCTGGACGCGATGAAGAAATAAACGCTCCGGCACACCGAAGATGTACACAGCGAAGGTGTACACAGCGAAGGTGTGTTGTTTACTGCAGCCACGGATGCAGTACGGAAGATGCTGCTCTTATAAAGGCTTCGCACAGTAGCAGCCTGTGAAATTCGGGCTAATTTATGCAAAATAATTACCAATATCGGCAGGTAGATATGCTATAATACCGATAGTCAGAAAAATTGAAAAGCATTTGCAGTGCTCTTCGGAGCCTGACAAGGAATCCGGTTCAAAACCGGAGCAGCCCCCGCTACTGTGAGGCAGACAAAGTCCCTGCCTGCGGCGCCGTGAAAACAATGCCGCGGGAGTCACTGGAAGAGATTATTTGAGATTTTCTGAAAATCATTCCGGGAAGACGGGACGGAGGATGAAGCCAAGCCAGGATACTTGCTGCAGATGCAGACTGGATGCCCTGTTCGGTGGGAACAGCGGTGACGTGATGAATTTGCGGGGGCATTTTCGCGTGTATGCAGCGAAATGCCTCCTCTTTTTATGACACGGCCCGCGTGAGGTGTTTTTCCGCCCTGCAGCGGACACGGCCCGGCCGGGGGCAGATGGAAGCAGGACCGGACTCAGCCCTGTTTCATTTCATGATCCGGCACGAAATGGAGCGCTTATTCCTGCCTTCGTTTTATATTGTCAGCTCTGTTAAAAATTCCCGGTTTTTAACGTGATGAAATAAGGTAAAAGGCGGCACTCTCCAGCCGCTTTTTATCTGTTTAAGGGGTTTTTGCACAAAAGGATCAGGCAACAGATAAAGAAGTCATGTAACTGCCCATTTCTCAAGGGAGGGATATCTATGCAAATCAGCAAATGCGTGGGAATCGATCTCGGAACGACCAGCAGTGTCATTGCCATGATGGCTGATGATAACAGTACTATTGTCTGCTGCACGGACAGAACCGGGTGCAGGACCTTCCCTTCAGCCATTGTCTATGACGGGGAAGCCGGAGGCGTCAGGGCCGGGCAGTTCGCGGCAGACCGGCGCGGCCTGGTACCTGAGCCCATCGTCTCGGTTAAGCGCCACATAGGTGACGAGAGTTACCGCGTCAGTACGGGCCCCCTGAAACTCTCCCCTGTCGAGGTCTCCGCGAAAATCCTGAAGGAGATGAAAAAGCAGATGGAGGAGTATCTGCACGGGTTCCCGGAGTACGCGGACTATGTCGTGGACCACGCGGTTGTCACGATCCCCGCATGTTTTGCTTCCAATGCCCGCGAAAACACGACAAAAGCCGGGGAACTCGCCGGGCTGAAGGTGGAGTTCACCCTGCAGGATCCTGTAGCAGCCGTGATGTACCACTGCTTCAAAAATAAGATCGACAATGGCATTTTCATGGTCTATGACCTTGGCGGCGGAACGTTCGACGTCTCCATCGTCCGTCTGTACGAAGGCGATGCTTTCGTGCTGAGCATCGCTGGCAGCAGCTGCCTGGGCGGGGACAGCTTTGACGACATCCTCGCGCGTCATCTGCTCGAGAAGCTCCGGAACTCTGACAAGGGGTACGATCTCGATGGCATGGATATCTTCCACAATGAAGAAGACCGGCACCGCTTCTCCCGCCTGAAGATGCGTGCGGAAATCATCAAAAAAGCGCTCAGTTCCGGGGAGGTGTTTTTCGAGTCCACGAACGGCATTTTTGAAGATAAAAGCGGCGCGAAAGTCGACCTCAGCGCGACCGTGAGCCGAAGTGAATTCGAAGACCTGATCCGCCCTCTGCTCGAAAGTACAATTGACGAGTGCCGCAGAGCGCTGCGGGAGGCGGCAGAGCATTACTATATTTCGCTTGACAAAATCGACAGCGTTCTTCTCGTCGGCGGCAGTACGCACATCCCGCTTGTATCCAGGATTCTTGAGGAGAACTTCACATCTCCCTTGCTGCCCGAGCACACCAAACAGCCGAAGCCACTGATCGATGAGCCCGACCTGGCCGTTGGATACGGCGCGGCGATCGCGGCGGCGGCGTTTGGCGTCTATCGGCACCATCAGACAGAGCCCTGGGAAGGAGCCGGCATCTCCGTGACCTCCCACTTTGCTCCCGCAGTCGGCTACGGCGGTTTAAGCAATGTCAGAGGAAGCCTCCAGGCGGAGGGCGGCAATCTGCCCGAAAGCATTTACGCCAGAGTCACGCGTAAAGCCGGTGGATGCACGCATGCATGCGGGAAGGAATTTATGCTCGAGGAAAATGGTGCCTTCGTTTTCGAAGAACTGCCGTATGAAGACGAAAGCAGGGGAGAATTCTACAGTTGTGAATTCATCGCTGACGGCAGGGTCCTCCTCGAAACAGGTTTTGATGCCGCGCCCGGAGAGATTCTGAACCCGAAGGCAGTATTGTCCAGAGACTATTACATAGAAACCGACAGCAAAATCACCGGCGCGCGCAGGCATTTAAAGATTATGGAGAAGGGATTCGGCCTTCCCTGCACGCGGATGCATACATTCACAATCAATGAGGAAACCTCCGATGCTGTCTGTCTGCGCTTATTCGAAGGAAAAAAACCGCTTAAGCAAATCCGGATAAACCTGGAGGAACCCCTGCCGCCCGGCACGGAGGTCTATCTCTTCATTACCTGTGACTGCTCCAGCCGTTTCACTGCGCAGGCTGAAACAAGAAGCAGCAGGCTTTCCCTGGAGATGGAACCCTCTCCGCCGCCGAAGCTTCCCGCATCGGACGAGGTCAATCGGATCGTCGCGGCGGCGCGCTCCCGCATCGCTCTGCACCCCGAAGAAGAAAGGCGTGTCGCGGCTGACAGGATGCTCAGCTGCATGGCCGCGGCTCTTCAGGAAGCAATTGAAGAGGGAGATGCGGTTTCGGCTGACGAGATCCTTGAAAAAATCAATGGGTTCGTAATGCCCATCGAAATGCATCCGCCGAAGGATGTCTTCGATCAGAAGGTCCGTGAACTGGAAAGGAAAAACTCCGAATCCGAAAAAGGCGGCGGGGTTATCGCCAGGGAAATCCACAACGCCGCAAATGCCGGTCAGCAGGCTTATGACAGCGAAGACCAGCCTGCTCTGTCCTATGCCTGGCGCATCCTTGAAGAACTCGAGGAGATACTCAAAGAATATCCACCGCCGCCGCCCCAAAATCCTCCGATGTGGCTAACCTGCACCTTCATTGCCCATAGAATCGAAAAATACATCAACAAATATAACGAGCAATATAACCAGGTCCCGCCTGACAGACGAAAGGATTTCGACATACATGCCCAGGATGATCTCCGCGCCTGCCAGGAGATCTTGCTCGTCTGCCGTTTCCAGCCTTCGGACGAGGAATGTGAGCCATACCTGCAGACCATCCGTGAGATATATCCTCGCTGGGAGAAGGCCATGCAACTGTTGAGAGTCCAAACGGGGAACGCCCCGGAAACTCCGTAAAAATCTTTTCATAAATCGCTTGTCCGCTCCTGCTGTTCAACGAAACCCTATGCGGATCTGTGAAATTGTAAACTGCCGGAAGTAAGCTGACAAAAGGTTACAAGTCACACGCACCAAACACTCCGCTGTTTGGTGCGGGCCGGCAGCCTTTACCGGGCTCAAGGGCGTTTTCCATCGCATGAAACGCGATTTGGAATGGAAAACGCCCCGTTTCCGGTCACAGTGTGACCAGAAACGACAAAAGAACCATCCCTTTGTCAACTTTTTCCCCGGAGGAAGGAGAAACGAATGAACCGGTTCGAAGCCTTGCTTGCGCCGCCGACACTGAGCGGCAGGGAAATGGCCATGCATGTCAGAATGCAGAAAGAGGTCTCCCTCAGCGAAGCCGGCACTTATCGCGCGCAAATGCTGATACCGGAGATACGTCTCTATGACGAGCTGACCACGCTCCGCTTCACCCGTCCGGGGCCGGACGAGGAAAACACCGCGTACCGGAAAGCCTGTATCGCCCTGAGCGGCGCGTCCGGCACGCCCATCCCGTACCGCTTTTTCAAGGAGGAATTTGTCAGACTGAAAGACGACATCGTCGTCCAGGAAGAGGCGGAGGACAGCGTGGATCTGTTTAAGCCGGACCGGATCCGGGAAACTGTCCTGAATCTCCGGGATCCCTGGCGGATTCAGGCATACGCCGCGCTCTGCGCCCGCATCGCGCTGAACAGCGAGACCGAGGACACGGAGCACGCCGCCGCGGCCTGGGATATGGCTTTTTCACTGTATAATATTTTTTTCAAAAACACGAAGGTGGAGGAATCCACCACTTACAGGCAGCAGAAGGACGAAAAGTTCAAGGAGGAAACCATCGCGGCCTGGAACGGGTTCCGTCGGAAGCTGGTGGAAGAGATCGTATGCCGCGTCGAAGACTATAGCTGGGACGGCAGGCCGGCGAACGTCTCCGCCTGCATCGATGTCCTCGGCACCCCCGGCGCGCGGGCTGTCGAAAACGGCGCTGTCGACCGGGCGGTCAGCAGGTGTCTGATCCCTTATGCCAATGCCATCCGGTTCTCAAAAGACCTCGAGGAGGCTGCGGACCTCTACGAAAAAACCCCCGGACAGCTCGGGGAAAAGGATACACAGCAGGCGTTTGCACGCGCCATGCTCTTCGCCATGTCGAAAGAAGTGACGCGCCTGCAAGCTGACGGAAACAGCGTCCAGACACTCCTCCAGTGGATCAACAGGCTGGATGTCGAAAAGATGTACAGGGAAGGGACGTCGCTGGTCAGGGAGGCCGCCGTCGGCTTCTATGAAGAATGCGCCTGCTACGTGCGGAACGTGATCAATCACGAAAAACACGCGCAGGCGAAGTATGCCGACAATCTCGCCGGCATGATCCCGGATGACATCGTCATCGCCACTTCCGGCAATAAAAAAAAGCTCCACCGTGCAGATGTCATCGGCCTGTGTATCACCGCAAAAATCCGCAGCGAATACCTGGACAGGTTCAAGAGCGTCCGCTCTGAATACAGTGCGCGCAAGTTGGGCGAATCTGTGCATCAGGAGATCATGACCTGCGCAATGCCCGGTCTGCCCGACGCCCGCAGACAGGAGCTCCTGCGGCATCTCCATCAGAACCTGCTTGTCATGCTGCAGCAGTCCGGGATGAGCAGCCGTCTGCAGCGCGCTTTCCTCAAGTGCTACGACGACAAACAGCCAATCGTGGATGAGCAGCTCAGGACCATAGGCGGCTATAGAAGAATGTTCCACTTTCATGTGACTGACATTGACGAAGAAAGCGGCGGGAGCGGAGACCCCTCTGCTCCCGGAAGTATCCCGAAAGAGCGTGAAGGTTTAAAAGCTCTCGCTGATTTTACCTCCGCCTTCGCGGGATCGAGCGCACAGCGTGACGCGCTCCGCAGAGTCATCGATTATGCACTTAAGAACCCGAAGGAGGAGGTCCACGGCGAAAAATACATCAAGCGGGCTGAAAGATGCTGCCGGTACGCCTTTATCAGCTGTCTGAACGAAAAAAATGATGTCAGCGATATAAGTTTTGAACACGATTTCAAACCTACGATGGAGCTCGCGGCCAGCTTCCTGCCGGCAAAATATGAATTTCCTGCCACAGGCAGCATGTCAGTGTCCCTGTCCTTTCTGGAAAAGCGGCTGAACCTGCACATCGACTCCGCCCTGCGCAGAAGAGCGAACAAGGCCAGGAAAACTGCCGGATTCAGGAGCGGTGGCGGCATGCTTTTCCGCCGTGGTAACGGCATGCCTTTTCGAGGCGGGGACGGCATACATTTCGGCAGCCACCGGTTTAAACCCGGCTATCGCAGCAAGGTCATCGCGGCAACGATCAAAAAGGTCCTTCCGCCCTTCCTCTTCTGGCTGATCCTGACGATCTGGGACCGCGTCGCGGGAGGGCTCCCCGGACCCGCGCAGTTCTTACAGATGCTGTCCCGGATCGCCGTTATGTTCTGTCTCCTGATTGGTTTTGCTTTGGGCTGTCTGAAAAATAAAACGCCGCACCCGTCCTTGTGGAAATATGTGCTGACCCAGGCCTGCCTGCTCTTAGCCCCCTTCACCTTCTACAAGATCCTTGAATTCTTTGGCAGACTGCCGGTTCCGATCTGGGGGATCGTACTGTACGTCCTCTATGGAATCCTGTACGTGATCCTGTCGCTCGTGGCAGCCCTGATAATCATATCCGATGTTTAAGACGCTATGAGTCAATAGTGAGTCAATAGGGACGGTTCTTCCTGACTCATTTTTTCCGCAGAACTGCGGGCTTTTTTATGAGTCAGCCGGAACCGTCCCCGGTGATCTCTTGTAACTTATCATTTTTTCAAAACGAGGAGGATAACTATGAAAAAGAAATTGACAGCAATCCTATTGGCATCCGCCCTCACGGGAGCGCTTCTGGCAGGCTGCGGCAGCGCAGCCGGAACCGCTCCGGCAACAGATACCAGCCAGACGACAGAGAGCACTGACGCGGCTGTTTCCACCGCAGACAGCGGTGCAGTGACGGATGCCGCGCCCGTGGCGGATACTGTGGCGGTGACAGATGCTGCGCCCGTGGCGGAAACAGGGGCAGAGATGGCTGCTGCAGCGGATACAGGCGCACAGGCCGCTAAAACAGATGAGGAGCTGGCTGCGGAGTGCGCGGCTCTGATTGATGCCATCTATGTGCAGGAGCGCACAGAGACGACCGATGCGGACATCGCGGCGGCTAAGGATGCCTGGGATGCCCTGACAGACGAGCAGAAAGAAATGGTAGCCGGAGAATTTGCGGATCCCGATTACTTCGGACGCGATACCGGTGATGCCGCTGCAGATGATCCGCTCAATGCGGATGAGATCGGCGAGAACGAGCTGCTGGTCGTGAGCTTCGGCACTTCCTTCAACGAAAGCCGCGCAACAGATATCGGCGGTATCGAAAAGGCTCTGCAGGCGGCCTATCCCGACTGGTCTGTCCGCAGAGGTTTCACAGCCCAGATCATCATCAACCATGTGCAGGCCCGTGACGGCGAGGTCATCGACAACGTAGCTCAGGCACTTGCCCGCGCGAAAGAAAACGGTGTCAAGAACCTCCTGATTCAGCCCACACACCTGATGCATGGCGCTGAGTACGATGAGCTGATGGAAGCCGTGAAAGCGGCAGCAGGCGATTTTGAGACAGTCCGCGTTGCGGAGCCCCTTCTGGGTGAAGTCGGCGAGGATGCCACAGACATCAATGACGACAAGGAAACAGTTGCCAAGGCAGTCGTGGCGGAGGCCGTCAAGACCGCCGGATTTGACAGCATCGACGCGGCGGCAGAAGACGGAACCGCTTTTGTCTTCATGGGACACGGGACCGCACACGTCGCCAAAGTGACCTACAGCCAGATGCAGGCCCAGATGAATGAGCTCGGTTATAAGAATGTTTTTGTCGGAACCGTCGAGGGCGAGCCCGAAGAGACTTCCTGCGAAAATATCATTGCTGCAGTCAAAGATGCCGGCTACAAGAAGGTAATCCTCCGTCCCCTGATGGTCGTGGCAGGCGATCACGCCAACAACGACATGGCAGGTGACGAAGAAGATTCCTGGAAGAGCATGTTTACCGCCGACGGCGGCTTCGAGAAGGTTGACACCCAGATCGAGGGTCTCGGACGCATTCCGGAAGTCCAGGCACTCTATGTCGAGCACGCTGAGGACGCCATGGAGGAAGATCCGATCACAGCGGATGCGGCGGCGGACACAGACAAGACAGACGAAGAACTGGCAAAAGAGTGCGGAGCTCTGATCGATGCCATTTATGTGCAGGAGCGCACTGATACAACTGACGACGACATCGCAGCAGCAAAGGCTGCCTGGGATGCCCTGACAGATGAGCAGAAGGCTATGGTGGAAGGCGAAGAAGCAGACCCTGATTACTTCGGACGCGATACGGGCGACGCTTCCCTGGACGACCCGCTCAATGGGGATGAGATTGGCGAGAACGAGCTGCTGGTCGTGAGTTTCGGTACTTCCTTCAATGAGAGCCGCGCTACAGATATCGGCGGGATCGAGAAGGCTCTGCAGGAGGCCTATCCCGACTGGTCGGTCCGCAGAGGATTCACTGCCCAGATCATCATCAACCATGTGCAGGCCCGCGACGGCGAGGTCATCGACAACGTAGCTCAGGCTCTTGCCCGCGCAAAAGAAAACGGTGTCAAGAACCTTGTGATCCAGCCCACACACCTGATGCACGGCGCTGAGTACGATGAACTCATGGAAGCCGTAAAGGCTGTCGAAGGCGATTTTGAATCTGTAAAGGTCGCGGAGCCCCTTCTGGGCGAAGTCGGGGAGGATGCCACAGTCATCAATGACGACAAGGAAACAGTCGCAAAGGCAGTCGTGGCAGAGGCCGTCAAAGTCGCCGGATTTGACAGCATCGATGCAGCGGCAGAAGACGGAACCGCTTTTGTCTTCATGGGACACGGGACCGCGCATGTCGCCAAAGTGACCTACAGCCAGATGCAGACCCAGATGGACAAGCTGGGCTACAAGAATGTTTTTGTCGGAACTGTCGAGGGTGAGCCCGAAGAGACTTCCTGTGAAAACATCATTGCCGCAGTCAAAAAGGCAGGTTATAAGAAGGTGATCCTTCGCCCCCTGATGGTCGTGGCAGGCGATCACGCCAACAACGACATGGCAGGCGACGACGAGGATTCCTGGAAGAGCATGTTTACCGCCGACGGCGGCTTCGAGAAGATCGATACCCAGATTGAAGGCCTTGGCCGCATTCCGGAAGTCCAGGCACTCTATGTCGAGCACGCCGGAGAGGCAATCAACGGAGAGGCAAAAGCTGACGAAGGCTCCACATCCGCTGCAGCAGCAGAAAGCGCAGCCCTTGAGGACGGAACCTATACAGCGACCTTTACCACCGACAGCGGTATGTTCCATGTGAACGAGGCAAAAGAGGATAAGGGCATTCTGACCGTGAAAGACGGAAAGATGACCATCCATGTCAGCCTGGCTTCCAAAAAAATCGTCAACCTCTTCCAGGGAACTGCCGAGGAGGCACAGAAAGAGGGCGCAGCCCTGCTGCAGCCCACAACTGACAAGGTGGACTACACCGACGGAACTACAGATGAAGTGTACGGATTTGATATCCCCGTGCCTGCGATCGACCAGGAATTTGACTGCGCGCTTGTCGGCACAAAGGGAAATTGGTATGATCACAAGGTCAAAGTGACGGATGTGGTGAAAGCCGAATAAGAAAAGACAATGCCTGCGCGCCATTGTGTGCGCCGGCCTATTGCGGAAATAACAGACGCCCGGCCGCCATGGCCGGGCGTTTGCTGTATTCCTGTTCACGATGTATACTTGCTGGAAACTAAAGAAAAATATGATCGATCACATTGAAACAATATCCGTTTTTCAAAATTACACAAAAGATTATAATGAGGCGCTGAAAGATATAGACCGGAAAATCCTCCACACCTTCCGTGTCGCAAAAAATGCGCAGACGATAGCTGAGGGGCTGAGGTTGGGAAGTGACGATATCGATCTGGCCTGGTTTCTCGGGATTCTGCATGATACTGGCAGGTTTGAGCAGGAGAGAAGATATGGGACCTTTGTGGATTCTCTTTCTGTGGATCATGCCGAGCTGGGTGCGGATATTTTGTTTGTGGACGGACTGATCGACAGATATCCGACTCAGGGGCTGCCGGAAGGATGGCGGGCTCTTTGCGAGACGGCGGTGCGCCTTCATAATAAGCTGGCTCTGCCGTCTGATCTGGATCCCCGCACCCGTCTTTTCTGTCAGCTGATCCGGGATGCCGATAAAACAGATATTTTCAGGGTCATTGCGACCACTCCTTTTGAAGATATCGCGGGAGCGGGAAGAAGCAGATTTACGGATGAGCCCGAAGCGGGTAAGGAGCTGATGGACTGTGTCTATGCACATCAGTGTGTACCCCGCAAGCTTGTGAAAAGTGTCTTTGATAATACCATTCTTTATTGCTGCATGGCATTTGACCTGGAACTGGAAGTCACCCGGACCATAGTGAAAGACCAGGGATACCTGCTGCAGATCCTGCAGAACGGCCAAAATGTTAAGCAGATCGAACAGCTGCGCGTTATAAGGGAAGAGATTGAGAAGGCCTGGGGATTTTCATTGTAATCAGAAGCTTTTAAATATTCATGATAAGGCAATATGCTGAAAAGATAATGGAAAGATTATAGTAAAATATAAAAAACAGAAGGGTGGAGCCCATTCGCAGTCCGCGAACAGGTTCCACCCTGTTTTTTGATTCCCCGGGAAGTCTCGGGAGATCGTGAAAAGTATCGGAAAAAAGTACTGGGAAAAGTTTTTTCCAACGGCGCAATGGCAAAGGAAAGGAATTTACCGGATGGTGCTTCCGGAAGCCGTATAGCGCAGGGTATCGCCCAGCCAGATCTTTCCGTAGCCCATTGTAGAGTCGTTGCGGATGATTTCTTCCCGGACAGTAATGCTGCCCCTGGCGCCCTGGGAGCGGGCTTTTTCCTCAGCGATTCTGCGGCCTTCTTTTTTTGCAAAGGAGAGTGCCTTCGCGCGGGAATTGAAGGTCCTGCGGATCCGGGGAGTGACGACAACGACAGCGCCGTAGTCATCTCCCGCCAGGGGGGTGAGGGTGATTTCAGTGATGGCAGTGACCTGGCCTGTGATCGCGCCTACTGCGTTGGCTACGGCCGCGTGTTTGGGGAGCACTGCTCTTGTGCCCAGCATTTTAGCGACCCGGGGCAGGAAGATATGGGTCGGGGCCCCCGCGCCGACAAGCCTGGCATGTGTCTCGAATATACCGGGGAGGAAGCAGCTGTTTGCTCTGCGGCCCTTATACGCCAGCTGCCAGGAGCAGTCGATGAGGTCGTTCAGCTGTTTGTCAAAAGGATCTTTTGAGAGGGGAGCGCACTCTGTGGTCAGGAGGACCCGAACGATGTTTTTGTAAAGGCGCTCGGTCACCAGGTCGTAGGCCATACGGGCGAGGGATTCAATGTCTTCCGCCTCGCAGCTGCGGACGAAAAATGCGGCAGCCCGCATGGATGCCTCTGTGGAAAAAGCGCTGAAATCCCCGCGGATATGCATGAAATCTGTGGGTGTCAGGCCACATCGAAGGATGACCCGGGCAGATTCCAGTCTGCTGAAATCAGCGGTATAAATATCTTTTCCGATGGCGGCACAGGCCTTTTCGTAGGAGAGAGGGCCTTCTTTGAGGGCACGGCAGAGGGCGCGCTCACTGTTGAAAAAATGTCCGGATCCGTCGTCTTCGATATCTCTCAGAAGAATAAAATATTCATGTAAGGGGATTATATTCAGACGGCCCGACTCATCGAGAGACCGCAGTTCTTCCAGGACCCAGGGGTATTCCGATGCCAGGACGCAGAGAGGCTGGACGCGGTTTTTTCCCAGGCGGACCCGGCCTCCGCGGTCGTAATAGACGCGGGTATCGCCTCCCAGACCGAATGTGTCGACATAGAGTCCCTTGACAAAAGTTTTCCAGTCACCCACCTTTATGCCGGCTTCCGCCCGTCTGACGATGCGGTTTTTGACCAGGGCTATATCCGTGGTGGTTCCTCCCATGTCGACCACGATGGCATTGGGTGAATCAGACAGGGAGCAGGCGCCGATCACGCTGGCGGCAGGACCGCACAGCAGCGTCTCGACAGGGCGTTCCTGTGCGAAGGAGTCGGACATCTGCGAGCCGTCGCTGCGGATGATAGTGATGGGCATGTCCAGGTTCATGGAGGCGAAGACTTCTTTGATGGCAGCCATGAAAGCGTGGATAACGGGGACCAGGCGGGCATTTAAAAGCGCGCCGGCACCGCGTCGGATGGCATTGCGGTCGGCAAAGAGGGTATTGCCCAGAATAACAGGTATGTTCTGAAACTGGGGGAATTCCCGTATAATATCTCTGGTCCGCAGTTCATAGGCCCCATTGTGATCCGCGGAGAAAAGCTGCACGATACTGACGCAGTCGCAGTCTGCCAGAAAGGCCGGGATTCTGCTGCGCAGCATTTCCCAGTCGGGCTCTTCTGACGCTGCGGGATCAGGCAGAATGCGGCAGTCTACAAGCATGATGTCGTCGAGGGAGCGGAATCCATAGCTGCGCCATGTATTCATGAAGACTTTCCGGGATACGCCCAGGAAAATGATTTTTCCCTTTCCTCCCAGATTTTCAACGCAGGCGTTGGTGGCCAGTGTCGTTGACAGCGCAGCCTGCCTGCACTCTTTCAGCAGATCCTGCGGGAGCTGCCGCAGGACTTCCCCGATACCGATTTTCAGATCCTGGTGTGTAGTCAGTGTTTTGGCTTCCGCGAGCACACGGCCGTTTTCAAAGTCATATATGACGGCATCCGTGCAGGTTCCGCCGGTGTCAATTCCGATTCCCTTCATTTTTTTCCCGATTATTTCTTACAGACCTGTTTCACAAAAACTATTTCATCCAAAAACCTGTTTCACTGAAACTGTTTCACAAAAACTATTTCATCCAAAAACCTGTTTCACTGAAACTGTTTCACAAAAACTATTTCATCCAAAAACCTGTTTCACTGAAACTGTTTCACTAAAGCTGTTTCACCAAAGCCTTTTCACTGGATTTTGTTACCGTTTTTATTATTTAGCTTTTTTTCTTAGCTTTTTTTTCTTAGCTTTTTTTCGCAGTTTTTTCTAACAGTGTTCCCCGGTGTTTTTAGCATGGACATTCCCGCTGATGATTTTTACTGTGTGGTAGTTTCATCGGCCACGAACCAGTCACCTTCCTGCATCTCTTTCCAAACACTGTCTATTGCCCTGAGGATCCGGCCTGCCGCGTCGGGGTTGTCTATGATCCCGGCGTATCCCTGCAGAGTCTGTGCCTTGGAATAGAGGCTGACAGCGTGGCGGTTGACGAAGATTCTGGATCTGCGCTTGCCGTTTCTGGCCTCCTGGATCACGTTGGTGCCGGCGGAGTTGCCGTCCAGGGCCGCGACGACTGAGGGGCGGCGCTTGAAGATTTCATAAGAAAAACTTTTGTACAGTCCCATTCCGACGGACTCGATGGAGATTCGGATTCCGACACCGCTCTTTTTCAGCCTGGCGGCTTCCTGTTCTGTCAGCTGTGTGGGGACGATCGCAAAAATCTCGAACCTGCCCTCGCAGAGACGGACCAGTTCTCTTTCATAGGCCAGCATTTTGTAGCCGATCACGAAAAAGACCTTTTCGGGGTCGGATCCCTTCACAATGCGCCGCAGCAGTTCCCCGGCCCATTCCTGCATGCGGGTGGCCCTGCGGTCGGTGTTGAAACTGCCGCCCAGGACAATGACAGGGACTTTGTCCCTGGGCATTTCCCTGACACGGTCTCCCAGACAGGCAAGGCTCTCCAGGTGGCCGCGGCCGATCATGAGGGGGCGGTCCGGGACGGGTTCTTTCCGGATCTGTTTTTCCAGGTAGACCTCCGGCTTATCATTTCCGCAGAGATTCGCAAACGCAGTCTTTTTGCGGCTGAAAGTATCGAGGCAGGCTGCAAGCACCCGGTCCTCTGCCTTGCGCATGGCCAGCATCTCTTCATAGGAGAGGTCCAGAAGGCGCTCCAGAGCCAGTTGTTCATCGATGGAATCTGTCCCGTAGATGGCGCCTCCGTCGGTGCCCTGGACACAGTAAACGCCGTTTGCCAGGTACTGTTTCAGGGGGTGCCGGCGCAGGATGCTGAGATTGTTGAGACGGACATTGGAGGTCAGCTGGAATTCCAGAACGGTGCCGGATTCCTTCAGGTCTTCGATGAGCTGTTTTCCTCTGCGGGATTTCAGGTTGGCGGTATAGAGGCCGTGGCCGATCCTCACGGCAGGCATGGGCTGGCCAGGGGCCAGGGAATCTTTTACACATCGCAGGCTCTCCGCCACATTATTTTTGAGGGAGTCGTTCTCGCCGGCATGGATCCGGATGACAAAACCCGGATGCGCTCCGGCTATGGAGACAAGCTCTTTGATCAACGGTTTCAGGTCACGGATATCGTTGATCTCTTCGCCGATGATGTCGGATCCGGCCACGTAGGGGTCGCAGGCGACGGCGCGAAGAGTCCGGACCTGATCCTGGACCACCCTCTGGGGTTCCACCTGATCGCGGACGATGGTCAGCGGGATCCGTCTGAAAGAAGCCAGAAAGCGGAGCACGACGCCCGTATCCCGGATAATGGCGGGCATGCATTCATGGATCTGACCCAGAAGCGACGCTGCCTGGTCGGGCTTTACCAGCCCGGTGTCGGAGATTTCCATGTAGCAGATCCCGCGCTTCTGACAGCCTCTGGCGACCCAGAGAAGTTTGTTCTGCAGCAGGGAAAAACCGGCATAGTCAGGGTTGGTGCGGTCTTTTTCCATACGGACAAGCGCGTCGGCGATTTCCCTGTCCGGCACGGGCTGATATCTACTCAGATCCACAGAGTCGTCAGCGGGCACGCCCTTGGTAAAAACATAGCGGTAGAGGTAGACTTTTTCCAGATTGGAAAAGACTGCCTGTCCGTCCTTGAGGATAGCCAGGGAGGCACGGATGAGTGGAATGTTATAGGCGGCGTTTTCGGGGTCCGCCAGGATGAAATCCGCGAAATTGATGAAGGTGTTGTCGTTGATCCTGCGGGTCAGATATTTCCCCCGCAGGGGCGAATCCGTGAAGCGCTCAGCGGTTACAGCCCTCCGCCGCGCCAGAATTTTTTCCTGCTCCGGTGTGCAGCGCAGCTTCAGTTTGCGTATGTAGTAGAGGGGATAACGGATCTGGTGGTGGATGCCCAGAGCGATCAGGATGTCGGGATCCAGATTCGCGTTCATATGGGTGTGGAGGTCTGTGCGGAATTTATAGTCCCTCGGAATATATGTCTTGACCAGTGTGTGCCAGGTACCCAGGTCATAATTTTTGGTCTGGCTCATCAGGGTCTTGGCGATGGCAGGAATGGAGGCCTTCCGCTCTATGGTTCCGTCGGGATAAATATTGGCGACTTTGGTGTCGCCCAGCCGCAGGATATAGACAGCCCTGTTGGAGTCGTCGATATAGCAGGGAATCTCTCCCCTTACTACTTTGAGACCGTCCTCGTCGAAGCTGATCGAGAGACCGCAGAGGTCTGCCAGATTAGTGATCAGATTGCCCGTCGAGTGGTTGGGGGTGCGCAGCACATAGGAAAGCGCACCACTCTCCATGAAGAGGTCGACGATGATGTCTTTTTCCTTATCAAGATAAAAATGACCGAAAGCACTCATATGCTGTGTCTCCTCAAACGATTACGGTCAGGCTTTTCTGCCTGAAATGATTGCTGCTGACCTCGCCCGTAAAAGTATTCTGCAAGCCTCAGGCCTGCTGTCATCCGCAGCTGTAAATGGCAGCATGCCTGCCAGTGGTCATCCTGTGCCTGCCGGCAGCAGTCAGGTGTCCTCTCCCTTGATGATCAGCTTGGCATCGGTCTCTTTGACCACCCATTCCATGGCCTTGTCGCTGCTCTCAAAGACTTTTGTCTCGGTATATCCGCAGAAATGTCCGTCTTTTAATTCATACATGCGCACAGTGTTTCCGCTGATCTCGGCGTAGAGACCGTTCTTTTTTTCCGCGCCGCCGGAGGATTCTTCCTCCCGACGCCGTTCCTGCTCCATCAGCACTCCGGTGATCACCAGTCCGACCACGATGCCTGCAGCCATAAGTCCGGCTTTTTTAAGCATATTTCTATCCTCCTCTTCAGCGAATCAGAGTCACTTCCTCCAGAACCAGCAGTTCCATACAGCCGCTGTTATACGTATTCCTTCCGCATTCATTTCGTTTCTTTACGCAGTTATCTGTACTTTCCCCGCAGTCATCTGTATTCTTATCGCAGTTATCGGGATTTTTTCCACAGTCATCTGAGAATTTTATGTCCGGTTCAGAGGCTTTCTGTTCATCGTTGCCGGCCGGCTTTTTTTCAGGTTCTTTCAGAGACAGCTTCCAGCCGCAGCCGCATGGGCGCTGCCAGCTGTAATAGTCGCGGGCGGGACGTCCCCATCTCTCAAGGATGGCCATCTGGGTACCGCCGTGGGACACGATGAAAATGTCTTCTTCGAAGCGTCCTTCTCCGGCGGAAGGAACAGACAGACCACTGGTCTCGTTTTTTTTCTGCCATTTTTTTTCTGTGTCGAGAACAAATTGGAAAGCCCTGCAGACACGGGCTGAGAAGGAGGCGTGGCTCTCGCCGCCGGGGCAGGTGCCAAGACACATGCCGTCCACCCATTCGCGGTAGCGGGCATCGTTTTCCATCTCTTTCCAGGTGCGGCCCTCAAAAATCCCGAAGTTCATCTCCCAAAGTCCGGGCACACAGATCTGTTCTGCCCCGGGAAACAGGATCGAGGCGGTTTCGCGCGCGCGTTTCGCTGGGGAGACATAGACGTGAGAGGGCTTTTGCGGAGCTTCTGCCAGCTGCGCCCTGCCCTTGTCCGACAGACTTTCGTCCAGAAAACCCTGATATCTTCCCTCTTCGCCGGGGGTCGTCAGACCATGTCTGATCAAATAGATATTCATACAAAAAAACTCCCTGTCCCGCAGTCTCTGCGGCGGGCAGAAGCCCGCAGTCCGGTGCAGTTCCTGTCGGCTTGATGATAATGTTTTGCACCTCAAACACAGCCTCAAACATAGTGTATCAGGAACTGGACATAAAGTGCAAAAAATCTGAAATTATAGCAAAAGAGAATCCCGTGCGCGTGATATAATTGTTCTTACTGAAAAAATTTTTAAAAAATCATCCGGCGGCGTAAGGTAGGATAAAAACCAGGAAATCATCCGGCGGCGTAAGGCAGGAAAAAAACATGGTAAAAAAGAGAAAAGACCCGGAGGAAATGAGAGCAGGCTCAGAAGAAAAGAGAAAAGACCCGGAGGAAATGAGAGCAGGCTCAGAAGAAAAGAGAAAAGACCCGGAAGAAATAAAAACAGGTTCAGAAGAGAGCATAATAGATGTGGAAGAGATAAAAGCGGGTTCAGAAGAAATGAAAATAGATGCGGAAGAAATGAAAACAGACCTGGAAGAAAAACTCAGAGAGCGGATAGAAGAGATCCGGGGAGCGGACCCGGCAGCGGCGCGCGCGGCGGAGGACTATGTGCAGTCCCTGGCGGCACCGCCCGGAAGTCTGGGAAAACTCACAGACGCGGCAGTTCAGCTTGCCGGCATCACAGGAAAAGTGAAAAACACTCTGGACCGGAGGCGGATCATCGTCATGTGCGCGGACAATGGCGTCGTGGAAGAGGGAGTCTCTTCCACACCGCAGATCGTCACGCTTGCCCAGGCCTTGAATATGACCAGGCACCTCACCGGAATGTCCTCACTGGCAGCGCATTTCGGAAATGAAGTCGAGGTAGTCGATATCGGAATCGCCACTCCCTATGAAGAGGAGGGATGCGGAATCCTGCAGCGCCGGATCCGCCGCGGAACCGGAAATCTGGTCAGGGAAGCCGCCATGACCCGTCAGGAGGCCGTGAAGGCAATAATGGTCGGAATCGAGCGTGCCGGGCAGGCCTGTGAGGACGGGATCGACGTGATCGGAGTCGGTGAAATGGGAATCGGAAATACGACGACTTCCTCCGCGGTGCTGGCTGCACTGACGGACCTTGCGGTGGAGGACGTCACCGGCCGGGGCGGCGGCCTCACTGACGCCGCATTCGAAAAAAAGAAAAAAGTGATTGTCCGGGCCCTGGAACTGCACGGACTGAAGTGTTCCTGCGACAGGGAGAATGCGGAAGATAAAAGCGAGGATCCCCATATCGATCCGGACCCCATCGACGTGATCGCAAAGGTCGGGGGACTGGACATAGCCGGCATGTGCGGCGTTTTCCTGGGAGCCGCCATCTATAGAATCCCTGTGGTGATCGACGGATTTATTTCCATTGTCGCGGCGCTCTGCGCCCAGCGGCTGTGCGGTTTTTCCAGAGATTTCATGTTCCCCTCCCATGTCTCGGATGAAATCGGATATATGCGTGCGGCTCAGGAGCTTGGTCTGGATCCCTGGCTGCACATGAACATGAGACTGGGGGAGGGCAGCGGGTGTCCTCTGGCATTTCAGATTCTGGAGGCATCCTGCGCCCTGATGAATGAAATGGCTACCTTCGAACAGGCGAGGATCGACGACGGATACCTGACAGAACTGCGCGCCATGCAGAAACAGTAGTGCCCGGAAAAAAGCAGCTTGCCGGAATTATCCGCGAAAACTGACGGGCGGGGAATGTCCGCGAAACAGATTTTGGAGAACATACTTTATGGCAAAAGCAATCATGATCCAGGGAACCATGTCCAACGCCGGCAAGAGCCTTCTGGCAGCCGGCCTGTGCAGGATCTTCCGCCAGGACGGATATCGGGTCGCTCCCTTTAAATCCCAGAATATGGCCCTGAACTCTTTTATCACGGAGGACGGTCTGGAGATGGGCCGCGCCCAGGTCATGCAGGCGGAGGCGGCAGGCATTGCGCCGGATGTGCGGATGAACCCCATTCTGCTCAAGCCCACGACAGATACGGGCTCCCAGGTGATCGTCAACGGAGAGGTCCTGGGCGATATGGATGCCCGGAAATATTTTGCCTATAAAAAGAGCCTGATGCCCATGGTTCTGGAGGCCTACAACTCGCTCGCTGCTGAGTACGACATTATCGTGATCGAGGGCGCGGGGAGTCCGGCGGAGATCAATCTGAAGAAAGACGATATTGTAAATATGGGACTTGCCAAAGCGGTCGGCGCGCCTGTACTGCTGGCGGGCGACATTGACCGCGGCGGCGTCTTTGCCCAGCTGCTGGGAACCCATATGCTGCTGGAGCCGGACGAACAGGCCCTGCTCAAGGGCTTTATCATCAATAAATTCCGCGGGGACAAGACCATTCTGGATCCCGGCATTGTCATGCTGGAGGAACGGGGCGGCGTACCTGTGGTCGGCGTGATCCCCTTTATGCAGCTGGACATAGACGATGAGGATTCCCTCTCGCCCCAGCTCTCGCAGACCAACCGTCCTCCGGCGGGCAAACCTGTGGAGATCGTGGTCATACGCCTGCCCCATCTGTCCAATTTTACGGATTTCAATGTTTTTTCCAGAATACAGGAAGCGGACCTGCGCTATGTCTCAAAACCTTCCGCTCTGGGAAATCCAGATATGATCATTCTGCCGGGGACCAAGAACACCATGGCGGATCTGCGCTGGCTCAGAGAGACCGGCATGGCAGCTGCCATAAATGACCTGCGCATGCGGGGATGCCCGATTTTCGGTGTCTGCGGCGGTTATCAGATGCTGGGGCGCTCGATCTCTGACCCCGATCAGACCGAAGAGGGCGGCAGTGCCCCGGGACTGGGATTTCTGGAGACAGAGACTGTTTTTTCAAAGGAAAAGCGGCGCACCCGCGTGAGCGGCAGGATCGCTGAGCTTCCCGGAATCCTAAAGGGCCTGGGCGGAATGGAGATTGAGGGCTATGAGATCCACATGGGCCGCACCTCTCAGAACACCGGAAACCCCACTGAAAAAAGCGTTGGAAATACCACCGGAAACACCACTGAAAAAAGCGTTGAAAATAACACCGGAAACCCCACTGAAAAAAGCGTTGGAAATACCACCGGAAACACCACTGAAAAAAACGTTGGAAATAACACAGGGAAAATCACAGGGAAAACCACAGGAAAAACCACGGGAAAAACCGCCGGGATTCCCTGCGGAAGCCCTTGTGATGGCAGTTTCAGCGTCATCAAAGTTCAGAGGACCGGAATCGAATCTCCGGACGGGACCGCCTGCGGAAACATATACGGCACATATGTCCACGGCGTATTCGATGCTCCCGGCATTGCCCGAAGAATTGTGGAAATCCTGGCGGACCACAAAGGGGTGACGCTGCGGACTTTCCCGGAAGAAGGGGAAAAGACCGTGCAGGAAACGGACAGCCGGACCTATAAAGAGACCCAGTACGACATTCTGGCGGACACCATGCGCAGATATCTGGATATGAAAAAAATTTACGAGATCCTGGAGCAGGGAGGCGGAAATCCAATCGCTTAAGCCCTTCAGGATGGGATTTCCCCAGGGTGACAACATACGCTCCGGAAGACGCAGAACAGGTGCAAAACATGCACAAATCATGTACAAAACAGCAGCGGACGACAGTCGGTTTTATTGTAAATTCCCCGCCAGAGCGATATAATTAAATCACGATTTTTACCCGTGAACCGCGGACAAAAGCGGACCTGTGAGGCAGGGGGGTCCTATACTCCTCCCCAAGCGCAACGGTTCCGCAGCACAAGGCGGACGGATCCGGCCGGATCAAAGGGGATGCCCGAATCTAAAAGGATGCCCGGTTCAGGAGGGGCGTGAACTGTGATACACCTTCGTAATGAAAGAGAGGAGGCTGCGCATCATGGCAGAATTGAACGGAGATAAGATTATCGTCTTCAAAACACCGGACGGTGAATGGGGAGAATTCAGCAACCAATATCAGGCGCCCTTTACTTATATAGGGACCCGCTTTGAGTCCGTAGAACAATTCCTCTATTACATGAGGGCGCTCTTCGGACGCAGCAAGGCCACTGCGGAAAAAGTCCTTGAATGCGGCGGCGACTCCGCAGCCCTGGTAAAGATCTCCAAGAAGCAGCGGCTGCTGGAAAATAACAGCTGGGAGGAAGTGCGCCAGCAGATTATGCGCCTGGGCATGCGCCAAAAGTTCCTGCAGAATCCGGAGCTTCGCAAAAAGCTGCTTTCTACGGGCTTCCGTCTCCTGGTTGAAATCCCCAAAGAAGGACTTCTGGACCGCATACTTCCTCCGAGCGAAGAATGGGTCCGCGACCCTGCAAAATGGAAAAACAGGAATATGACAGGAAAGGCCCTCATGCAGGTGCGCGCTGATCTGCGCTGCGCAGACCGTCTTGTCGGAGCTGATGAAGCATATGTTTTTCCCAAGGCCCCTTTTATTCTGCAGACACCGATCGGAAAGATGACCCTGCAGGAAATCGCTGCCCTTCCGGGCGCCAAAGAATCCGTCCGGGCTTACCTTGACACAGCCAGGCAGTATCTGGAACTTTTCCTGGCAACGTCCGATAATGTGGGCAATCTCAACAGAATTCCTCTCGTCACAATGGAGCGCGTCATAGCCGGCAATGCGGCTGACATTGAGAACGCCCTGAACCGTGCCAAAGCAAGGGCAGCAGCGGCGGCAGTTCCGGAGCCGGATCAGGAGACAGCGGCGGAAGCCGTTTCCGATTCGGAAACCACTGCCGTACCCGAAGAGCAGGCAGCAGCTCCGGCAGCAGATGAAGCCGACACCGGAGATACTAATGTCAGCACGGAAGAGGATACAAATGCGGCTCCGGCGGCTGTTCTGGAATTCGGTGCCGAGCCTGCGGCTGCATCGGAAGAGGCCCCCGTCCCGCTTTCTATGACAGAAGAGCCTTCCGACATTTCGCAGGAAAACACAGCCGATGTACCTGCCGAAGATCTGCCTGATGATATCCCCGAAGAGGGATTCTATGCGCTTCTTTACGATCTGGATGAAATGATGAAACTGGGGATTATCTGAGTCTTTCAGCTTTGAGCTTAATGCTTCATCGCGCAAGACTTGCAGGATAAGCTCATACGGAAAAAACGGGAATCCACGCGGGTTACACTCTTGCGCGAAAGCCGGAATCTTTACCTGAAATAAAACCAGACTGATACAGACTGATAATTCATAAAAGTCAAAAGCCCCGGAGAACTGCCTGTGTATGGCAGAGAGCCGGGGCTTTTTTACCTTACAAAACCCGTGTGGTTTCCCATGAGATGTGTGAAATAAACTGCAGACCGGAACTGTGATTAGTATTTTGATTTGGTAATTTTGTTTGTTTTACTGTAAATGGCAATAATAATTACCAAAGGGTTTTATTATTCATGTTATAATACAATTTGGCAAAAAATGCGCTCAGGGCGCTGACAATGTGGATTTTCGGACGAATCAGTGTCATGCCCTGCGCTGCGGGATGTCGGTTCGGGCGTTGTAAAAAAACGTCTAAGAGGAGAACAGATGATTGAAATCGAACATGTCCTTCCGGCGGATATAGAAAAAACAAGCTTTCGGATAATAGAGAAGGAACTGCGGGAGCAGGGAAGAGAGATTCCGGAAGATAAAAAGCATGTGATCCTGCGGGCAATCCACACGACCGCAGACTTCGAATATCTTGATACCCTGGCATTCAGTGAAAGGGTTCTGGAAAAAGCCTCCGACGCCATCCGGCGTGGAGCTCATATTGTCACGGACACAACCATGGCCATGTCCGGAATAAACAAAAGGAAGCTGGCTGCTTTCGGAGGCCAGGTTCACTGTTATGTCGCGGATCCCGAAGTGGCACTGCAGGCCGGGGAGGACGGGACGACCAGATCCGCTGCAGCCGTGGACAAGGCGGTCCGGGAGGCAAAGGAAAAGGGCATTCCTCTTATTTTTGCTGTCGGAAATGCCCCGACAGCCCTTCTGGCTCTGGAGGAAAAAATCCACCAGGGCTATATGCCTGAACTGGTGATCGCGGTTCCCGTGGGATTCGTCAATGTCGTGCAGGCCAAGGAGAGGATCATGGCCTCCGGTGTGCCCTATATCTGCAACCGCGGCAGGAAAGGCGGCAGCAATGTCGCGGCCGCAATCTGCAATGCCATCCTTTATAACATGAAATGATAGAACTTTCCGAAGGACAAGCTTTTAGACGGACAGATTTCAACGAATGACCTTCCGTTGGATGACTTTTTGACAGACGAGTTTCGGCGGATAGCTTTCTGGTAGATAAATGGAACTGAACGAGTACATTGAAAAGGGCGGGCAAAAACTGCGCCTGGGATATACAACGGGAAGCTGCGCCGCGGCAGCGGCAAAAGCGGCAGCCGCTATGCTTCTGACAGGCAGGATCATTTCGCAGGTCAGTCTGCAGACCCCGAAAGGGCTGAAGCTGATCCTGGATATAGAGGATATCCGTTTCCGTCAGGGAAACTGCTCCCTGCATGGAAAAGACAGAAAAGAGATACCTCTCCCCGGGTCCGAACCTGCCCCCTGTCAAAAGAATCAGGGTGGGCTTAGTCCTTTACATCCGGGATATACAGCACTTTCAGCTGTGTCCTGCGCCGTCCGCAAGGACAGCGGAGATGATCCGGACATCACAAACCATGTCCTGATCTATGCCACTGCAGCCCGCTCCGATAAGCCGGGAATCCACATCGATGGGGGAGAGGGCGTGGGACGCGTGACAAAACCCGGGCTGGACCAGCCGGTGGGCAGCGCTGCCATCAACAGCACGCCCAGGCGGATGATCGCGGAGGCGGTTCAGGAGGTGCTGCGGGACGAGCGGGAAAACCGGCCGGATGCAGTTCCGCCGGGGCTGGACATCACGATTTCCGTTCCTGGAGGACGTGAACTTGCGGCAAAGACATTTAATCCCAGACTGGGCATCGAGGGCGGCATATCCATCCTGGGGACCAGCGGGATCGTGGAGCCCATGAGTGATCAGGCCCTGCTGGATACAATCCGCGTGGAAGTGCGGGTCAGGAAAGAAGAGGGGCTGACGATTCTGCCGGCGGCACCCGGTAATTACGGCAAAAATTTTTTCCTGGAAAAATACGGATTTTCGCTGGAGACGGCAGTGACTGCCTCCAATTTCATTTATGACACCGTCCTGATGGCGGCAGACGCAGGCTTCAGGCGCATGCTCTTCGTGGGCCATATCGGCAAGCTCGTTAAGGTGGCGGGCGGGATCCGCAATACCCACTCACAGTACGGGGACCACAGGATGGAAATCCTGACAGACATTGCGGAGAGCGTACTTTTCGGGAATGGGAAAGATTCCTCCGGAAATTGTCAGGAAGCTTTTGTACCCCGGGAATCGGCGGAAGAGAAGTCGGAGGAGCTTTACAGCCGTGAAGAAATCTTTGACAGCCTGAAACAGGAACTGGCGGACTGCGTCATGACCGACGAGGCCATCAATATCCTGCGGAAATACGGGCTGGACAAGGCGGTGATGGCAGAAATGACACGGCGTATTCAGGCGGTCATGGAAGGCTGGTCCGGGGGCAGAATGCAGGTCGAGGTTGTTGTTTTTTCCAATGTTCACGGAGAACTGGGCAGGACAGGGAAGGCCCTTGAATACATGCGTCTTCTACAGGAACAGCTCCGGGCAATTGAATAAGATTTCGTCTTCTGCAGGAGCAGCTCCGGGCAATTGAATAAGATTTCGTCTTCTGCAGGAGCAGCTCGGGAAAACTGAATAAGTTTCGTCTCCCGAAGGAACAGCTCCGGGCAATTGAATAAAATTTCCTTTTCTGCAGGAACTGCTTTATGGAATCTGAGAACGACAGTGAAGAGACTTTGCCTGTATTTGCGTACATTTACACAAAGCATATAACAATAAACAGTAAACAGTAAACAGAGAACAAGGACTCAAGAGGTAGGGCATGATACATTTTGTGGGAGCGGGATCCGGGGCTCCGGATCTGATCACAGTGCGCGGGCAGAGGCTGCTCGAGCAGGCTGACCTTATCATTTACGCGGGATCGCTGGTGAATCCCGCTCTTCTGGAATCAAAAAAAGAGGGCTGCCGTGTCCTTGACAGCGCCAAGATGACCCTGGAGCAGGTGACAGACGCGATGAGGGAAGCCGAAAAGGCAGGCCTGTCGACAGTGCGCCTGCACACAGGGGACCCCTGTATATACGGCGCTATCCGGGAGCAGATGGATATTCTGGAAGAGGAGAGGATTCCCTACGATTACACTCCCGGCGTGAGTGCCTTCTGCGGCGCGGCTTCCGCCCTTGATATGGAGTACACCCTGCCCGGTATCACGCAGAGCGTGATCATCACCCGCATGGCCGGCCGCACCCCGATGCCGGAGAAAGAATCCATTGAATCCTTCGCCGCACACGGCGCGACCATGGTGATCTTTCTGAGCACAGGGATGCTGGACAAACTCAGCCGCAGGCTGGTGGCCGGCGGATATGCTCCGGAGACACCGGCCGCCATTGTCTACAAGGCGACCTGGCCGGATGAGGAAAAATATATCTGCACTGTGGAGACTTTGGCGCAGACCGCCGCGGAACACGGAATCACCAAAACCGCCCTGATCATTGTCGGCAGTGCCGTCGCCCAGAGCGGCTATGAGCGCTCAAAACTCTATGATCCCGGATTTACCACCGAATTCAGAGATGCCTCTGAATGAGATATTTTTCTGAGATATTTGAGATATTATCGAGAGATGTTTTGCGAGATATTTTTGCGGGATATTTTTGCGGGATATCTTCATGAGATATTTTTGTGAGATGTTTTTTTATAATTCCGCTGTTTTTATTGAGGTTTTATCAAAATGGTGTGCAAAACGCGGGCCGGTCATAGCTGCCCGCGGGAATGCGGCACAGAATGATTAGATTGTATTTCGGAGGAAAGCATGGACAGTGAAGCCGGAAAGGGAAGAGTTATCGTGATCGGCATTGGGCCGGGCGAGATTGACCAGATGACAATGGAGGCTTACCGGGCGATTGAAGAGAGCGATGTGATTGCAGGCTACCATGTCTATGTGGACCTGGTGAAGGAGCGTTTCCCTGGCAAAAAAATAATCACAACGACAATGCGCCGGGAGGAGCAGCGGTGCGTGCTTGCCCTGGACGAGGCTGCCAAAGGATCGGACGTCGCCTTTATCTGCAGCGGAGACGCGGGCGTCTATGGCATGGCCGGCCTGATTTACGAGGTGGCAAAGGACTATCCCACTGTGGAGATTCAGGTGATACCCGGTGTCACGGCGGCACTGAGCGGGGCGGCCCGTCTGGGAGCTCCCCTGATCCACGATTTTGTCCTGATCAGCCTCAGCGACCTGATGACCCCCTGGGAGAAGATCGAGAAGCGGCTTCGGATGGCGGCAGAGGGAGATTTTGTGATCGTCCTCTATAACCCCTCCAGCAAAAGGCGGCATGATTATCTGCAGAGAGCCTGCGATATCCTCCTGGAGACTCTGCCTCCGGAACAGGTCTGCGGTACCGTGCGCAATATCGGACGGGATGGCGAAGAGACCCACATTTATACTCTGGGACAGCTTCGGGACGTTAAGGTGGATATGTTTACAACCGTCTTTATCGGAAACGAGTCGACAAAGCGGATCGGCGATAAAATGGTGACCCCCCGCGGCTACTCCAGAGAGCGGCATGCAGGGGAAAATGATTCCTGTTCATAAATGCAGAGAATAAAAAGGTGACGCCCCGCGGCTATTCCAGAGAGCGGCAAGACGGGGAAAATGAGTCCTGTTCATAAATACAGGCAAAAAAGAGGTGCACCCGGAAGATGAAAACAGCTGGCAGAAGTATTTTGATTTTCGGAGGGACAACAGAAGGACGGAATGCGGCGGAAGGACTGCTGGCAGCGGGAGTTCCCTGCACTGTGAGCGTGGCGACGCATTACGGCGAAGAGGTTCTGACACCTCATCCCCTCATGACCGTCCATGCAGGGAGACTCGACCGCAGCGGTATGGCACAGTTGATGCGGGAAGGGTCTTTTTCCTGTGTGATCGATGCGACGCACCCCCATGCGCAGATTGTCTCGGGAGAGATTGGGGCGGCCTGCAGAGAAACCGGCCTTCCATATCTGCACCTGCAGAGAGATGTTCTTACCGGAGATTCTTCTGGCAGCCCCAAGGACCATGCATTGCAGGACGATGATGACTTTGTCTATGTCTCTGATGCCGACCAGGCAGGCGCTTTTCTGGCGTCTGTTCCGGGACACATTCTGGTGACGACCGGCAGCAAAGAACTGGTCCGCTTTGCAAAAGCTCTGGGGAATCCGTCCAGAATCACGGCGCGCGTGCTTCCCACTCAGGAGAGCCTGCAGGCATGTGCGGAAGCTGGACTTGCGGGAAAACAGATTTTCGCCATGCAGGGACCTTTTGATGTGGAGATGAACTGCGCCCAGATTCACTATGCAGGAGCTTCCTGGCTTCTGACTAAGGAGACCGGCGCGGCGGGAGGATTTCCCGAAAAGACAGAGGCGGTCAGGCGCTGCGGCATCCGGGCGGTGGTGATCCGCACCCCTGCGGAAAACCTCGCACAGACCCTGGACCTGGAGCATACGATCACCGCGGCTCTGCGGTATGCCGGTGTCGATGCAGACAGCGATACATACCATGGTGCCGGGGATGGTGTGTCCGTTGACAAAAATGTGCCCGCAAAGGGTGTGGCCGCCATGGAAAGCGCCGCAGTTAAGGGCGGCATGAGCGGTGTGACCGCCATGGAAGACGTCTCAATAAAGAGCGGCATGAGCGATATGGCCGCTATGGAAGACTCTGCAGTCATGGCTGGTCTGAGCGATGTGGCTGTCATGGATGGCGAGGCAGTCATGGGCGGTATAACCATCACGGAAGACGTGGATGACGAAGTTTACACCGCTGACATGGACTGCGAAAAGAAGAGAAAGCTTTTTCTGGTCGGAATCGGTGTCGGCGGTGCCGGGGCTATTACAAAAGAGGCAGAGGAGGCTATTGCAACGGCTGAAGTCCTGTTCGGGGCAAAGACGGTCCTTGACAATCTCATGGCGGCCTGTGAATCGGTTTCCTCCAAAACGATCATCCCCGCTTATGACAGTCTGACAATTGTGAGATATATGTTCGAGCATGAAGAAATAGAGAGGGCAGCGGTCGCTTTTTCCGGAGACAGCGGCTTTTACAGCGGAGCTGCCCGCTTATATTCCACTCTGAACAGACGGCCGATGTACGACAGGGGGATTGAAATGCAGTTGATCTGTGGTATTTCCTGTGTTTCCTGGTTTGCCTCGAGGGCAGGGATTCCCTGGCAGGACTGGAAGATTCTCAGCTCCCACGGCCGATTCTGCAACGTTGTCGGACAGGTGCGCAGGAACAGAGAGTGCTTTCTCCTTTTGGCCGGAGTGGAGAATCTCACATGGACAGGTGTATTGCTGGAAAGAGCACAGAAGCGGGGCGTCCTTGGAAATCTGAGGCTGATCTACGGCTATGAGTTATCCCGCCCTGCGGAAAAAATCTGCACATGCACCGCACATGAGCTGACAGAGGTCAAAGGGGAAGGGCTTTATGTCCTATATATAAAGCATTTGGATGCGGAAAATTGTCCTGTTGTACCCGGGCTGCCTGATAACGCCTTTATACGGGGAAAAGCACCCATGACTTCTTCGGAAATCCGTTCGCTCTCTCTGTGCCGCCTGGGACTCACATCAGAAGCGGTCCTCTGGGATGTGGGGGCCGGTACCGGCTCTGTCAGCATCGAAGCCGCCCTTACCTGCCCGGAAGGGAAGATTCTGTCAATTGAATATAAGCAGGATGCCCTGGCGTTACTGGAGCAGAACCGGGCAAAATATTGTCTGCAAAATATGGAGATTGTTAAGGGGCGGGCCCCTGAGGCGCTTTCGGATCTGCCGGAACCGACCCATGTTTTCGTCGGCGGAAGCGGAGGCGAAATCGGGGATATCCTGAAGGCAGTTTTTTCAAAAAATCCAGAGGCACGGGTTGTGGTCAACTGTATTACATCGGAGACCCTGGCAGCGCTGAAGACCGCTTTGAAAGAATTGGTGGTCCGTGATCTTCAGTGTACTCAGGTAATTGTCAACAGGGAGGAAATGCTGGGTCACTATCATTACCTGCGCGCCGGAAATCCTGTTTTTATTATCTCGTTTACCGGCAGCGAATCATACATTGTTTAAACACAGCAAAACAATAAAGCAATAAAGCCGGCCCGGACGCTTTTTCGCCCGTTAAAATGTCGGAACTGCAGGAGCTGCTTTTTCGCCCGGCAAAATACCGGAACTGCAGGAGCTGCTTTTTCGCCCGATAAAATACCGGAACTGCCGGAGAAACCATTTTATTTTACAGAGAGAGAACTGACTGCTTATGCTGCACGGAGGAGAGATTTACAATAGCGCAGAGGTGAGATACGACTTTTCGGTCAATATCAATCCCCTGGGGATTCCGGAAGGTGTCCTGACCAGGCTGAGGGACAGTCTCCCTCTTCTGAAGCAGTATCCGGACCGGGACTGCACTGAGCTCCGGCAGGCCCTGGAGAAGTTCACCGGAGTCCCAATGGGACAGATCCTGTGCGGAAACGGAGCATCGGAGCTGATCGAGGCTGCGGCCCGCGGCCTGGGTGCCCGCAGTATTCTTCTGACGGCGCCGTCTTTTTCCGGATACCTGCATGCGGCAAAAGCCTGCGGCGCACAGGTCCGCTATCATATTCTGAAAAGGGAAGAGGATTTCGCCCTGACAGACAGGTACCTAGACGACCTGGCGGAAGGTCCGGATCTGGCCATTCTGTGTTCACCCTCCAACCCGGTCGGGAACCTGATTGACTCCCGACTGCTTGTCCGGATTGCGGATATCTGTCAGCGCCAGGGTACCTGGCTGCTGGTCGATGAATGCTTTCTCGGCTTTTTGCAGGACGAAAAACAGCTTACTATGCGGCGCCTGCTCTCGCCGGAAGCTTTTCTGGAAAGAGAACCGGAGAAACCTGCGGACGATAGGATAAAACAAAGGCTGCTGGTCCTGGATGCCTTTACCAAGCGCTTTGCCATGCCGGGCATCCGGCTCGGGTATCTGATGGCAGCGGATTCCTCTGTGTTGGAGACCATACATAAGCAGCAGGCGGAGTGGAGCGTCTCCCTGCCGGCACAGATCGCCGGTATTGCGGCGCTTGAGCCGGAAAATGAGGAGTATCTGGAGAAGGCCCGGTCCCTTGTCGCCCAGGAGCGGGAAAGGATGGCGGCGGCTCTCAGATCGATGGGATGCAGGGTTTTCCCGGGAGAGGCAAATTATATATTTTTCTCCTGCGGAACTGAATTGTACCTGCCGCTTTTGTCCAGAGGGATCCTGATCAGGAAGTGTGACAATTATAAAGGTCTTCAGGAAGGCGATTACCGGGCCGCTGTCCTGCTGCCGGAGGAAAACGATATTCTGCTGCAGGCGATGACAGAGATTTTGCAGGCGGCCACAAAACCTGTGGGGGATTGAAGGAGTAGGTAAATGAGCAAAAAGAGGGAAAAGCCTCACTGGGAGGGAAAGCACTATTCCTTTTTCCAGAATACAGAATGTGAATATTTTCCCTGCCACAGGATTGCGGATCCTTCGCGCTTTAACTGCCTCTTCTGTTATTGCCCGCTCTACATGCTGGGGCCTGGATGCGGAGGAAATTTCACTTATAACGAAAAAGGAATCAAGGTCTGTACTGACTGTGCCGTTCCCCACCTGCCGGAGAACTATGGCAGGATCACTGAAAAATATGCGGAGATCGTCGCTGTGATGCGCCAGACGTCTCCTGCCGCTGATGAGGACCGGCCTCTGCCGGATTCTGTGACTTCCGTGACAGGCAGAAAAACCAAAAACAGCGAAAGCCAAAGACGGGTCCTTAAGGGGACAGGCAGACCATTTGGGAAAATCGTCATGATGGCCTGCACCCGGCGCGGATTTGAGACTATGCGGCGGGCAGCGGAAGTCCTGGCGAATCTGTTGCCGGAATCGGAAATCCTGCAGACAGGCCGCTGTGCGGATGTGGCGGGTTATGAAGACGGCCCAAAGCTGTCCGAAGTGACTGCAAAGTGGTTTGGAGAGGCAGATGCCCTCATCTTTTTTGCCTCGACGGGAATCGCAGTCCGGTGTATCGCTCCCTTTGCAAGAGATAAATTCAGGGATCCGGCAGTCCTGGTCTCGGATGAGAACGGAAGATTTATAATCTCACTGATGTCAGGCCACGTGGGAGGAGGGAACCGCCTCAGTCTCGTACTGGCAGAGGCCATCGGCGCCCGGCCTGTGATCACAACGGCCACCGACGGACGCGGCCTTTTTGCCGTCGATGTCTTCGCGGCAGAAAATGGTCTGCAGATCTCCGACCGGACGGCGGCAAAAATGATTTCCGCGCGGATTCTGGCCGGTGAGATTCCTAAGATCTATTTTGATAAAGAATACGACGGAGCAGCTGGTGACTGCGGGCAGGAAGGCGTTTTTTTAAATAAAGTTATCCGTGAAATTCCCGCTGCAGAAGAAGAGACGAACAGATGCATTTCGGGAATTCCCGCTGCAGAAGAAGAAACGAACAGATGCATCCGTGCAATTCCCGCTGCAGAAGAAGAGACGAACAGATGCATCCCGGGAATCCCTGCTGCTGAAAAAGAAATCAGCAGATACGGTGAAGGAATCCAGAGAACTTCTGACCGGAGCGAGGCGGATATAGTCGTCTCCTGGAGAAGATGTCAGCAGGACCGGGAGAGAACTCTTTACCTGATCCCGCGGGCGGTCACTCTGGGAATCGGCTGCCGCAGAGGCACTGCGGAGGAAGCTGTTCAGAAGGCAGTGAGGCAGATTCTGGCGGATGCCGGAGTCTTCCCTCAGGCAATCATCGGAATCGCCTCCATTGATTTAAAAAAAGGCGAGCAGGGACTCCTTGCTTTTGCTGAGAATAGGGGACTGCCTGTCACTTTTTTTACGGCAGAGGAGCTCAATGCAGTGCCTGGGTCTTTTACATCTTCCGATTTCGTCCGCAATGTCACCGGTGTGGACTGTGTGTGCGAACGGAGCGCACTGCGCCTTGCATCGGACTATGCCGCGGCCGGGGACAAGAACATGCCGGTTGACGGAGACAGGGCAGTACTGCTTGTGAAAAAACAGAGCCTTGAGGGTGTCACAGCCGCCCTGGCACTTCGTCTCAGTTAAAACTACAGGTTGGGCGCTCCCGTCGAGGGAAATACAAGAGGACTAAAACATGAAAAACAAAATGCGCATGCCTTTTCAACTGACAACCCTGCTTCTATTTTTGGTCATGGTGATAACTGCCTGCTCACCCGCGGGAAAAACAGATTCCCCGGGTGAACAGGCAGGTGCTGTTTCATCCGGCGGAGAATCCGCTGCGCTGCAGGACGGCACCTATGTGCCGGAGACCTTCACAGCCCAGGGAGGAACGGGGAAAGTGAAGATCACCTGCCCTGAAGTCACTCTCACACAGGGGGAGGCGCAGGCTGTGATCGAGTTCAGCAGTCCCCACTATGAGTGGGTGAAAGTCAACGGTCAGCAGTATGACCCCAAAAACGCGCAGGAACAGGACCGGAAGAATTCGGTCTTCAGAATTCCTGTCGTTCTGGATGAAGAGATGAAAATCAGCGGGCTGACGACAGCCATGTCAGAGCCGCATGAGATTGAATACACCCTCTTTATCAGCCTGACACAAAAAGACGGATCAGAGGGAACAGAAGGATCAGACGGAGCGGGTTCAGCGGGTTCCGGACGGGAGACCGCGGACAGGGAGGCAGAAAACAATTCTCAAAACGATACAGAAACCGGAGCGGAAGACGGAAAAGACATCCCTGCAGCGGGCGGAAGGTCTTCACAGCAGCAAAGCCCTTCCGAGCCGCCGGTAATAGAGGGACTGACCTTTGTTTCCGCCATGGAAAAAGCATACGCGGAGACATTTGACATATATTCCTACAAGCTTGCTGACGGGAGCAAAGACGCGCTTTACCGGCTGATTGATATCCACAACAGCGGGCAGTACCTGATCCTGCCGGAAAACAGCTCATCTGACGACTCCGCGGCTCAGCAGAAAATGATGAAGAAACTGCCCGCTTCCGTCACGGTTCTGAAGGCATCCCCCGGCAATATCTACGTTGCGGCGACTTCCTCCATGGCTCTGTTTGACGCGGCGGGCGCGATTGGACAGGTGAAGATGACCGGAACCAAAGCCGAGGGCTGGTACATCGACGCGCCCAAAAAGGCCCTGGCTGACGGCAGCATGATCTATGCGGGCAAATACAGCGCGCCGGACTACGAGCTCCTTGCCTCTTCGGGCTGTGACCTGGCGGTGGAATCCATGATGATCCTCCACACGCCCGAGGTGAAGGAAAAGCTGGAGGAACTGGGAATCCCAGTGTTTATCGATACCTCCAGCAACGAGAGCCATCCCATGGGCCGTACCGAGTGGGTCAGGCTCTACGGCGTTCTGACCGGACATGAGAAAGAGGCGGAGGCATTTTTCGAAGAACAGAATAAGCAGTTTGCCCAATCCGCCGAATATACCGATACAGGACTGACTGTTGCCTTCTTTTCCATCTCATCAGGCGGAAATGTGATCGTCCGCGCGACGGATGACTATATCCCCCGCATGATCGAACTGGCAGGCGGGAATTATATTTTCAAAGACCTGCTGAACGAGAGTGGAAACAGCGCCTCGGTCCGCCTGTCCATGGAAGATTTTTACAATACAGCAAAGGACGCGGATTTCCTGATCTACAACGCCACGATTGAAAATCCCGTCAAAAACATAGACCAGCTCTGCGGAAGATCCGCCCTTCTGACAGACTTCAAGGCAGTGCAGGAAGGAAATGTCTGGCAGGTTCAGCGAAGCCTCTACCAGTCCCCCGACATAGCGGCTATGATGATCACAGACCTGCGCAGGATGCTCACAGGCAAAGACACAGAAAATATGACATTCCTGGAACAGCTGCAATAAATCTGATCCGGGGATTAAAAAATGCTACAAGAACACTATACAGGAGTATTTAATGAATCAAAAAAGACTTGACAGAATCAATGAACTTGCGCGTAAACAGAAGACCATAGGACTGACTGAAGCGGAGAAGGCGGAGCAGAAGAGGCTCCGGACGGCGTATCTGGCCGACTTCCGCAGGAACCTGCGGGGGCAGTTGGAAACTATTTCCTTCGTCGAGCCCGACGGAACGATTACTCCCCTGAGAACTCTGCGCAAAAAAGACATTTAAAAGGAATTGCTATGGACAGCACACAGAGAGCGGATCACGCCCGTGTCAGTGCGCTGCGGCGGACGCGCTATATAATGGTGTTTGCCTTGCTGGCGGCTGCATTTCTGGCGATGATCATTCTGAATATAAATACCGGCAGTGTCAGCATTTCGACGGGAAAGATCCTGAGGATCCTGTTCCTCAGGCAGGGGGAGGCTTCTGAGGTCAGCATTATCTGGAAAATCCGAATGCCCAGGATCCTGCAGGCCGCCATCCTGGGGGGAGCCCTGGCCCTGTCAGGCTTTCTTCTGCAGACATTTTTCGGCAATCCCATTGCGGGACCCTTCGTTTTGGGCATCTCCTCCGGCGCCAAGATGTGCGTCGCGGTCGTCATGATCATTCTCATCGACCGTTTCGGCTCTGCCTCCTCGTGGGCTCTGATCCTGGCTGCCTTTGCGGGCGCCATGATGTCCACTGCTTTCATACTCGTCGTGTCTCGAGCGGTCAACCACATGGCCGCCCTTCTCGTCGCGGGCATTATGATCGGCTACATCTGCAGCGCCGTCACGGAGTTTCTCGTGACCTTCGCCGAGGACTCCGACATAGTCAACCTCCATGGCTGGTCCCAGGGAAGTTTTTCGGGAGCTGACTGGAGCGGGACGGGCACGGCTGCCCTGATCGTGGGAGCGGCTTTTTTCTGTGTATTTCTGCTGGCCAAGCCGATCGGTGCCTATCAGATGGGCGAGGCCTATGCCCAGAGTATGGGCGTCAATGTGAAGAGATTCCGCATGGAACTGATCCTTCTCTCGGGTATCCTGTCCGCCTGCGTGACCGCTTTTGCGGGGCCCATTTCCTTCGTCGGAATCGCTGTCCCCTTTCTGGTCAAACGCGCGCTGGGAACATCCAGACCTCTGGTCGTGATCCCTGCCGCCTTTCTGGGCGGCGCGGTCTTCTGCATGGTCAGCGACCTGATCGCCCGAATGGCTTTTTCCCCGACAGAACTCAATATCAGTACCGTGACCTCGGTTCTGGGTGCTCCCGTCGTGATCTTCATGCTGATCCGCCGGAACAGGAAATAAAGCTGCAGGGAGAAAAAACACCGCCCCGGGCAAACTCCATCGGACAGCAGGCAGAAAATACACCGCCCCGGGCAAACTCCATCGGACAGCAGGCAGGAACAATAAAACGCTGTTCTCTATGTCTGTCATCAGACAGCATACTGGAAAACACTGTCTTTTGTTTACATCATCAAACAGCAGGAAGGAAGCGGCAGGGAATTGAAACAGATTCATTTGAACCTTGACCATCTGGCCGTCGGCTACCATGGAAAGGCGCTGATCCACGGAATTGAAATAGGCGTGCAGAGGGGGGAGATTGTGACCCTGGTCGGTCCCAATGGATCCGGCAAGTCCACGATCCTTAAGACCATCACCCGGCAGTTGTCGCCCGTCAGCGGTGATATTTACCTTGCACAGGAAAAGACGGCAGGTAAGGACGGCACTGACCCCGGGATGAAAAAACTGGGGCAGTTCGAGCCCGGGGAGCTGGCAAGGGAAATGGCTGTCATGCTCACCGGCCGCCTGCAGACTGAGCTGATGACCTGCCGGGATGTGACCGCAATGGGACGCTATCCCTACACAGGACGTCTGGGAATCCTCCGTGAGGCGGATGAGCAGAAGGTGGATGAGGCGCTGACGGCGGTGCATGCGCAGCACCTCTCTGACAGGCCCTTTGATGCAGTCAGTGATGGCGAGCGTCAGCGTGTCCTTCTGGCCCGTGCCATCTGTCAGGAGCCGGATATCATCATCCTGGACGAGCCGACTTCCTATCTCGACATCCGCCACAAGCTGGAGCTTCTGGGAATTCTCCACAAAATGTCCCGGGAGCAGGGAATCACTGTCGTGATGTCCCTTCATGAAATAGACCTTGCCATGAAGATTTCGGACCGGATCATCTGCGTGAAGGGCGAAGAAATTTTCGCCTGCGGAAAACCCTCAGAGATTCTGGACGACGATACTGTCCGCCGGCTCTACGACCTGGATCCCGGGCTGGGCCGTTTTGACGCCAAAACCGGCAGCCTGGAACTGTTTTTTACGGAGAAAGCCCCTGAGGCAGATCCGAACGCTGATATGGAAAAAGCCCCTGTGTCAGATTCGAATGCTGCTGCGGAAAAAGAATCAGGAGCGGACCATAACGCTGCAGCAGAAAAAGCCCCTGTGGCAGACCCGAATGCTGCTGCGGAAAAAGAATCAGGAGCGGACCATAACGCTGCTGCAGAAAAAGCCCCTGTGGCTGACCGGATACTCTCCATTCCCCGCCTGATGCTGGCCGCACCCTCAAGCGGAAGCGGCAAGACACTGGTCACCTGCGGCCTGCTGCATCTCCTGCGCAGAAGGTCTCTCCGTCCCGCAGCCTTCAAGTGCGGCCCCGACTACATCGATCCCATGTTTCACAGGCAGGTTCTTGGGATTCCCTCCCGGAACCTGGACACCTTCTTTTCACCTGCTGATTCACCGGTCAGAGGAAATACCGCCGGGGAAACCATGGCACGCGCGGTGCGCCGTTACGGGGCAGGCATCGCGGTGATCGAAGGCGTCATGGGATATTATGACGGCACGGGAATGTCCGGGACAGAGGCTTCCTCCTGCGAACTCGCGGCGCAGACCCAAACGCCTGTCGTCCTGGTCGTCAATGCCAGGGGGATGAGCCGTTCGATCGCTCCGATTATCAAAGGTTTTACGGAGTATGAAAAAGGAAAACGCTGGATCAGAGGGGTCATATTGAACAGAATCTCCGGCCCCATGTTTCCCGTGATGAAAAAGTGGATCGAGGAGGACACGAGCCTCAAGGTCATCGGCTATGTACCTAATGATGACACTCTGTCCTGGGGAAGCCGCCACCTGGGGCTTCTTCAGCCCGGGGAAGTCAAAGACCTGCAGAATCAGATAAATCACCTTGCAGACGTTTTGGAGAAAACGATTGACATTGATGCCCTGCTGAAGCTTGCCGGCACAGCCCCCTCCCTTATCATCCCGGCAGATTCTGTAAAAAAGGAGTCAACGGTCTCTTCCGCCCGTGATAAAAAGACGGGCGGCCTCCGTATTGCGGTTGCCCGCGACGAAGCTTTCAGCTTTTACTATGAAGACAATCTGGAGCTTTTGCAGGAGATGGGCGCTGATCTGGTCTTTTTCTCACCTGTCCACGACAGAGGGATTCCCCCGGCGGACGGACTTGTGCTGGGCGGCGGCTACCCCGAACTGCACGCGAAAGCACTTGCGGACAACGAAACAATGAAGAAGCAAATCCGGGAACTTGCGGCGGAGGGACTGCCGATTCTGGCGGAATGCGGAGGCTTCATGTACCTGCAGCAGTCGATGGATCCGGGAAATATTAAGACTGTGGCCGGCACCGGACAGGAAGCGGATGACAGCAGCATAAGACAATCGGCTGATGCATCTGAAAAAGAGACTTCAGCCAGGACTCTGTACCAGATGTGCGGCGTTCTTCCCGGAAGCTGCAGGATGAAGGACAGACTGGTCCGCTTCGGCTATATGGAACTTGAAAAAAAGGACGGAGAAACCGGGACTGCCGGATATCTGCAGGATGGCCATCATATACGGGGACACGAATTCCACTATTTTGATTCCACAGAGAACGGACAGGCATGTACGGCATGGAAACCGGACAGAAAACGGTCCTGGGACTGCATGGTCGTGCAGGGAAACATCATGGCCGGCTTCCCCCATCTGTATTATCGGTCAGACCCGGATTTCGCTGCGGCATTTGTGGAAAAATGCAGGCAGTTTTCCAAAAAACAAATAGCTTTCCATCAGGGCATAAACAAAAGTGAGTAAGAGGATTTGAAAAAATGGAATTGTTGCGGCAGTCGGCACAAAACAGAATTATCGTCCTGCTGATAGCCGCGGCCGTGGATCTGCTGATCGGTGATCCTCACTGGCTCTGGCATCCTGTGCAGGGGATCGGAACCCTCATCGACTTCTTTGAAAAGGCCCTGCGGACTCTTTTTTCAGTTCCGCCAGCGAAGCCGGGTACTGCTGAGATCGATGCGGTCAGTGCCGAAAATTCAGAAGGCTTAGATAGTTCGGGAAGTCCGCAAAAACCGGAAAGTGCGGGAAGTCCGGGAAGTCCGGAAAACCCGGAAAGTCCGGGATGTCCGGAAAACCCGGAAAATCCGGGAAGAACACGTGAATCAGGAAGTGCGAAAAGCATTCGCATCCGCGAGCGCATCGCAGGAACCCTGATGGTTATCCTGGTCCTGGCGGTGAGCACAGGGATTATCTTTTTTCTGCTGCAGCTGTGCGGCAGGATCCATCCATTTGCACGCCTCCTGGCAGAGGGCGTCCTCTGCGGACGGCTCCTGGCCCTTCGAAGCCTGGGGCAGGCGGGCTTCTCTGTGAGAGATCCCCTTTTGCGGGGAGATATTGAAGGAGCCCGCAAGGCAGTTTCCATGATCGTCGGTCGTGATACGGACCGCCTGGATGCGGAGGGCATTGCCAAGGCAGCAGTGGAGACAGTGGCCGAAAACACATCCGATGGAGTGACGGCCCCTCTTTTTTACATGATTCTGCTGGGAGGAATCGGCGGTATTTTTTACAAAGCAGTGAATACCATGGACTCCATGACAGGATATAAAAACACCAGATACAGATATTTCGGGACTGCCGCGGCAAGACTTGATGATGTGATGAATTTCATCCCCGCCAGACTGACAGCCCTGTTCATGATCATGGCATCTTACCTGCCCGGAAAAGAGAGCGTTTCCATTACAAGCGCAAACGAAGACAGTGTGAAGACGGGCCATTCCCGACGGGAAAGCGGCCTTCCGGGTCTGGAAAAGAGACCGACTCAAAAGTCCCAGTCCCAATTCCGCCCAGACGGAGTCTGTCTGCGCCGGCGCTCTTCACCTCAAATTGTTGGGAGACACCTGGTACTTCGGAGAGCTGCACCACAAACAGGAAATCGGGGACGGCGGACGGCCGGTGGAACCCGGGGACATTACCCGCTCCGTTCGGCTGATGAACCGCTGTACCACCCTTATGTTTGCGGCGGGAATTGCAGTCCTGATTGCGGTTCTGATTTTTCTCGGGAGATTATAGCCGGCAGCAGAGCATGACGAATAGCCGGGGTGAATAATCCGGAAAATCGGCGGATGAATAATCGGGAGAACAGTGAAAAAACCGGGAGGATTTCGAGAGAATAATCGGTAGAGATGCCGGAAAAACAGCCGGCAGAAAAGACACTGTTTCAGAACCACATTATACAGGCTGACATGGAGATTCATAAATGAGTAACTTGGCAGCGGGAAGCCCCCGTCTATTGCTTGCGGTGAGTTTTGGCACTTCTTTTGCGGATACCCGCGAGAAAACCATCGGCGCTATTGAAAAATGTATAGAAAAAAGGCATCCGGACTGCACTGTGCGAAGATGCTTTACCAGCCGTTTCATCCGCAAAAAACTGCAGGAGAGGGATGGCCTGTATATTGCAGGACCGGAAGACGCGATCCGGGACGCTAAGGAAAAAGGCATCCGGGACCTGTATGTGCAGCCTCTGTACCTGATGCACGGAACTGAGCACCGCAGGCTGATGGAGCTTCTGAAAGAGGCGGAGCCTTTTTTTGACAGAATATCTGTCGGAAAGCCCCTCCTGTTTGATGATTCGGATTTCAAAATAATCGCTGACGCGATACTTCACCATCTCCCTGTACAGACAGAGGACACAGCGGTTGTCCTCATGGGCCACGGGAACGAAAAACGCAAAAAAACTGTTAGCAGGAATCAGAAAATCACGGATCCAAAATTCCCGGATTCAGAGAAGATACCGGATTCAGAGAAGATACCGGATTCGAATTTTCCGGAAACACAGAAGGTGCCGGATCCGAAATTCCCGGATTCAACAGACGCTTTTTCAAATTCGCCGGGTTCAAAGAAGGCAGAAGAATCCGCTGCGAAACAGAAACGATATATTGAAGACAATGCGGTTTTCGGTATCCTGCAGGATACTCTGCGAAAGAACGGCGCGGACAATTATTTCATTGCTACGGTCGAAGGAGAACCCGAGCTGGAGGATATTCTGCCGCAGATCTGCGGCAGGGGCTTCAAAAAAGTCATTCTGGCTCCTTTCATGGTCGTATCGGGAGACCACGCCCGGAACGACCTGGCAGGAGGCAGGGAAGATTCCTGGAAGAGCATTTTCCTGAAAAAGGGTTTCGAAGTCGAAACAGTTCTGTGCGGAATAGGAGAATGGGAAGAAGTGCAGGAACTGTTTGCGGCGCATGCGGGACTATGCCTGAACTGATCCCGCCCGGGCTGAAAAGAGATTGTACCTGGCAGACTCGCCCGAGCCGAAAAGAGACTGCGCTGAGCAGACTCTCCCGTGTCGAAGTGAGATAGCTTGAGCATGCCCGCTCGGGACTAATTTTGGCAGACAAAGTCGTCTGCGGATACATCACGATAGAAGCGGATACATCACGATAGAAACGGGTACATCATGACAGAAAGGAATTACATGAAAGGGAAAGCATATGGTGTCGGGGTCGGCCCCGGAGATCCGGAACTGATGACTTTGAAGGCGGTGCGCCTGATCCGGGAGAATGAGGTGATTGCAGTGCCCGGCAAAAATGCCAGGGAATCTGTCGCTTATAAAATCGCTCTGGGAGCTGTTCCGGAGATTGCTGACAAGACTCTTGTGCCGGTCTATATGCCTATGGTGCGCGACCGGGAGAAACTGGCGCAGGAACATCAAAGAGGGGCAAAGCTTCTGGAAGAATATCTCGATCAGGGCAAAAATGTCGTCTATCTGACTCTGGGTGATTCGACGGTCTACTGCACTTTCAGCTACCTGCAGCACATCCTTGAGGAGGACGGCTATGAGGTTGAACTCGTGAGCGGGATCACCTCTTTCTGTGCTGCCGCTGCCCGTCTGAATATATCGCTGACCGAGTGGAATGAGCCCCTGCATGTGATCCCTGCTTCTCACAAAACGGACCAGCCGCTGGATCAGCACGGAACCTACGTCCTCATGAAATCCGCCAGCCGTATGAAGGAGATCAAAGAGCTTTTAATTGCCAGCGGTCGCCAAGTCGGCTGTGTGGAAAACTGCGGCATGGAAAATGAAAAAATTTACCGCAGCGTTGAAGAGATCCCCGATGATGCAGGCTATTTCTCTCTGGTGATTGCCAGGGAAAAGCACCGGTCAAGTGCTTATTGACCGCGGGTTGAACATTTCTATCGAAACGGTGCGTAAAAACCCGGCCGACGAAGCCGTCCGCAGGTACATCATTAACGGATTACCATTTACTATTTACGGGTTACTATTTACCATTTACTATTTGCGGATTACCGTTTACTATATACGGATTACCATTTACTGTTTTCTAATCACTATTCATCATTGAATTCTCGTTCTGAACCGGAGGTTACAGATTTTATTATGCCAACACTGATTTCAGCTGATAATACATGGATGCTGTTTGCAATTCTTGTTGTCATCGCTGCTGTCTCGATTCGACTGGAGCAGAGCTTCGCCTGGGCGGCCAAAGTCTCTGCCTGTGTACTCTGTCTTGTTTTTGCCATGGCTCTTGCCAACCTGCATGTTATTCCTACAGATGCGCCCGCCTATGATTTCGTCTGGTCCTATCTGGTGCCTCTGGCCATTCCCTTCCTTCTCTTTCAGGCGGATTTTCGCAAGATCTGGCGGGAGAGCGGCAGGATGTTCGGTATTTTCATCCTGGGAAGCCTGGGAACAGCCGCAGGCGGTGTTCTTGCCTATATGCTGCTGAAAAATATCATTGGCATTGACAGCGCCAAGCCAGCGCTTGCCATGTTTGTCGGCACCTATGTCGGCGGCTCGGTCAATCTGGTCGCCATGGCGGACGCAACCGGGGCGGATAAGAGTCTGGTCTCCGCTGCCATCGTCGCTGACAACCTGCTCATGGTGCTCTATTTCTTCGTGCTCGTCGCGCTTCCATCTCTTGGGTGGATCCGCAGACAGTACAAACATCCCATCATTGACCGCCGCGAAGAGATTGAATCGTCTCCGTCGGAAATGGAAAAAGTAAAGGAACACCACAGGACACACAAGAGCCGGGCGGCGGAATATTGGAAGGCTCGTCCGGTCTCCCTCATGGATCTTGCCATGGGATTTGCGGCCGCCTGCATGATTGTCGCTGTTTCCAAAATGCTTGCGGGCTTTTTTGAGACAGTCTTGGCCGGAGACGGATTGGGCATTTCACTGCTGCGCGGCCTCCTCAGCAGCCAGTACCTGCTGATCACGACGATCACGACCGCACTGGCAACTGCTTTTCCCCGCTTTCTGGGAAATATTGCCGGATCACAGGAAATCGGCACCTTCCTGATCCACATATTCTTTGCGGTCATCGGGGCACCCGCGTCAGTGGAACTGATCATCCGCAGGGCACCTCTGCTCCTGGTCTTTGCGGCGATCATTGTCTTTGTCAACCTTGTTTTTTCACTTGGACTGGGGAAGCTTTTCGGTTATTCCATCGAAGAGATCACGGTTTCATCCAACGCCAATATCGGAGGGCCGACGACGGCAGCAGCTTTTGCCATCGCCAAAGGCTGGCACTCCCTGATTTTCCCCGCGATCCTGGTCGGGACTCTGGGTTACATTATCGGCAACTACTATGGAATTTTCCTGTTTACTTCTCTGTAAATACAGATTCGGTTAAAAACCCGGATACAGTTTAAATGTGGATTCGGTTCATAATCCGGACATAGTTTAAAAGCGGATTCGGTTTAAAACCAGGACATAGTTTAAAAGCGGATTCGGCTTAAAACCAGGACATAGTTTAAAAGCGGATTCGGCTTAAAATGCAGAATCAGTTTATGCGCAGGTTCAGCTTAAACGCGGACGCTGCTTTAACACAGATTCAGCCGCCGTCCAGGCGGAAGGGAGAACAGCGTGTTTACTTTAGTGATCGGCGGGAGCGCCAGCGGGAAGAGCGATTATGCGGAGCGGCATGTCCTGTCCCTGGAAGGGGGAGGACTGCGCATCTATATCGCGACCATGGAGCCCTTTGGAGAGGAGGCCCGGGCACGCATAGCCCGTCACCACGCATTGCGCAGAGACCGCGGCTTTGAGACAATCGAGTGTTACCGGAATATCGGGTCGCTGCGTCTGCCCGCGGACAGCAATGTCCTGCTTGAGGACCTGGGGAATCTGATGGCTAATGAACTGTTCGGAAATGATGCAGCCGCAGTGGATGAGGCGGCAGACCTTCCGGACCGAATCGCGGAGGAGATTGAAAAGGTTTTTTCAGACTGTGCCCATATGACCATTGTCACAAATGAGATTTTTTCGGGCGGAAAAAATTATGAGGGGGAGACGCTCATATACCTGCGGGCTCTCGCCCGACTCAACAGAATCCTGGCTAAAAGGGCGGATTATGTGGTGGAACTGGTCTGCGGCCTGCCGGATGTACTGAAAGGATAAAAAAGAAAAGAGTCGGAAACTCCCGGCTCTTTTTGAGAATGCGGAAATAGTACACTGAAGATGGGAGAGATTCTTTTATGATTTTTGTGACCGGACCGCTCTTTGCTGGTAAACAGGAATATATCATGCAGGCACTGGGCTGGGATGATGAGACATTCAAAACCCTTGCGGTCAGGGATGTGCAGGAACTTGCGGCGGATACACCTGAGGAAAACCTCCGGGATCTTGCAGATCATCTGGCGGAAAAAAAGGTCGTGATCGCGACTGAGGTCGGCGGCGGCGTTGTCCCCATTGACCCTGTCGAGAGACGAAACAGGGAAAAAGCAGGGCGCCTGGCCTGCCTTCTTGCATCAAGAGCTGATACAGTTATTCGGGTATGCTGCGGCCTGCCCCGGTTTTTAAAGGGAGACCGCCTGCCGTAATGAATTCAACTCCGGTTTTTTCACCGCAGATTGCAGAAAAAACATTTGGATTCAGATGAGGCTGTGCAGTAAGAAAGGGAGACAATCGCCAGTCTCCTTTTTTTTTAACGACAGGTTGATTATGAAAAAGGCGGCATGGTATGTTATGGAAAAGGCGGCATGGTATGGTGTATTCAGAGGGAGCTTTCACAGAAACGGCGCTCAAGACACTGGCCGGCCAAGTTTATCGCGGGTACATCATGAGATAAATAACAGCGGCAGATTCGCACATTCTTTGGAAACGAGGTCTCAGACATGACAGCAGGAAATGGTCGTTTTTGGAACAGAATGAAAATCCTTTTTATGATGATTATTCTGATCATGTCTGTGGCAATGCTGACTGCCTGCGGGGGAGCAGGCACACAGACAGAAAAAAACGGGTCAGCAGAATCCGGGTCAGAAAGTTCCGGATCAGAAAAAACCGGGTCAGAAAGTTCCGGATTAGAAAAAACCGGGTCAGAAAGTTCCGGATTAGAAAAAACCGGGTCAGAAAGTTCCGGATTAGAAAAAACCGGGTCAGAAAGTTCCGGATTAGAAAAAAACGGGTCAGAGAAAACAAAGTCAGAAAAATCCGGAGCAGAAAAAGCAGGGACAGCAGGATCGGAGACGGCCAAACCCGCCAAGGAGAAGGCGGAAGCGGAGAAGTCTGTGAAAAACGGAGACGGGAATGAAGAAGATTCTGACATTATCCTCGGCGATGAGCGGGCGGATATCTATCTGCCTCTGCTGGACGGAAAGAGAGTAGCGCTTTTTACAAATCAGACAGGAATCGTAGGAAACCGGATTGAGACCGCTACAGACTCTCTGGAAGATAAAGAAGATACCGGCACCGACTCCCTGACAGTGGGAGAGGATCTGATTCCCTTCGGACAGACTCTGGACGGAAGCTCTGTGGAATACGGGGAGCATATCGTGGATGCTCTTGTGCGGCAGGGAGTGGATTTGACTGTCATATTTGTGCCCGAGCACGGGCTGAGGGGAAAGGACGATGCCGGGGCTCAGGTTCTGGATTCTGTGGATGAGAAGACCGGCGTGCCTGCCGTCTCGCTCTTCGGAAGCGGATCCGCATATCCCTCTACCGGAGACATGGATCGCTTTGACACACTGGTGATTGATATTCAGGATGTTGGCCTTCGCTATTACACATATTACATCACTATGTATTACCTGATGGACGCATGCGCGGCGGCGGGCAAAGAAGTGATCATCCTGGACCGCCCCAATCCCAACGGCTTTTATGTTGATGGACCGATTCTGCAGGACGAATTCGTCTCCGGGGTCGGAATACTGCCCATCCCTGTTGTTCATGGCATGACGCTGGGGGAACTGGCACAGATGTTCAACGGGGAGGGATGGCTCAGCGGCGGAAAAGACGCCTGCCTTCTGACAGTGGTACCCTGTGAGAACTATACTCACCAGACGAAATCCAGCCTTGTCATCAACCCGTCACCCAACCTCAAGGATATGAGGGCTGTCTACTTCTATGCATCTACCTGCTATTTTGAAAACACTGCTTTTTCGATCGGCCGCGGCACAGTATTTCCTTTTGAAATCTATGGGAGCCCCTATATTACAGACAATGACGAATTCGACTTTTCCTTTACACCGGTGAGTATGGAAGGCGCATCCTCACCCGATTTTGAGGGACAGGAATGTTATGGAAAGGACCTGAGAGGCGTTCCGCTCAGACAGATCTGGGATGAAAAAATAAATCTGGAATACGTAATCGATGCGTATCATGCCCTTCAGGAACAGAATCCCGGTATCTCTTTCTTTGGACAGCCTGACGGAAGCGGCCATTACTGGATCGACATCCTTTTCGGAACAGACAGGGTCCGCAGGATGATCGAGGAGGGAGACGGTCCCCGGGAGATTGAGCAGTCCTGGCAGACAGAGGTTGAGGCTTTTAAGGAACAGAGACGTCCCTACCTGCTTTACGATGAGTGAACTGCCCCCTGTCCGGCCTATGCCTGGGCTTGTGCCCGGCGCTGGATGTTCCACTTGCGCGGTTTTGCAAAGAACTTACTGCCTGTTTTCACACAGCCTGCTTCCGGAAATCCTGTTTTCACACAGCCTGCTTCCGGAAATCCTGTTTCCGCACAGCCTGCTTCCACACAGTCTTTTTTCACACAACCTGTTTTCAGACAGCCTGCTTCCACACAGTGTGTTTTCACACAGCTTTTTTCCGCGCGTGGCGCCTTATCATTCGAGAAGAGGTATAAAAAATGCAAAAATATAAGCTTTTAGCTCTGGATATGGACGGAACACTTCTCACATCTGACAAGAAGGTCCACCCGGATACAGTCAGGGACATCGCCTATGCCGCCGGGCAGGGCCTGCACGTCGTATACTGCTCAGGAAGGACACTTGTGGAGCTTCGTCCCTATGCGGACCTGTTGCCCGATATCCGATTTGCGGTCTCGACCAGCGGCTCTGAGGTCTATGATTTTCATGAGAAAAAATTTGTCTTCCGCAAGAGTATTCCGATAGATCTGGCAAGGAAGATTGTATCCCTGATCGGTGAACAGGCCGGTATGCTTCAGTTCCTGACAGACGGTGTGTCGATTATCCGCGGGGATGTTCTTGACCACATGGAGGAATACCATATGGGCGTCTATAAGGAACTTTACCGCAGCGTGGCGATTACAGTTCCCAGCATGACGGATGAACTGGACAGGCATGAGTCGATCTCAAAGATCAACTATTATTTTCGCTCCAGGGAGGACTGGGAAGAGGCATACGGCAAAGTTAAAAACCTGCCCCTTACCTTTGCCTGTCCTGAAGAGTATACGCTTGAGATGACATACGAGGGAGTATCCAAGGCGCTGGGCCTGCAAAAGCTGGCGGAAGCTCTGGGAATCTCCATGGAGGAGACTGTCGGAATAGGAGACGGCGACAATGACCGCGCGGTGCTGGAGGCTGTCGGCCTTTCTGTCGCCATGGGAAATGCCGATCCCGGCCTTCGGGATCTTTGCACTCTCGTGACAGATGACAACGACCACAACGGTGTGGGAAAGGCGATCCGGAAAATCCTGGGATGAGCATGACGACAAAAAGGCGGGATGGCAGCGATCACTGCCATCCCGCATCCTCAAAAAAGCGAATATAGGGGTGTTGCCTGGCTGAACAAAAGCAAATGTCAGTCAAACTGAACAACCCAGTTTTCCGAAGAGCAGGCCTCGAAGCACATCCTGACCTGTTCTTCATTGCATTTTTCCTCCGACAGGGGAGGAAGCTCGTCAAGGCCAAAAAAACCGCTCTCGGAGGTCTCGATATTGGGGACGAATTCCCCACCGATTAATTCGCACAGATAAAAGATTTTGATCACTCCGAAGAGATATGGTCTGGGATTGTGTTTGTCCTTGTCGTGTACAGCGATCAGCTTTTTCACTGAGATGTCGACACCCGCTTCTTCCCGTGCTTCTTTGACAGCATTGTCCGCGGGGGCAAGGTTGTATTCGCACCATCCGCCCGGTATGGACCAGAATCCGTCATTTTCCCGGACCAGCAGGATCTTTCCATCCCGGAAGATCGCCGCGCGCGTATCAACCTTGGGTGTCTGATAACAGATGTCCGAGCAGAAAACCTCGACCACTTTGTCCATGGGGAGATCCGCCCGCATGGACAGCATCTGCGCAGCAATCTCCCGGACCCGCTGATAACGTTCCTGGTCATAAACATCCTTTCCATAATAGAGTCCCGCCTGCGCAATACTCTGCAGTTCCTTTGCCCATTCCAGAATCTGATCTTCCATTCAACATTCCTCCGTGAATCCGTTCAACATTCCTTTCTTGAAATCTGTTCAATATTCCTCTGTGAATCCGTTCAACATTCCTTCCGTGAAATCCATTCAATATTCTTCTGTGAAATCTATTTGATATTCATCAGATGATTCGGATATTAATCTTTGTCAAAGGTAAGACGCATCTGGTACCAGCGCGCTCCGCCATGTTTTGATTTTGAAACTCCTTCATTCACAAATCCGTATTTCTCGTAAAAAGGAATCTTCTCTTCTTTGCAGGCCAGCACCACTCCTTTTCTGCCCTTCTCCTCAGCCTCGCTGATCAGGCGCTGCAGAACCAGTCCTCCCAACCCCTTGCGGCGATGCTGCGGCATTGTGCACAGACAAAAGACCATTTGCCAGTCCCCGTCCGGATCATGTACAGATGGATCCGCATACATATTGTCTGTCAGGTCCCTCTCTTTTGTGACCGGCCCGACGGCAAAAGAGATCAGTTCATGAGACTCATCCCTTCCCACCCAGAAATAATCAGGATAAACGGCCAGCCTTCCCGCGATTCTTTCTTTTGATGCCGCTTCAGCCGCAGGAAAACAGGTGGCCGCAGCGTTGGCCAGCTCATCAAGATCCTCTATTTCCGCTTTTCGAATGTCCATATATATTTACTCTGCTCCTCTTCATTTTATTTTGTTTTACGATACTCGTTATTCTGATTTGCGTCAATGTCTGTTCGCTCAGGGCCAGCAGCAGGGAAGGGGACGGTTCTGTGTCTCCCCATTATTACCTACTCCTTTTCCTCGGGCATGCCATTTTTTACATCCCACATATAATCAAAGCCAGAAAAATCTCCTTTGACTAGTCCTAAATCCTTCGCAATTCTAAATCTAGCCTCTGCAATTTTGGCATTATGTTGAAGTCTTTTATTCTCTAACAGAGCTAAAGAAGTTGTAATAGTAGGGATAGCAATAGAACAAAAAATTAAAGGTGAAAGATTAACAAATTGTGATAAAAAAGGAGAAAGAATCCCCACAACACCAGCGCCAGCAAAACCGAGTGCATTAAACAACAATGCTGGCTTTGTATATCTTTTAGCAGCTAATTTCAATTCCTTTTGTGAAAGATTTCTTGATGCTTCTGGATTTTCGTCAACAAAGCCCAAAATTCCCTTTTTTCCATATAATTCATTAAATTTATCGTATATTGGATCTTCTGCTCCAGAATTCCCTAAATAGTAGTCCCTTGATTTATTAGGTAATAATCCTGTTGCACTATAGTATGGACTTTTAAAATCTTTAAGAATCAATCGAGCTATCTCACTAGCATTATGATGAGTCTCGCTCACATCTTGAATAGCTTTATCATGAATGTCAAAAGTAATTGAAAAATCTTTTAACCTTTTCTGCAAAGATTTTTCTAGTGCAGCTTTTTTTTCTGGCGAAAGACTCTTCTTTTTTAGCAATTCAATACATCTTAAACAATCTTCTAATTGTTTTTTTTCTGTTTCAGATATTCCTTTTTGTTTCATTATGCTGTCAATTTCTTGAGCAACGACTACGTAATTTAATGTTTCTATATCATCATTTCTACCCTTAAATACCTTTCCATCAGCTTTATCTCCAATTGTTTTTTTATTATCATTATCCTTAGACTCCTGCATTTGTCCCCACAACTGAGTTCTCATTGTCTCCGAAAGCCTATATTGCTGGACTGATGTAATTGTTTGTGAATTACCACTCAATGCAGATATTAAATCACTTAATATTCCCATATTTTATACCTTGTAAAAGCTTATATCCGTGTCAAATACGCCCAAAATAATCATGTTATTCATGCGAACAACACCACTATGATTTCTTCCGACTCATCGCTGCAAAGCCGCTCATCTTCAAAAAAATATTCGGCGATTTCATATGGAACACGTGGATACACCTGACCACTTTCCCATAAAGTTTTATCCTACTCCATTTTTCTGCCCCTTGTAAAAGGCCAACATAGATGGCTTGACTTGTTTTTTTATCAACATCTTGTTTTGGATGTCATCACAGCCGATATCTTTATTGGTATTCAGTATGTCTTTTTAATATTATAGTCGAATAATTTTCTTTGCACAAACTATTCCTCCCTGGAAATTGAGACGAGACAGGACGAGACAGGGACGAGACAGGGACGAGACAGATAGTGTGTCAGGTGCCTGAAAGCCTTATAGATCAAGGCTCTGGGGCTTGACATAGTAGGAAGGGGACGGTTCTGTGTCTCCTGAATCCTGAACTGCTCCCCGTCAAGTAGACAATTAAAAAACAAAAATATCTGCCATCAGATTTCGATCTGGTGGCAGTTTTATACTGCCGCCAGATACTGCTCA
>CACYTU010000003.1 GCA_902777355.1 uncultured Lachnospiraceae bacterium | reverse complement strand
TAATAGCTGATGAAAAATCAGCTAAGCCCGTGGGCAGATATCCTACAACCAAAGGCTTTTGTTGTATATAGTCTAACTGGTTGGGAAAGTACTATTTAACGAAAACAACAATACCCGCTCGGAGTGATCGTTTTAATAGTTTTATACGGATCATTCCGGGCGGATTCTATTGTTGAGATTATTATTGGGGAAGGGATTATTTCGGGTGCAATATATCTCTTGAGTCCCTTTTAGAAACCATAAATAGCGAGTGTTGTAAAAACAATGTTGTATAGAAATTTTGTAGACCGATTTTTATCCCGGGAGAGTACTTTACGCGGTGAAGTTACCGACAAAACCTGATGATTCCTCCCTGATTTGGTCACCTCCACATAATCTGAATTACACGACCATAGTAATCAGTGTACTCGTCTTCGTATTGATCGCGCCAGACACGGATGTAATAAGTCCCCTTTCGCAGAGTTCCCGTCCTATAGCTTGTATTGGTTAATTCCGGACAGTTGACTTTTCCCCCTTGTGAATTATAGACATCAAAACTACACATACCCCCAGCATCCAACTGATTAAATATAACTGTGATGGTCTTGTTTCTGGTGAGGGAGACCTTATACCACCTATCGTATTCATAACCACATGTAAAAAAGATTCCTACCTTTGTTCCGGCTTTGAGCCCGGAGGCTCTTGCCCTGCAATAATTATATGCAGCCTTTTTTCTATTAAAAGACCAGTTGAATTTCGTTCCTGGGTCGGCATGTATGTAGTAATATCCTTTGGGCAGAATCATGTAATAGGACCTGCTCCCTTTGAGAGTGAGTATATCACTTGTATTACCAATATTATCTTTCATATTGATAAATTTGTAGATTCTGATTTCTTTAGAGCTTGCCGAGCTTGCTATTCTCAAATAACCGTTTGACGGCACGTTAATTTTATGCACATAGTAGATATGGACGTCGGTATCAGTACCACTGTAATAGTGTTCGGTGTCCGCCTTCTGGGTAACAGTCTTTTTCTGGACAAGGGCTGTGACTTTGTAGGAATATTTCCAAGTGTATGCCCAGGCGTGCATAGGGACAAATCCGGAAGTGATGATAAAGACCAGAGCGATACATACCAGATGTTTCAGGACGTTTCGTTTTAGGAATGATTTCATATGTCATTTCTCCTATGAGGTTCGGGCTGCGACTTCGACTGCCACGAGTATGATGGTTAAAGCTGGAAGTTAAGGGAACGATTAAAACCTTCGAGAGTGTCTCGCTTTAATAATTAGTCTATCTCCACCAGAACTGGCAGATGCGATCAGCGAAATTATAGGACTCATCGCCATATTCCCAATAGGCGTATCTGCCAACCCGAATATAATAGGTTCCCTTAGAAAGGACGGCAGTCCTGTAATTAGTGTCGTTCAGTTCATTACAGGTGATGCTGTAACCGCGAGAATTATAAACCTTGAAATTAACACCCCAACGGATATCCATCTGTTTCATGGTAACGGTTATTGGTTTTCTTGAGGTCAGGGAAATCCTATACCACCTGTCAAATTCGTATCCGTAATTGAAGACTTCCCATTTTTTATATCCAGCCTTGAGCTTGGCAGCCCTTGCCCTGCAGAAATTTGTCGGGTTTTTAGTTGTGGCGGACTGCCACCTGAAGGTGGTCCCTTCATCGGCAAGTATGTAGTAAGCGCCTCTGGGCAGAACGCGGCGATAGAGCGTTGCATCATCAAGATAGAAAATGGAGTCAGAATTGTATGGATTATCTTTCATATTAATGGACTTATAGATTCTGATAGTCTTTGATTTGCTTTTGCTGTCAACCCGTATAAAGCTGTTGGCAGGTACACTGATTTTATATAGATAATAGGTATCTGTCCACGCGTCCTTGTCCTGATTGTAATTGGACGTATTTCCCTTTGCAGTGACCCATTTTTTCTGTTTCAATGTGGTAATCTTATAGTTATATTTCTGCGTGGATGCCTGGGCCGGCAAAGGCACAAATGCGGCAGTAATCATGACTGCCAGTAGAAAGCAAGCCAGCTGTTTTACTGCGCTGCGTTTTAGGAATGATTTCATATGCAGATCCTCCTCCTTTTGATGCGGGCAGCGGGTGAGGGCGTTCTTGTGCATAGCATAATATAAGGTCAGGTCTGCCTCATCGACACTGCGGTACATATTACTGCGGCTTTCAACATCCCGAGATAATTCGTGTGAATATCTGTCGACTACGCGCAAATTCCGGACATTGCAGGAATGGCTTTGATCATACACAAAGCCGTACACAGTGCCAGGGCTTGATTTCGTCTGTTCAGGATATTCAACTTTGGCAGGTTCCCGGGGATATTTTGACTCATGTCACAGTAATAAAACAAAAAATGTATCACTTAAATTATATGTCCAATTGCGGCCTCGGACAAGATAGTGACAGATAATTCTTTCGGAAAGTGTAGAATAGCGTGGGCGCATTGCCCACATTCAGAAGCAGGGTGATGGGGGAAACACTCTGAAACTTCGTAAAAATTCCCGGTAATTTATGGTAATTACCGATGAATCATACAATCCGGGGAATTCACGGAATTCACGGAAACTCCCGGCAAACAGCATCTTCTGCTATGTATTTTTTTTCTTTATGGTATAATAGATTGTCATATACTTAAAAAAGCGTATATATAAAAAGGCATATATTTTAAAAGAGCAGGCCGAGGCCGGAGCACAGGACTTGCAGGCAAGTCCTGAACTGACATTTTCGGGGGTGACAGAATGAGTAGTAGTATTACAACCTTTGTCAATGCAATCTATAAATTTTATGAAAAGACATTCAGCAATGTCGAAGACGAACAGCAGCTTCCTCCGAAGAAAGATCTGGCGGAGGTCTGTGAGATTCTCGTCAATGTCAGTTGTATGCGTGAGGAGGGCAGATATCCGGCCTTCAGAGTGTGTTTTATCAACCCCGAATCGGAATTCCTGGAAGCCTATCTCTACGCGCATGTACTCCTTTTCAAAAAACCGATCGAGTTCAATAAAAGAGAGATCCACAAACTGGCTCCTGCCCTGAATCCCGACATGAGTTACCTGGTGGTGGACATAAGTAAAAGGCCCTTTAAGGCAGTCGGAGTAATCGGGGCGTACACAGCGTGGGAAAAGATTATCACAAAAGAGCTGGTATCCGGCAACAGAATGCCCAAGATCCCCAATCTGCTTGTAAGTTCCCCCGGGGAGATCGAGGCATGTTTCGGAGAGGCAACTTTTCTGGTCTACAGCGCGGGCAGCACTGTCTGCTTCAGGACTGACACATTCACATCCACGCTGGTGGCTGAACAGCTCAAGAGCGGCGGGAGCGTTCCCGAGAGGGAAAGACTGAAGCTCCTCTACAGAGTCCTCTGGATGATGACTAAAATCGGCCATGGGGGAGCGATTTTGATCGTACCTTCCGCACAGTCATGCGCAAAACTCATCGACCTGAAATATCCTATGTCGACCGAATTTCTCTTCGGATATGAAGACAAGTACGGTGATCTTCCGACAAATGCCAGAGAGAAGAATATTATCACTTATGCCAATCTGATCGCGAGATTTTCCGCGGTCGACGGATCGGTCGTCCTGACAAAGGATTTCGATCTGGTGGGATTCGGCGCGGAGACTCTTACTGACAAGATGGGTGACAGGAGTCCGTCCATGTGCTTCATGGAGTACGATAATACAGAAAATGAGGCCAGAAAATTCAAGGACAACGGGATGCGTCACCGTGCCGCTTATCGATTCTGCAATGCGGTCGAGGGAAGTGTCGCCTTTGTCATATCCCAGGACGGATCGATCGAGGCCTGCACCAAGCACGGCGGCAAAGTGGTGGTATATGAAAATGTCGCCCTTCCCATGCTCTGAGAAAATGTCCGCAAGACCGGATATGTGGCATATCCGTCTTTGCGGCTGCTTGCTTGCTGTGTATTCATTGTTGTGCCCATGATCTGGTTTTTCACAGACATGTACGGATAAAAGAACAAAAGAATACTTCTATTCGAAGGCTTTTTTTCATACAGTAAACAATGTATAATCTGGATTGTCAAAAAGAAGCAGGGCGCGGCTTCTTCCATGCGGGAAGGTGAGTCCTGTTTATAACAACAGGTTTTTTAACAGGATTTCCCAAACAGGATTTAAATGAAAAAACAAAGCGATCCTATCCTTCAAATGAAGCATATCACCAAGACATTCGGTTCTGTGACAGCAAACCGGGATGTCGATCTTTCCGTATACCCCGGAGAGATTCACGCTCTTTTAGGGGAAAACGGGGCAGGAAAAAGTACATTAATGAACATCCTTACCGGGATCTACCGGCCTGACGGCGGGGAGATCTGGTACAAGGGTGAACGCAGAGACATTCATTCGCCAAAAGACGCAGTGGCTCTGGGGATTGGAATGGTGCACCAGCACTTTCGGTTGATTCCCACACTGACGGTGGCGGAGAATGTCTATTTATATTCGGGCAGAAAATCCTTTTTCCTCCACAGGGACGAGATGGAAAAAGAAATCGGGGAGTGCTCGGCCCGGTATAACCTGCAGGTGCCTCCCGAGGCCTATGTCTGGCAGCTTTCCGTGGGAGAGCAGCAGCGTGTGGAGATCATCAAGCTCCTGCATCAGGGAGCTGAAGTGCTGATCCTGGATGAGCCCTCCGCGGTTCTGACTCCCCAGGAGTCTCAGAGCATGTTTGACACCCTGCGCAAAATGGCGGACAGCGGCAAGTCTGTCATCGTGATCTCCCACAAGATGAACGAGGTCATGAAAAACGCGGACCGGATCACTGTACTGAAAAACGGCAGGGTGGAGGACACTCTTCCCGCAGCGGAGGCCACAGTGGAGCGCCTGACCAGGGCTATTGTCGGCGAGCGGACTCTTCCGCAGCAGGACGCTGCCCACAAGGATGACGATCAGGACCGCATCAGCAAAGAACCGGTCTTTATCATGGAAGGTGTGTCCGCCAAAAACGACAGGGGCCTTCCCGCCCTGAAAAAGATCAGTCTGTCGATCCGGGCAGGGGAGATCTTCGGGATCGCCGGAGTGGCAGGAAACGGGCAGAGGGAATTGTCAGAAGTCATAGCAGGGCTGCGTCCGGTCACAGAGGGAAGCATCCTTCTGGCTGGGACAGAACTGTCAGGGGCTTCCATGAAGAAGCACATTCAGGAGGGAATCGCCTTCATCCCGGAAGACCGGCTGCAGACAGGCCTGGTGCCCGGACTTTCCTTTACGGAAAATGTCATTTTAAAAGATTATCAATCAGACCGCTACAGCAGACACGGCATTCTGCAGAAACAGAAGATGCGGGAAGAAGCCGGGACATACGCGGACAAGTTCGGAATCCGCCATGGCGGGCTGGACCTGGCTGTAGGCCTGATGTCGGGCGGAAATCAGCAGAAGCTTCTGTTTGCCCGGGAGGTCTCAGGCAGCCCCAGACTGATCGTGGCGGCCTACCCTGTCAGGGGACTGGACATAGGAGCTGCCGAGTCGATCCGTCAGATACTGAGGGAGCAGAGCCGGAAGGGTGTTGCGATAGTCTTTATCTCTGAGGAACTGGAAGAGATCTTTGCCATGTGCGACCGCGTCGGCGTGCTGTGCGACGGAGAACTGATGGGTATCCGCTCCATTGGCCAGACGGATTTTCAGGAGATCGGACGGATGATGTCCGGAGAGCGGGAGGAGACGACATGAGAGAATTTTTTCGTTTTCGGAAAAGGACATACGTTTCGCCTCTCCGCAGGATCCTGACACCGATCGTGTCTGTATTGGCGGCCCTGGTCTTCTGCGGCATATTCCTGAAGGCAGTTGGCTCTGATCCGGTGGCTGTCTACGCAAAGATGCTGAAGACGGTCTGTTCCGCCAAGGGATTGACGCGCAGTATTCAGGCGGGGATCCCTTTGATGCTGACCGGGCTTGCCGTATCTTTCGGCTACCGGATGAATCTGAACAATATAGGAGCGGACGGGCAGTATGCGCTGGGCTCACTTTTCTGTATCGGCTTCGCCCTTTACGGACCGGTTATGCCGCCTGCCCTGAAGATTATATGCATGTTTGCGGCAGCCATGGCCGGGGGTGCTCTGGCAGCCCTGATCGCGGCATTCCCCAAGGCAAAGTGGGGCGTCAATGAGACCATCCTGACCATGATGCTGAACTATATCTTTTTATATGTGATGGACTTTCTGATGTACGGACCCTGGAAGGAGCGCAACCAGATGGTGGCCCAGACAAGAGCGATCAGGGAGGTATACTGGCTGCCGGATCTGGGCAGCAGCGGGGTCAACTCAGTCCTGCTGATCGTGATCCTGATCGCTGTCGCCATGTATCTGTTCCATACGCGGACGACCTGGGGCTATCAGATGGAAGTGATCCGCCAGAGCCCGAGGGCAGCTCAGTACGCGGGAATGTCGGTCGGGGCGGCGACGCTGCTGACTCTGTGTACCAGCGGAGCGATTGCCGGACTGGCAGGCTTCGCCCAGGTGGCGGGCATCATCCACAGAGTACAGGCAAATCTGCCCAACGGCGCCGGTTATACCGGAATCGTCATCGCCTTTCTGGCGGGACTGAATCCGCTGGCGGTCCTTCTGGTGGGATTCTTTTTCGGCGCCCTGCAGATCTCCGCAGTGGCTGTGCAGCTGACCGGGGTTCCTTCCCAGATCGCTACTATGATCCAGGGCAGTATCATGCTGTTCGTGGTGGCGGGTGATTTTTTCAACCGATACGAGCGGGTCGGCGGGGAAAAGAACGGAAAATAGAGCCTTTCCGGAGTCCTTCCGGACAAATGATTTTTCAATCGCCATGAGTGCATCGGCGGGGAAAAGTCAGGAAAACAGCGTTTTTCCGGAGTTCTTCCGGACAAATGTTTTTTCAGCCGCCATGAGTGCATCGGCGGGGAAAAGTCAGGAAAACAGAGTATTTCCGGAGACCTTCCGGCTAAATAATTTTTGCGGGAAATACCACTGATTTTTACAGAAAAGGAATGTCGCTTTTGGGCGCGCGGGCGCTTGTCGGAGATGTTTTTATGACTACAACACTGATAATCTCAATCATATCCACGGCAGTCATCTATGCAGCCACTGTGCTGTACGCGGTGGTGGGAGAGATATTTTCACAGCGTGCGGGAATCATGAATCTGGGTCTGGAAGGCATTATGCTGATGGGAGCCGTGTCCGGATATATGGTCGCAGTATACAAACAGAACCTGATCCTGGCAATGATCGTAGTGGTCCTGGTCGGGGCAGTCCTGGGGCTGGTCTTTTCCTTCCTGACGATCACTATGCAGGCAGACCAGACTGTCTCCGGTATGGCCATACTGACCTTCGGCACAGGTCTTTCCGGATTTCTGGGAAAGCCGGTCAGCGGTGTCAACGCGGAGCTGGCCTTTGAGCCGGTCGCCATCCCCCTGCTGTCGCGGATCCCGATTCTGGGGCCATCCCTCTTCAATCAGAATATTCTGGTCTACCTCATGTATGCCATTATTCCGCTGTCCATGATCTATATCTACAAGACGCGGGCCGGCATGATCCTGCGTGCCCTGGGCGAAAATCCTGCAGCGCTGGATTCGGCGGGCTATAATGTTTTCGCCCTGCGCTACGCCTATGTGACCTTCGGGTCTATTATGACAGCGGTCAGCGGCGCGGTCGTGTCTCTGGCCTACACCAACTTCTGGAGTGACGGTATGACCAGCGGAAAGGGATGGATCGCGGTAGCCCTGGTCGTCTTTTCTGCCTGGAATCCGCTGACAGCGACCTTCGGGGCCCTGCTCTTTGGGGCTATCAGCATTATCGGGATCGATGTCCAGACTGTCTTTCCCCATGTTCCGTCCCAGGTCTTTTCCGCCCTGCCCTATGTGGCGACGATCATTGCCCTGATCTTTACGACAGGAAACTTCCGCGGACGCCGCTCAGCCGCACCGGCAGCCCTCACGATCCCCTATGACCGTGAGACGAGATAGTAAGAGTTCCGGGTTTATCACGTTTTCCGGTCTTCCGGTTTTAAAGATTTAGGTTATTGGAAGAAATCGCTGTTCAGGCAGCGTTTTCGGGTGCTTTTTTTCAGATAACACTTATTTCGGATATCAGTTCTTCCATCAGTTGTTTTTCATTGAGGGGGAAACATCGATGGAACGTTGATATAAAAGCAAAAAAGTAATGAGCAGAAAAGAAACAGTAATGTAGCAGTCATCAAAAAGTTATGAAAGAGTTATGTGAAAGGAGAAGTCATGAAGAAAAAACTGATTTCCGTCTGTCTTGCCGCTGTGTTCGCGGTCGCGGTTCTCTCGGGCTGCAGCGAGAGCGCATCAACAGCAGAACAGGCTGCCGAGCAGGCCGCTGAGGATGGGGCAAAGACCGAGGCGCAGGCACCTTCGGAAGAGGGCACAGCTGTACAGGATGCTGAGGCAGCTGCTGCTGCCGGAACCGAGGCCGCCGCTGCGGTATCCACAGGAGCTGCAGAGATCGCGGCTGAGACACTGCCGGCTGCTGTCAACCTGATCGGGGAGGACAAAAAGGATCAGGCTCCGGCGGAAGGCACAGATTTTTCCAGCCTGAAGATCGGTGAGATCGAGTCCTATATCGTGGATGACGGCGGCTGGTGCCAGGCGACACACCAGAGCATCGTCGCGGCTATGAAAGAACTCGGCATTCCGGAGGAGAACCTGATCGTTCTCGAATCCATCGATGACACAGACCAGGCGGTCACACAGACAGCTGCCGAAGAGCTGATCAACGAGGGCTGCAGCCTGATCATCGGCGCGTCCACAGGCTACGCTTCCTATCTGCCCGAAATCGCGGCACAGCATCCGGAAGTCGTTTTCGCGCAGTGGGGCAACAAGGTCAACAACCTGATCGGCTACGAGATCCGCAGCTATGAGGGTATGTTCCTTGCAGGCTACGCCAGCGAACTGCTTTCCAAGGACGAGAATCCCGAGCTCGGATTCTCCGCTTCCTTCAACGAGTTCTCTGTCCGCACCGCCATCAATGCCTATACTCTGGGCGCTCAGTACGCCAATCCTGAGGCCACCGTGCGCGTCGCTTCCGCGGACAGCTGGTATGACATTGATAAAGAGACCCAGTGTGCCCAGTCTCTGATCGACGCCGGGATCAAATACATGGGCATGGAAGCTTCTTCCCCCGCTATTCCCGAGACCTGTGAAAAGAACGGCGCATTTGTCGTAGGCTACCACAATGACATGTCCGCTCTGGCTCCCAAGGCGGTCCTCGTCTCCCATATGTGGAACTTTGCCCCGATCTTCAAAAATATCATGATCAACGTGGCAGAGGGAACAGCTACCACTGATGATTTCTATTACTGGGGCGGCGAGTGCTCGGCGCTCTCTGACTTTGCGGACTTTGTCCCCGAAGAAGTGGTCAGCCAGGTCAATGATCTGAAGGCAAAAATCGAGTCCGGGGAAGTCAAGGTTTTCGCCGGCGAGCTCAAGGACAATGCAGGCAACGTTCTCGTGGCGGACGGCGAAGTGATGTCCGATGAAGACATTATCCAACAGGAATTCTTCGTGGAAGGCGTGACGACATCCTGGAAGATCGGAGAATAATACATCCCGGAAGATTGGTGAATAATTCTTCCTGAAAGATTGGAGAATCTTAAAACATCCACGGAAATAGGAGCGAGAACAGTATGGATACCAGACAGTTTCTGGATATTTACGAGCGCGGAAAAACAGGGAAAAAAGTCAGTAAAAACGACTGGGATCTTGAGTATATCATCGATAACGTCATGGACCTGGTGGATGAGTATGAATTTGACTGGGATAAGGACCTCCTGATCCCGGAGGATGACGATCTTTTCGCGGATATGTTCAAAGCTGCCAAGGAGCTGCTGATTCGTACCGGAATCTACAATATGACGACCGGGAGGATCATGAAGCTGACCCCGGAGGAGATCGAAGAGGGCCTGCGGAATATGAAGACCGAGCTGACCATGGGAGAGGGCAAGGATGCTTTCACCCTGGTGGCACGCGGCGTCGAGGACGAGCGGCCGCCGGCGATCTGGGCCGGTAATCCGGGCTGCCCGACTCCTGAGAGACTGTACTATCAGATTGTGGAGAGCGTCGCCAAGGAGCCGGTCATCGACCTTCTGACCTGCGGATCCCTGATCGATGTGGACGGCTATGCGGTCCAGAACGGGGAGCCTTCCGAGATCTTCGCGGTCAGACGGGAAATGGAGTACCTGCGCAAGGCTCTTGAAAAGGTTGGAAGACCCGGCATGGGCCTTCTGGCGGCGGAGAGCGCCGTGACCGAGGTCGGAGACCTGGCGGCTGTGTCGGAGCGCTGGCTCAGACCCTGCGATTCTCACCTGGTGGCCCTGTTCAATGAGCTGATCATGGACAACGGCAATCTGGTGCGCGCGGCCAGTTCACTGGACTACGGTATGAAGAATGCCTCTCTGGCCTGCACCATGGTCGGCGGACTGGGCGGCGACGCGCCGGGAAGCTGTATGATTATGATCGCCTCCATCATGGCGGCCAATCTGTTCGCGGCGGCTGACTATCATCTCTGCCACCCGATCCACATCACGGACGTGGCAACGACCGCCCGCGGATGCCTCTGGCTGCAGTCCGTGCTCTGCCAGACTTTCGCAAAGCATGCTCCCGCCATCATTGTGTGCGACCTGTGGCCGACCAGCGGCAGCATGACCAAAGAGCTGCTCTACGAGGTGGCGGCCAATTCCATCGTGGTCACTGTGAGCGGCGGCCATCTGGAAGGGATCGGCGCGGCCAATGGACGCGTTCCTCACGGAACCGGCCTGGAGTGCCGCCTGATGGGCGAAGTCGGTAAAGCCGTGGCCCGCATGAAGCTGACCCGGGGCAAGGCCAACGAGATCGTCCTGGCTCTGCTGGACAAGTACGAGCATGCCTTTAAGATGCAGGATGGAAATCCCGGCAAGTGCTTCGACGAGGCATATGACATGGAGACCATCGAGCCCCTGCCAGAGTGGCAGAAGATGTACGACGAGGTCGTGGAAGACCTGCGTGCGCTGGGGCTTGAACTGTGAAAACTGACGGCACATGCCGCGGCAGGCGCAGATGAAGGGAACGGCCGTGAATTGCCTGAGCTGCGGAATTTGACCGAACATGCCGCGGCAGATAAGGTGCAAATAATGAGACCGGCCGAGGAATGTGACCGGTGAACACAAGACTGCCGGCTGCACCCTGAACGGGGTGTGGCCGGCAGCTTTTTTTCTGTAAGGGGAAGCAAGGAGGAGCCGACTCATCACCGGCACATATGGTGGAGGGCCGGCCCGTTACAGATTCGTACGGTAGAGGTCTCATGAAGGCCCGCCTTATCACAGATTCATTGTGGATGGGTAAAGCCTGTGTTATAATAAACTGGCAGGGAATAATCCGCTGATAATCTAATACAGAATACGGGTGTTCCTCTTGAGAATATAAAACAGGACGAAACAGCATAAGGCGGAAGACTGTCACAGCAAACAGAGCAGTTGGGCATTTCCGGGGCTGGATTAGGAGGATGCGGTGCCGGCGAAGAAATACAGCTTTATTTATGATGATTTGAAAAGAAAGATTGAGAAGGGAATCTACAAGCCTCAATCCTGCCTGCCGACAGAGTACACTCTGGTTGAGATGTACAAATGTTCCAGAAACACGATCCGCAGGGCGGTGAAAGAACTCTCTGAGATCGGGTATGTACAGAGCATTCACGGCAAGGGTGTCGTCGTGATCTATCAGAAGGGAGAATGGTCGGATTTTTCAATCGGTGTGATCGAGAGCCTCAAGGAAGCGGCTCTGAGAAACAACCTGGAGTATCACACCAAAGTTCTGGTTTTTACAGAATTTGTTGTTGACGAACGTCTTCATGAGAGGCTGGGATTTGAAGTCGGCGCGGAGGTCTTTTACCTTCAGCGTGTGCGGTATATCAACAACACGCCCGTGATCATGGATAACAACTGGTTTCTCAAATCCGTGGTTCCGGGACTCAATAAGGAAATTGCGGCGGATTCTGTCTACCACTATATGGAAAATGTCCTGGGAGAGACGATCGTCACGGCAAAGCGCATGATGACCGTGGAAAAGGCGACCGAGATGGACCGCAAATATCTTGATCTGGGAGATTACGACTGCCTGGCAGTGGTGTCTTCCCACACCTTCAATGCGGACGGAGTCATGTTTGAGTACACGCAGTCACGTCACAGGCCTGACCGCTTTGTGTTCTCGACAATGGCCATGAGGCGCAAGAGCTGAGGCCAGCAGAGAATAATAAAGAAACAGCTGAAAAAAATTTAAAATTGAATGTTTGACATGCAGGAAGTACTGACATCATGGGTAGTGCTTCCTGCTTTTTTTGCTTTTTCCGCAATAAGTTCCGGGGGAGATGACGGTATTTTGCTGAACCCGTCTTGAAGTTTTATCCCTGAATAAACATGGCAGGAGAGGAATTGGACATAACTATTTGTTTGAACAAAAATGCTAAAAACAGTTGACATAGTTGTTTAAACAAGATACAATGAGCTCATACAAAAAAAGGTTCAGACAACCCGCTGTATCGGGTTTCCTGAACGGTTTACAGGGAATTATTAGAGCAGCGCGCAGCTTTAATAATATACAGTTAATTTGTTGATCGACATGACGGAGAGACGAAAGCACTAACCAGTCTCAATAATGTATTCAGGTAATCTCAATACTGTTTTAAGTAATCTCAATACTGTTTTAAGAGATCTTATTATTGTTTGAAATGAGCTTAATACTTTTTATGAGATTGAAACACTGTATTCAGATTATCTCAATACTGTATTACGTACGAAGCGGGAGTTTAACAGAAATCTTACTTACATGACGGAGGTTGTAATGGGAAAGTACACACAAGATTGTAAGGAACTTCTGGAGTATGTGGGCGGAAAGTCGAATGTAGCCGCTGTCGCTCACTGCATGACCAGAATGCGTTTTGTCCTGAATGATCCGGGCAAGGCGGACATCAAGAAGATCGAATCCATGAAGGTGGTAAAGGGAACTTTCACACAGTCGGGTCAGTTCCAGGTCATCATTGGAAATACGGTCAATGAGTTTTATAATGATTTTACGGAAGTATCCGGTATTTCCGGCGTCTCCAAGGACGCTGTCAAACAGGCTTCCAAGCAGAACCAGAATCCGCTGCAGCGTCTGGCGACGGTGCTGGCGGAAATCTTTACACCGCTGCTGCCGGCTATCATCACCGGCGGTCTGATCCTGGGCTTCAGAAACTGTATCGACAGTCTCTATGTCTTCCAGGGCGGACACACCCTGGTCGAGCTGTCCCAGTTCTGGGCAGGCATCGACCATTTCCTGTGGCTGATCGGTGAAGCGGTCTTCCACGTCGGTATTCCGGTCGGCATCTGCTGGTCCATCACCAAAAAGATGGGCACCACAGAAATGCTGGGTCTGGTCCTGGGCATGACGCTGGTATCCGGCCAGCTGCTCAACGCCTATGCTGTGGCGACCACAGCTGCCGCTGATATTCCCAAGTGGAACTTCGGCTTCGCCCAGGTCAACATGATCGGCTATCAGGCCCAGGTCATCCCTGCCATGCTGGCAGCCTTTACACTGGTTTATCTGGAAAAATTCTTCCGCAAGGTCATACCCGCAGTGGTGTCGATGATCTTTGTACCCTTCTTCAGTCTGACCCTCGCGGTCATGGCGGCCCACTTCATCCTCGGCCCCATCGGCTGGAAGATCGGTTCCATTATCTCCTCCATCGTTTACGCGGGAATCACCGGACCTCTGAAAGTTGTCTTCGCCGCGATCTTCGGCTTTGTGTATGCACCGCTGGTCATCACCGGTCTGCATCACATGACCAACGCCATCGACCTGCAGCTGATCGCTGACTTCGGCGGCACAATGCTCTGGCCTATGATCGCTCTGTCCAATATCGCGCAGGGAAGCGCCGTTCTGGGCATGATCTTCCTCCAGAGAAAGAACGCAGAGGCTCAGGAAGTCAACGTTCCTTCCTGCATCTCCTGTTATCTGGGCGTCACAGAGCCCGCTATCTTCGGTATCAACCTCAAGTACATGTTCCCCTTCGTCTGCGGTATGACAGGCTCCGCTATTGCCGGCATGTTCTCCGTTCTGACAGGCTGCATGTCCTCCAGTATCGGTGTCGGCGGACTTCCCGGCATCCTGTCCATCAAGCCTCAGTTCTGGGGATTCTATGCAATCGCCATGCTGATCGCAGTCTGTGTACCCTTTATTCTGACCACTGTGCTGGGCAAGGCGCGCGGCATTGACAAGCAGGCCGAAGCCCTGGCGGCAGAGAGCGCTATGGCGGCGGAAGCTGCCGAGGCTGCTGAGGGAGCGGGTCTTGAGACCGTCTCCGGTCCCGTAGAGATGGGCGCCTTCCTCTCCGGCAAGACAGTTGATATTCACGAAGTACCTGATCAGGTCTTTGCTTCCGGCGCCCTCGGCGAAGGAATTGCCATTGAACCTACAGACAATGTGCTCGTTTCTCCCGCGGATGCGGTCGTTACGACCACCATGCCGGCCTCCAACCACGCAGTCGGCCTCCGCATTGCCAACGGAGCGGAAATCCTGCTCCACGTCGGTCTCGACACCGTCAGCATGAACGGCGACGGTTTCACCTGCCATGTCAAGGAAGGTCAGGTCGTCCGTAAAGGCGACAAGCTGATCACATTTGACACAGCCAAGATCAAAGCTGCCGGTCATCCCCTGGTCACCATGATGGTTGTGACCGAGGACAACGGAAATGAGAATCTCTCGTTCGAAAACGGCAAGGCAGTGACTGCAGGAGACACTAAGATCGCTACAATCGGTTGATCTTTCCCGCCGCTTTTCCGCTGCGGGTGTAAAAGCCCGCAGCCGGGAGAGCATGCAGGGGAGGAGAGTCCCGGAGAAAATATAAAACTTACGCCGGGGACAGTTTTTGAAAACTGCCCCTGGCAGAAAGAACAGATTTAAAAAAATTTTTAAAAACGCTCCGGGACAAAGGGAACAAATCATAAATGCGTTAAGAGGGGAAAAAGATGAGCGATTTCAGAAACAGTACCGTCTATCAGATCTATGTCAAATCTTTCTGTGATTCAAACGGAGATGGAATAGGGGATATCAACGGAATCCGGCAGAAGCTGGACTACCTGCAGGACCTGGGAATCGATTATCTCTGGATCACACCTTTTTTCAAATCCCCTATGAATGATAACGGATATGATGTCGCGGATTATCTTGCTATCAATCCCATGTTCGGCACGATGGAGGACGTTGATGCCCTGATCCGGGAAGCAAAAGAGCATAATATCCGCCTCATGTTTGACATGGTCTTCAATCACACTTCGACTGACCACGAGTGGTTTCAGAAGGCTCTTACCGGCGATCCCAAATACATGAATTACTATATGTTCAGGGATCCCGTGGACGGCCATGCCCCCACAAACTGGGTATCCAAATTCGGAGGCAACGCATGGGAGTATGTCCCTTCACTGGGCAAATACTACCTGCATCTCTTTGATGTCTCGCAGGCCGATCTCAACTGGGAAAACCCTGAGGTCCGCGAGGAACTCAAAAATGTCATCCGCTTCTGGAAGGCCAAGGGCGTGGCGGGCTTCCGCTTTGACGTGGTCAACCTGATTTCCAAACCGGATGTCCTTGAAGACGATTTCCAGGGCGACGGCAGGCGTTTTTACACCGATGGTCCCCGCATCCATCAGCATCTGCAGGAACTTGTCGGCGACACAGGCATCGCGGACTACATGACAGTCGGCGAGATGTCGTCCACCTCCCTGGACAACTGCCTGCGCTATGCCAACCCCGATGAAAAAGAACTCAAGATGGTCTTCAGCTTCCACCACCTCAAGGTGGACTACAAAAACGGTCAAAAATGGGCCCTGATGGAGCCTGATTTCAATGAGCTGCGCCGCCTCTTCGTCAAATGGCAGGAGGGTATGCAGGACGGCAACGCGTGGAACGCTGTGTTCTGGTGCAACCATGACCAGCCGCGCGCCGTCTCCCGCTTCGGCGACGACAAAAAGTACTGGAAGGAGTCCGCGAAAATGCTGGCCTCCCTCATTCACCTGATGCGCGGTACGCCCTATATTTACGAGGGCGAGGAACTTGGCATCACCAACCCCGGCTATACAGACATCTCCCAGTACCAGGACGTCGAGAGCACCAATTACTACCGCATCCTCATGGAAGAGGAGGGCAGGAGCAAAGAGGAAGCGCTGGAGATTATCGGCGCCCGCAGCCGCGACAACGGCCGCACACCCATGCAGTGGGACGGCAGCGAAAAAGCCGGCTTCACGGATGGAACCCCCTGGCTTGGTATACCCGCTAACCACTCCTACATCAATGTGGAAGCCGAACAGAAGGATCCCGACTCGATCCTGAATTATTACAAAAAGCTGGTCGCGCTCCGCAAAGAGTATGAGATCATCGCGGACGGAGAGATCCGTTTTACCGATGCCGGAAATGAGAACATTATCTCCTATGATAGAATGCTGGACGGGCAGAAACTCAGCGTATTCTGCAACCTGCGCGGGACAGAACAGGCCCTGGGCACTGCATTTGAGGCACCTGCCGGAAAGATTCTCATAGGCAACTACGCCGATACAGCTGCTTCAGACCAGGCGGTCAGGATCGAATCCCTCAGACCCTTCGAGACCAAAGCCGTTCTCTGGTAATGCTGAAAACTGATTCGGAAGTAAATATTTAAAAATTCTCACGAATGTGAGCCGCAGGGAAGGACTGTGTCTGACTCATTGCAGTCAATGAGCAGGCAGGCCGCCTCCCTTGCGGCTCACTTTGCTGTCCGCAAAGACTTCTGCCTGCCGCCTGTATTCTGACCTTTAATCTTTACGGCTTGAGGGATCTGTCCTGTGACTGCCCTGTGCTTGTCCTGTGAGCTTTTGGGGTTATTGACGCATTGCATGAAATCAATTAAGCTGTTTATACAAATCAAGGTTCAATGACCGACCGGGTTGAAGAACAGAAGAACAGAAGAACAGAAGAACAGAAGAGCAGAAGAACAGAAGAGCAGAAGAGCAGAAGAGCAGAAGAACAGAAGAGCAAAAAAGCAGGACAATTACCTGGAAAAAACCAAAAATCATTCGATATTTTTATCCGGAAATGTTCTGTCATAAATAATCTGTCATGAACGCTGTTCCACGTCGGAGACGGGAGCGGATGAAAGGTGTAGGGATTCAAGAGATGAGCAGGAAAGTATTGATTATAAATACGGGAGGAACCCTGTCCTCGGTTGCGAGGCAGCACGGACTGACCCCGGGACTCACCACTGATTCCATGCTGGAGGAACTGCATATTGTCGCCGGTAAGGCTGAAATAACGACAAAGGAATACGCCTCGCTGGACAGCGCGAACATTTTTCCGGAGGACTGGTCAAACCTGGCTGAGCTGATCAGTGAGAACAGATCTGTGTACGACGGCATTGTAGTGATCCATGGCACAGATACGCTGGCCTATACGTCCTCCATGCTCTCCTTTATGCTCCGCAACGACCCTGTGGCAGATGCCATGGAGAATCTCCGCTGCGCTATTTTTATGGCCCAGAGCGGATGCGCGGGCGTTTTTGTCGCCTTCAACCGCAAGGTGATGCTTGGCTGCCGCGCCTCCAAGGTGCGGTCGCTGAGCTTTGACGCCTTTGACAGCATCAACTGTGAAAATGTCGCTGAGATCAGTTCGATCGGAATGAAGATCAACACCAGGGTGATACCCCCGAAAAACGGCGTTTTCCGCCTTCAGAACGGCTTCTGCCCTAAAGTGGCTGTTCTCAAGCTCTTTCCCGGCATTTACCGCGAGGTCCTGGATATGTATGTGGAAAATGGCTATCGCGCATTGGGATGCCTTTTTTAAAACATGATTTCATAGGTGAGATCAGGAAACTGACAGAACAGGGGATCACTGTTCTGGTCGGCACCCAGTGCCGCTTTGAAGGGAGCAGCCTCTCGGTGTATGAGACAGGCAGGCGGGCGCTGGAAGCAGGTGTGCTGCAGGCCTATGACATGACCGCTGAGGCAGCTGTCACCAAGCTCATGTGGGTCCTGGGACAGACGGAAGACCCCCGCGAGATCAGAGAATATTTTCAGCTGAACCTTTGCGGCGAGGTGACTATCGGGTAATGGAGATCCCTGCTCCTTCCTTTCCGGACAGGCGTAGTCTGAGTTTTGTTTTTGGACTTCGTTTTTTTACAATCTTTCTTTATATCCGACAGCAGTATTCGGAAATGATAAAAAAGCCCCGCAAAGGCAGTCACACCGGCTGGTGGGATGCCTTGCAGGGCTTTTAAAATTCAGCTGGAGAAGAATCCTCAGCGGGGAGGAGCTCCGGCTGGAGAAGAACCCTCAGCGGGAGGATCTCCCGGTGGGGCAGAACCCGTCACAGGCTCAAAGATAGGTCACGGTCTCGGTCAGAGGCTTGCGGCTGTTGTGATTCGGCAGAGGACCGGTTCCTTCAGCCGCATAGCCCAGATCCATAGCCATCAGAATCTCTTCATTCTCGGGCAGACCCAGGCTTGCCGCCAGTTTGTCGGGGTCGAAGTTGTTGAGCCAGCAGCTGTCCACTCCTTCATCTGCTGCAGCCAGGATCATGTGGGTGGCCACAATTGAGGCATCTTCGATACCGGAATCCCGCTTTTCTCCGGGATAGGTGAAGACATTGGTTTTGTCGAAAGCGACGACAAGCACAGTCTGTGCGCCGTAGCGGCAGGGTGTCACCTCATCGATTTTGGAAAGGCCTTCTGCGGACTGGATCACATACACATGCTGCTCCTGCAGGTTCTTTGCCGTGGGAGCCAGACGCCCGGCTTCCAGAATGGCCTGGATTTTCTCAGGAGCAACCTTGCGGTCCCCATATTTTTTGCAGGAATAACGTGCTTTTATCACTTCTTTAAATTCCATATGCTTACCTCCTCTTTTGACATATCACCGGATTGCTTTTGATTTGTTCTGCGATTTGCGATTGCTGCAGCTATTATGATTTCTGATTGTTTTGCCGGCCTGAACGCGTTAATCCTGTAATAATGGTACAAATTTCAGCCGGCCTTTTCAACGGTTATTTTCCCGGGAATGTTGAGTCACCGGGGAGCGCATTACTGTGCAGACATTCCTGAAACGCGGAATATTGTTCACGTACGGTTTTCAGATATTCGCAGATAGTATTCCAGTATTCCGCACTTTTGCCCCCATTTCCGCCCGTGTGTGGTATACTGGTCTTTAGCATAAAGTCTGTGGCTGCGGACTGCCGCAAATGCCGCAAATGCCACACGTGTACCCGTGCGGCGCGCGGACGCATCCGGCGCGCAAGACGCTACCCAGAGATGTACAGCGGGATCCTCCTGCTCATGGGTATGAGCGCCCTGATGTACGCAGCCCTGGAAATTGCCGAGCGGGTTCTCTGCCGGTGGAGGTATGGCAGCCGGGGAAAAGCCTGACGGAAGACCGCAGTGCTATACCGGAGACCTGGCAGAAGAATAGTGCAAAGTCAGATAAGATAATACGACAGATATGAAAAAAGACAGGGGCTGATCCTCTGTCTTTTCTGATGGGGCTAAAAAAAAGTATGTCATAAAAAATGTCATTAAAGTGTCATAAGATTCGGAACATCGCCATGTTACATAGGAGATTCCGGGCATTGTTTCTTAACACTGTTCTTAGCACTGTTTCTGAGTACTGCTGACGGGCTTTTTTCCGAATAGTGTTACCGGGCATTGCTTCTGAGCGTTTTTCGGAAAACAATTTTGATAATCAATTCTTGAAAATCAACTGATGACTGAAAGAGCGACCTGACCCACATACAGCATAGTCATTACGGCTCCTTCCGCCCTGCTCAGTTCTCTCCTGGTAATGATAAAGACAAGGCTCAGTACGCTGATGAAGATCAGGAAAACCAGGTTGACCGAAAGCTCGGCGGTGACGGCCAGGGGATGAATGGCAGCGGTAGAGCCGAGGATAAACATGAGATTGAAGAGGTTGGATCCCACGACGTTGCCCACCGCGAGACTGTTTTCATGCTTGCGGGCTGCTACGATCGAGGTGACAAGCTCGGGGAGAGAAGTGCCGACAGCAACGATCGTAAGTCCTACAAGCGTTTCCGACATGCCGAAGAAATATGCGATCGACTTGGCGGAATTGACTACTGCCTGACCGCCGGCGACAATGAGTGTGATGCCTGCGATCATGAGCAGCAGGCATTTTTTGAGACTGATGTCCGCATAAAGCCCGGCTTCTGCCTCCTGCTGAGGGTCATTTTTCGCATTCTTTACCAGAAAGATCATATAGGCCAGGAATAAGGCCAGGAGGATCAGACCTTCCGGTCTGCTGATCATTCCGATCGTCCGGCTTTCCGCTCCTCCCATGGCAAGTCCCCCGCCGAAGACCAGGATCGCCACTGTCACAAGAATGGAAAAGGGAAAATCTCTCTTTATGATCTCGGATGAGATCGGAATCGGGGAAAACATCGCGCAGAATCCCAGAACGACCAGGAGATTAAAGATATTTGATCCGACGACATTGCTGAGGGCAAGCTCATTGGAATGGCTGAGGGCAGCTGTGGTGCTGACAGCGAACTCCGGCGCGCTGGTGCCTAATGCCACGATCGTGAGACCGATGACCAGCTCCGAGACATTGAATTTTTTCGCCAGAGAAGCGCTTCCGTCCACAAACATGTCAGCGCCCTTGACCAGGGCGGCAAATCCCGCGACCAAAACCAGAAAATACACTAATATCATGATGACAAATCAAACCTCCTTCTTAAACGGATTTATTCAGATTCGGATCCGCCGGCGAATCCTGCGTGATGAAGAAACAGGGCAGAAGCATCAGCCCTGCTGCCTTATGCCCCGGCCGGCCAGTGTCCGCTGCAGGGAGGAAAAACCATTGGACGGGCAATGTCATAAAAAAAAGACTCTTACTGCACGGAAAACATGCAGTAAAAGTCTCGCCTCTCAATAACATATTCCGGGGTTTCAATTCCCGTACTGACGAAATATGTCACACAAACTTTTATTCCAAGCCTGTGCTGGCTACTCCCGATTACCTTGATTCGGATATTACTCAGAAGCAGTTTTTTTGTCAATCCGTAGTTTGATATTTTTTGCTCTTCAGAGACGGTTTTGCCGTATTGGACTCGAAAAAATACAAAAACGAAAAATGAATGATGAGCGGGCTTGTCGGCGGACTGCAAAAAACAGCGGGCCGCTTTGCGAGGCCCGCTGCACTGTACACGAATACAGGATATGTTACTGATGGCAGCTGTTGCTGTCTGTTCTTATATCTCCGCAGGAGCTGCTGTCTCTACCTGACAGACTTCCCTGTTTGCGATTATGAGCTTGACCCTCAAAAACAAATCAGTCGTCAATTTCGGAAGAGAACTCGAGAACCTTACCGGTCACAGCGTCGATATCATATTCATATTCCATATCTCCATAGAAGAACTCGATCTCATATTCGGGAATTCTTTCATGCTTGTCCAGATCAACCTTCATGTAGGTGACTTCATCTGCCTTTAATCCGGCATGCTCCAGAGCGATTTTCCTGGCTTTCTCAACACCGATGTATTTGTCGGTCTTTTTATCCGCGGCATTATCAGAAGCTGTGGCCTTTGCAGGACTGTTGTCATTGCCGGCTAAATGCTTTCTCACTTCCTTGTCCTTCTCCAAAATATCGCCGTTTTCGGCAAGGATTTCATAATCGTATTCCACGTTGCCTACGAAGAATTCCACATCGTAGATATATCTGCCGTCATCGAGTTCAAGATTGGTGCGGATGTTGGAGACATCCTCCTTTTTAACACCGGCATCATTGAATGCTGCCTCTTCGGCAGCCTGCACACCGATCACCTTCCCGGGAGCTTTATCGGCAGCATAGACTGCAGGTGCTAAAGCAGTAATAGCAAGCAGGACGGCGATTACTTTTGCCAGCATGGCTTTGTTGTGTTTTTTCATAAAACACCTCCTTATAGTAGTTTAGTAGTTGAATGATTGTGTTGGTTGCTGTTTGCTATGTATATTATAAATTCTATTGGAGAATAATTAAAGAATTCTTAGAAAACAAATAAATATATATTTTTTTTGCAAATAAAATTCCCCGGAGGATTTCACGGATTTATTGCTTTTTTTCCGGCAAAACCGGACACTCCGGAGCAGACGGAGGAGACATAGAACCGTGCCCTGTCTCCTGGATGTTTGAGCCGTTTCGCGGCACAAACATCCGGAGTGAAAAAAATCGTATCGACGATATTTTTCACTCTTTAAATGTTTGTTGGAAGAGCGCTGCAATTTTGGTATGATTAATAGATCTTAAGCAGTCAGAAAATGCTCACAGACAGAATATCGGGGAAATAGAGATGGCACTATCCACATATACTTATGAACAGCTTGGTTTTGGGACGGAGCTCGGTCCGCTGACAGGGAAAGAAAAAGAAGCACTGGAGAAATCCTGGGCAGTAGCCTTTGCTTCGGATATTTTTCCCTATATAGATGAAAAGATTTTCGCGCCGCTCTACAGCGAGAGGAAGTCAAGGAGAAATGTTCCCGTCAATGTGCTTGCGGGGGCTATGCTCCTGCAGGAGATCCGGGGAATGTCGGATGAGGATCTGGTGGAAGCGGCCATGTTTGACCTGCGTCTGCGGACAGCGCTTCATATCACGAATGCTGTCGGACAGCCTCTCAGCCTGCGGACGATCCAGAGGTTCCGCACCAGGCTCAAGCGGCACAGAGAGAGCAGCGGCGAAGACCTGCTCGGGATCTGCTTTGACGGAATCGGAGACAGGCTCGAGTCCTTCCTTCAGAAGTATGCCAGGTACATGGTGAATGCAGCCAGGACTGCGGAGGAGAACAGGAACCGGCGCATGGCCAAAAACAGGCTGAGCGAGGAAGAGAAGGGGCAGACTGCGCCCGGGGAGAACCCGGATCACGCCGGGAACAAAGCAGAGACCAACCAGGCGGAGATCAAAGCAGAGACCAACCAGGCGGAGACCAAAGCAGAGACCAATATGGCGGAGACCAGTAAGGCGGGGGCCGGGACAGAGACCGGTCAGGCCTTGTCTGATGGAAATTGGCCGGGAGAGAAAGTATTTGATCTCTCGATCATTGCGGATCCGGACCGCATCCGGGAGAACTGTCTGCCGGTCCATTCCAATCATTTGTTTTTTGCGGATGAGGCGGAACTGGCAAGAGGCGCGCGGCAGCCGGCAGGAACAGCCGGCCGCTCCGTTTTTCGCTTTTCACTCAATGGATCGTGGAAATTTTCCTGCGCGGCGAAGCCGGCAGATTCGGCTGCAGGATTTGAGTCACCGGACTATGACTGCCATCTCTGGGCGGATATCCGTGTTCCTTCGAATATTGAAATGGAAGGATATGGAGTTATACCCGATCCCGTTTATCAGGATCATGCGGGCATACGGGAAAATATCATTCCCGGTCAGGACCTTTTTGATTTTAACCCCACTGCTTCCTATGTGAAATATTTTTGCCTTTCTTCCTCGATGAAAAGGTTCGTGGAGGAGGGCAGCCCTCTGATTATCTCTTTTCAGGGGGTGGAGGGCGGCTTTGCCCTGTGGTGCAACGGACATTATGTGGGGTACAGCGAAGACTGTTTTGCCCCCTCGGAATTTGACCTGACTCCTTTTCTGGCAGAGGGAGAAAATACACTTGCAGTGCGTGTCTTCGGGCGGACATCCTCAAGCCGGCAGGACAGCCGTGATCATTACCGCTTCTCCGGTATTTTCCGAGATGTGTATCTCTATACAGTTCCCGCGGCCCATCTCTTTGACCTGCGGATCCTTCCGGAACCGGATGAGAACCTGGAGACCGGAAGGCTGAAAATTGAAGCGCAGGTTCAGATCTCAAAGCCATATGCAGACCGGGAAAAAAGCAGGAAGCAGCGCCTGCGTCTTTATTACGCCCTGAAAAAGGGAGAAGAACAGGTTCTGGAGGGATCGGCGGCTGTTAACGGTACAGAATCTTGTAAGGTACGCATTTCGGAGGAGCTTGCATCCCCTGCTCTCTGGAGTGCGGAAGACCCCCAACTCTACGATCTGATCCTTCGTCTGATTTCTGAAAAAAGAGAAGAAGCAGAAGAAATAAAAGACGCAGAAGAAAAAAAAGAAATCGAAGAGCCGAAAGAAATAGAAGAAACGAAAGAAATAAAAGAAGAAATCAAAGAAACAGAAGCCGGAGCGGCAGATGAATCTGAGAAAACTGAAGCATACGATGAAACGGGGCAGGTTCTTTTGGAAATCGTCCGTGAAAAGGTGGCCTTCCGCCGTTTCGGGAAAAAAGACGGCAGAATTTATCTCAACGGAAAGAAGATTTTTTTCCGGGGAGTGGATTACCGGGAGTTTTCCTGCGACAGCGGGCATGCCGTGCCGGCGGATACAGTTTATCAGGACCTTCTCCTGATGAAAAAGATCAATATTAATGCTGTGCGCACCGGCCGTCATCCTCACTCGCCTGTTCTCGACCGCTTCTGTGATGAGCTCGGCATCTATCTGGTCACGGGAGACTTCCCTGAATCCGATACAGCAGAACGGATACCGGCAGAGTCCTCAGCCAATGTGAACTGCAGTGCCTGCCCGGCATTGTGTGAACTCACGGATCAGGGAGAATTCATCCCTGAGTTTATTGAACCGTCCATCCGACTCAGAAACCGTTATGGCGAGGACTTCCTGGCCTATAGGAGCAGAATCGGCGAGGACATGGCTGATGGAGATCCTGACAATTCCCCGGGCAGCAAAACAGACAGTGGCATAATAGATGGAATGCGCCGCCCCTATGCCGGCAGGATGCAGGAGACTGCTTATCATTACCAGAGCATCCGGCTGCAGGTGGGCAGAGACCGTGTTTTGATCAGGAACGACAATCTGTTCACTTCAACTGACCGGTATGACTGCGTCGTGTGCCTGGACCGGGAGGGAGAGAGGATTGCGGAAACTCTTCTGATTACAGCAGTTCCTCCGCTCTCAGAAGAGGAGTACACCCTTCCGCAGGCGATTCTGCAAAAAATACAGCAGATCGGGGCTGAGAAAACATCACTGCCTGTTGAGTATGCGGTGACAGTCTCGATGCGCCTGCGCCGGGACTGCGCCTGGGCGGGAAAAGGATATGAGACAGCCTTCGGGCAGGGAGTTTTCCTGACAGAAAAAGGCACCGTCTCCGACGATGAGACAGAAACTGTCTCCGGCTGTGGAAACGAAACGGCTTCTGACACCGGGAAGAACGCAGTCTCTTTAAGCAATACAGATATGAGACAGCCCGCCCTGTCTGAAGGCGCTGTGGAGATACGCGACACAGATGAGACGATCCAGTTTGCCGTTCGGACTTCCTGCGGATGGCTGGATCTGACCCGCGGGCCCGGTCATATCGGAATCCGGGGCGACAGTTTCGAGGCTCTGTTTTCACTTGCGCAGGGCGGGATTGTGTCCTTCCGCCGTGGAAGCGGCCTTTATCCGGCAGGCAGTCTTTCCGGCGGATCAGCAAGGGGCGGCAGGTCCTCTTTTGCGGGTGCAGAACTGTTTGAAAAAATGCCCCGCCCGTGTTTCTGGCGCGCTCCTTCCGGCAATGACGCCGACAAGAGCCAGGCGGCCCGATGCGGAATATGGAAACTGGCGGAAGAATATCTGATTCCACGCCGGGAGACACTGAGGATTTTCGCAGAGGATGAATGCTTTTTCCTCCATCAGGAATATCAGCTTCCTTTTTCGGGAGGATCAGCTGCAGCGGGATACCGGTTTTATGGGGACGGCCGTCTCATCATGTCTCTGGAATGGGTGCCTGACAGGATTGGTTCCGATCAACACGGCACAGGGAATGATCAGGCAGGCCTGTTCCCGGCAATTCCTCCCCTGCCTGTATTCGGCTTCAGTTTCCGGCTGAACGCGGATCTGGACAGGTTCACTTTCTACGGTAACGGACCGGCTGAAAACTATGCCGGCTGCAGCCGGGGGGCCAGGCTGGGGATCTATAGCTGTAAAGTGGCGGAAAATATGACACATCACCCCGTCCCTCAGGAATGCGGCAGCCGCTCCGGCGTACGATGGGCCTGCGTGACTGACCGCCTGGGAAGAGGGATCCGTTTTACAGCGGGAAGCAGAGAGGGAATATTCTGTCAGGAAGGCCGCAGCGGTTTATATGCACCTTCAAAGGCACTTTCAGATGCCCCTTCAAATGCAGCTTATGATGCATCTTTAGATGCACCGGGGCGGGCTGCCATGGACTTCTCCGCTCTTCCCTACTCTCATCAGGAACTGGAAGCGGCTTCACATCCCTATGAACTTCCACCGGTGCATTATACCAACGTGCGCTGTGCCCTGATGGGGGCAGACTCCCAATACCGGGAAATGAGCCCGGAAGACGGGAGCATTCCTCCCGGCTTCCTGCCGGCAGACAGGAAATTGTACTTTGAGGTGACTGTCGAAGGGATCTGATGATAAAGACCGGGAGAAATATCTGAATAAATACTAAAAACGGCAGGCTGTCAGGTTTGTGACAGTCTGCCGGTATTTTTGGGGTAAGGCCTGTGTAAAGATGACGGGAGACAATTCCCGGCAGGAGAGGAAAGAGTCCGGTTTGTCTGCCTTCTAGCTTTTGTAGCTGTAGAGCACTGCGGGTCTGCCTACGGAGCCTTTTTCCAGACCTTTTTCGACAATTCTGCCTGTACTCTCGTATTCCCGCTTGATCGTACGGCGGAAATTTCCGATATCCAGAGTGTGCCCCAGGATCGCCTCGTGGATGTTTCTCAGCTCTGTAAGTGAAAAAGCAGAAGGGTCGTTCAGAAATCCGAAGGAAAGATCCGTGTAATTGAGCTTGCCCCGCATTCTCCGGACTGCGGTACGGACGATTTCCGCGTGGTCAAATGCCAGGTCAGTTCCTTTTATGGACACTCCGTCGGGACTGGTCAGAATCAGATTTTCGGAGTCCGGAAGGACAGTCTTTTCAGGATCGTCATTGAGGCTGGTTTCCGTGACCCCTTCTACTGTGAACAGGGCGGCCTCATCCGCCCCTTCCCCGGCACTGTACTGAAGCTTCTCGAAAGGCACGGTCGCCAGATAGGCGATGGAAATAACTCTGGTGCGGGGGTCGCGGTTGACAGCAGAGAAGGTATAAAGCTGCTCCATGTGGACATTTTTTACACCGGCTTCTTCATAGATGCGCCTCACTGCCGCCTCATCCGCAGACTCGTCCATCTGCAGGAAACCACCGGGGATGGCCCACTTACCATAAAAGGGATAGATATTCCTTTTGATCAGGAGCAGGCGGAGCTTTTTGTCCCATACGGTGAAAATCAGTATGTCGACAGTCACTGAAGGGTGTTCGAAAAGTGACGGATCATAGTTGTTCAGGTACTGCTGTTCTGAATGCATGCTGAGAATCATCCTCTTTCGATTGCTTTATTCTTCAACGCGCAATACCCGTGACTTCATAAGGACGGGGTGATATGCGCGAAAAGGACAGGGGATGCACCGCGCAATACCTGTGACCTGTGGAATATGTCATGACATCCCGGCCGGTTCTTCCGCCCGAAAGGTATAATGTTCCGAATCGGTCCGCCAGGAGCCCTGTATCGACTCCCGCGTATTCGTTCATATGGGTGACCATCAGCGAAGACCGGTAATGGTTTTGGGTGGATCCGCAGGCGCGCGCGTAATCTTCCTGTATCCTTTTGACCAGTAAATCCGCATCCATCATACCATATCGAAGTCTTCCCTGAAAAGAATTCTCAACATTTGTGACGTCCGCCCCGACGCCTGGCAGCTGATCCCTGAGCTGATTGCCTTTGATCTCATTTTCCATAGGGCCGTCCCCATGCCGTGTCAGATAGGAACGGGTGATGTAGCAGACCTCTGCGTCTGCTCCCCGGAAAACCCTTTCCACAGTCTGAAATACTTTCCCGATGCCGGTCGTGGAAGGAGTGGTGAATTCCTCCTCTTTTTTTAAATTTCCATCCAGAAGCAGTCCCTGGGCATTTTCAAAAATCACTGTCCGGAAGTGTTTCAAAAAAGATTCCGGACGCGCAGGGCAGAGGCGGCGCATGCATTCGCAGTCTTCCTCGAAATGGTAGAGCAGTTCTTCCGAGAAAAAGCAGTCAGCCATGTCCCGAAAATAGGGGAGACCGGCGGCAAAATTTTCAAACGGATTATGCGTTCCTGTGCAAAAAGAGGCAGTTTCTGGAGTTTTCCCGGCAGGCTCTACCCTGTTGTTTTCTATTTCCCGGATTCTTTCATAAAAATACAGGTCCCGGATCCTGCGCAGATAAGCCAGCCGGTCATCCCTGGTCATCTTCGCGAAGGTGTCAAAGGAGATACCCCATCCTCTCTGATAACGGAGCACTGTCTCCCAGATTCCGTATCCACAGCTGTTGTGGATTCCTTTCTTCTCCCGAAGCATCTGGTTGACCATCATGTCCCAGGGAGTCGTGAAGCGACAGTCCGGATGCATGAAGACCATGGGGGCTTTGTGGATAGAAGAGAGCTCCTCGTATTCCCGAACGAATTCCATGGGATTGACCAGGAACTGTCTGTCAAAATAGGAAGCGGCCCCTCTGAATGAAGCAGCCCCGAAGTGCTTGAAGACATGCCTGAGACCGTCCGGCATTTCAACCGTATGTCCCCTCTGAGGGCCGCCGTTGGTCAGGACATTGACAAGATCGACAAGATCGGAGGACCCGCGGGAGCCGAAATAGTCCGCCGCCAGGCCTTTTCCTTCATCCCCGTAGGATGCACCTATGATTATTTTGATTTCCTGCATGGCTTTCTCCTTCCTTTTCCCGCGGACGAAAAGCTGCGTACCCTTATTCATTGCGCTCCGTAGAGCGCAGGCTAAACTGTAAACGGCCGGAGCTCCAGGGCACCTGCCTGTGTATGTCCGGCGCTCCGTGGAGCGCCGGTTTTATCTGTGCATGTTCTGCCTTCCGTAGAGCGCCGGTTTTATCTGTGCATGTTCTGCCTTCCGTAGAGCGCCGGTTAAACTGTGCGGGTTCTGCCTTTCACGGAATAACCGTTTTTACACGGAATGACCGTTATTACCAGCGGGCTGTATCCAGGCCGCTGAATAGACCGAACAGCCCTCTGAACCTGCCGTTTTTGTCCGATTCTGTTTTACCAGGGCCATTTTCAGAGATTCTTTCAGGACCTGTGTGACCGGACTCCGCTTCGTGAAAATTTTTTGCCGCAGGACCAGTGCCTTCTGTCTCACCGGCCTGATTTTCTTCAGGATCCGTGCTCCAGCTGACTTCAGACATCTTTCCTTCCTGCGCCCCGCAGGGATCGTGTTTGCCGACGCCGCTCTCCCTCAGGCAGTCAAGGATCGTCCGGGGCAGGCTGTCCAGGGTGGAAACACGGTACCTCTTTTTCAGAAGCTTCCCGAAGCTTTTGCGGATGTCATTGCGGTAATAGCTGAAGCAATCTTCCTTGTCATCGATTGCGATGTGGAAGATCTCAAATTTTTCCAGTGCCTCGCGATACAGTGCCGGGGTCTCAACATCTGCCTGCAGATTGTCTCCGGTGACCTGGGCAAGCCGCTTTGCCGGCAGGAAGGGATTGAGCGGCTCGTCGCCCATGGTGATGATGATTCCCTTTTTTCCTCTCTTCCAGCAGTCGAGGTGGGTGTGATGCAGTCCCATGTACCAGGCAGCAGTATAGGACTCATAATTATTGCCGCCGCCTCCCCGCTCAAACCAGATTTTATCCAGATGCTCCGCGATGCGGATATCGGACTCAAACTGCGACATTTGGATCGGCGCGCGGTCATAAGCCAGATCTCCGATCCCCATGACCAGAAATTCCACATCGGAGTACTGGTCCAGGATATTCTGCATGATCACGTTGAGGGAAGCGGCTGTTTTCAGGCAGGCGCCACCCATGGAACCTGTGACATCCATAGCAAGGATCACGGGAACGGTTTCAGGGTGCTCATCATTGTCGCAGCACTCGCGGACAACTTTGAAGGGATCCAGATCAGGATCCAGGCTCCTTGCCCGGTACATATCCTGTGCGCCGCGCATCCCGGATGTATCTATATGACCGTCCGCGCATACACTTCTTCCGCGCGAAGCGGAATATCTTGCAAAATCTTCTCTTTTCCAACGTCCTCCACCCATTTTTATACCTCCTGTGCATGAATCATATATGTATGACTTGCCTGGCCTTTGGGACCGGTGCTGTGTGCCCTGCCTGCGGCCAGTCTTCTAGAAAAAAGTGTCTTTATCATGTGCCCGGCCCGCGGCCGGTCCTCTATTAACAATGTGTCTTTATCATGTGTCCGGCCTTTGGGACCGGTGCTGTGTGCCCGGCCCGCGGCCTGGTCTCTATTAAAACAATGTGTCCTCATCCATATCATCGTCAGGACCGGAATCTGTATCCTCCGCTTCATCCTCCTCGAAAAGACCGCTGAAAAGATCGTCAAATCCACCGCCCTTCATCAGCAGAAGAGGGAGCAGCATATTCATTCCGCCCTCCTGACCGCCGTTTCCGCCGCCTCCCCCTGCAGCCATTGAACCGCTGTTTTCGAAGAGGCTGCTCATCATCATGAATTTCATCATTCTGGTGATATTTCCCTTACCTCCGATGGAGGCGCCGTCCCCGAACAGGGAGACGATCTTTCCGTAGAACCATGTGTTTCCCATAAACATATGACGCTCGGGGAGGATGGTCTCCACTCTTGCGGTCTCGTAGTTGATCACTTCGATGCTGTCTGTTCCGGCCTGCCTGACGCAGGCAGGCTTTCCTCCTGCCAGGATGATATCTCCCGGCTTTACCCTGGAAGCGGGAATTACGAAAAACATCCCGTCCCCGAAACTGAATACCATATTGTCGCAGTTGCGGAGCTTACCTGTCTTCACATTGTAGCTGCGGTATCCCGCGGAGGTTTTGACCGCGATTCCGCAGGGAGAAAGCATGCACAAACCCTTCTGAACTTTCATGAACATTCCATCAAACATATTGCTCATCTCATTCCTCCTTTAAATGTTCTTTCACGCTCCTTAAAAAACTCTTTTGAAATCTTTTTTAAAAACTCTGCCCGGTTCCGTTTTCCGCGGGAGAAATGCTTCCGGCAGCCCCGGTCCCGTGAAGTGATTAATGAATATCTGAATAATAGTCATATTGACTATAAATAATCTATCACGCCGGTTCCGGTATGTCAATATAATAATAGTCACATTGACTATATTTTTTGAACTCATAAAAAACTGCGATTTCATTTGAGGAAAACACTCTGACAAGCAAAAAAATATGTCGGGTGGTTACTTTTCAGAACGGAAGGGAACTCGATGCGCTTTCGAGTGGTGGTGAGCGGTTTTAGCGGGAACCCCCGGGCTTCACAGCCAAAATCGCGCGCTTAAGCGCATTGGAATGCGATTTTCGCGAGTTTCTGATCTGCTCACGCCTCAATAGGGAGTAAACGGATATCCCCGGATGCAGCGGAACCGCTTGATTTTGCGGAGACAAGTTGATAATATCGAGTGACCATTAGATAATGGTATTCAGAAAAGCAGAAAAGCAGAAAAGCAGAAAACAGATTGTTGACGTGAACAGGTTCACGGAGGAGTTTATGGCAAGAGCATCAACCAAAGAAAACAAGAACATTTATTTCCGCTACAGGGAGCAGCTCGGACTCACCCGCGAAGAGGCCAGCGAGACTCTGGGAGGACTCACAGCGGACCGCATTGAGAAGATTGAAAATGAGCGCTCACTGCCGCACCCGGATGAAGTTCTCCTGATGGCAGAGGGGTACAAAGCTCCTCAGCTTTGCAACTATTACTGCGCAAACGAATGCCCGATCGGGCAGCAGTACGTTCCTGAGATTCAGGTCAAGGATCTGTCCAGAATTGTGCTGGAGATGCTTGCGGCTCTCAATGTGGCGCAGAAACAGCAGGAGCGTCTGATTGAGATCACTGCGGACGGAGAGATTCAGACCAACGAGATAGCAGATTTTGTAGAGATTCAGAAGACTCTGGAAAGAATATCCATAACGGTCGAAACTCTCCAGCTCTGGTCGGAGCAGATGCTTGCCAGCGGCGCCATCAACCGGGAATTATACGAGAAATATATGTCGAAATAAAAATGGCTGGAATGGCAGGACTCTGCCTGCCCCGCCGGCCAGAGAAAATGATCAGCTTTTCTCCGTTTTTACATAAAAAGTATGTCCTATTTCTCCCTTCCGGCAGTTTATTGTCTTTGCGGATGGTATTATTCTTTTCTTGCAGAGCGGAAAGCACTATTTAATAAGTGATGCCGGCTGCAGTGACAATGAGATATGCTGAAAATAGAAACCGGGCGAAAAGGGTAACTGGAATGGAAATGAATACAAAAACAAGGATCCTGATGCTTAGGCTGACGGAGCGGATCAACCGGCATCCTGCTTATTGCCGGCAGCTCGGCCTGGTGATCGAAAGGCAGAGAAGGGAATATTCATATTCTGATATCCGGGAACCAAATACCGGCGCCGCGAAGAGGCGGGGGAGGAATGATCTATGAAAAACGGGCTCAATGTGCTGGTTTTGATAGTATTGGCATTGTATGTCGCTTCACCGGTAGATCTGGCACCCGGTCCTGTCGATGATTTGATTATGCTTTTGATATATGTGATAGCAAACAGGAGAAAACTGCTGCAGACCGGCCGGGAAAAAAACGATGCATACCGGACTTTGGACAACTGATGACTGCAGCATCTTCAGGAAAAGAATATTTTCCGGAAAGGAATAAAAAATGATTACACTTATCGCAATTATCATACTTTTAGTATTCTTAAAAGTTATAGGATTGATTTTCGGCGCGGGACTGCGCGTCCTGGGATGGCTGATCAGCGGCCTGGGCTTTGTGCTCTCTATCTTTTTTGCCGTGACATTCGGACTTGTATTCAACATTCTGCCGATTCTGTTGATCGCGGGTGTATTGCTGATTGCGCTGAAACCTCTTTGACTGTGACATGAGGGACGCTTTGGCAGCGACGGATCACAGGCCCCGGAATAATAAAGAGATAATACTTACTGAGAAAACAGAAGAGATACTACTGGGAAAACAGAAGAGGTACTACTGGGAAAACAGAGATGATAAAGAAAAAACAGAGGCGTCACCCCGATGTGGTGTGGTGATACCTCTGTTTTTTTGTGGAACAGCGCGTGTAATGAATTTTTCCGCCTTGAGGCCGGCACTGGCCGGCCGGCTGCAGATGCCGGCGGGGCCGCCTCTGCCTTATTGCTGCGAGACAGCAAGTGCAATGTACTGAAATGTACCTGATATGTACTGCATGGGCTGCAGGTTACAGCGGCAGGCTGCAGGCTTCGTGGGCTGCAGGTTACAGCGGCAGGCTGCAGGCTTCGTGGGCTGCAGGTTACAGCGGCAGTCAGCAGGCTTCGTGGGCTGCAGGTTACAGTCAGCAGTCAGCAGGCTTCATGGGCTGCAGGTTACAGCCAGCAGTCAGCAGGCTTCATGGGCTACAGCTTGGGCAGCCAGGAGATTTTGTTTTCATTGTGGTGTATCATGCGGTCTATATTGGACCGGTGTCTCACGATGATCAGCACTGCAAAGATGACCTGGACGATTTTGATGATCATGGCTTCCGGCTGCAGACAGATATACAGGGTGACTATTACTGTGGAGACCATGCTTGACAGGGAGGTCATTCGTCCCGGGACCAGCACGATGAGAAATACTATCAGGGGCAGGAAAAAATAAAGAGGGCTTCGTCCGGCGAAAGCGAAGAGGCCAAACAGGAATCCGTACATGGCCGCCACTGCCTTGCCGCCCCTGAATCCGGCAAAGACCGGATAGCAGTGGCCCAGACCTGCCGCCAGGGCGCCGAGGGCAATTGCGGTATCATCGCCGCAGACCTGTTTCGCCAGCAGCACGATAAAAGAGACCTTCAAAAGATCCAGGGCCATCGTTCCCAGGCCGGCTCTTTTGCCAAGCACACGCCCTGCATTTCCTCCGCCCAGATTGCCGCTTCCGTAATTCCTGATATCAGTTTTATAGAAGATTTTTCCTATGACCAGGGCAAAAGGTATAGAACCCACCAGATATCCTATTATGATAATAAGCAGTAGTTTCATGATGATCCTCGTTTTTGCTTCAATGTTATCCAGCCATACCGGAGCCGCCTTTCCAGAAGTCGTTTCCCTCATCAGCGGACTGCCTGAACGGCGATACGGCCGGGACCTCCGCGCGTAAGGGAGGGAGAAATATGTGAAGGCGTTTCCCTTATTTGCGGACTGCCTGAACGACGATGCAGCCGGGACCTCCGTGTGTGATCAGTGAGGGAGAGAGCTGGAGAATTTCGCACTCGACATGGGGAAAACTGTCAGAGATCTGGCGGCGTACTTTGGCTGCAAGATCTTTTTTATCGGCGTAGGCAATACTAATCAGGCACTGTTCATCTACACCTGTTTCTTTCAGGCTGGAGATGATCGTGCCAACAGCGGATTTCCAGGTCCTGCGCACGGTCATAAAGGAAATCCTGAGATGGTCCTGAGTCTGTGTGAGCACAGGGAGAAGATGCAGGGCGCTGCCAATCCGGGAGGTCATGTTTGTGATCCGTCCGCTCTTGCGAAGATAATTAAAATCGGCCGGGATCACATAAGATATGGTCGACCGGGCACATGCCCGGATCTGGGAGACGATCTCTTTTGTAGAGATGCCCCGGTCCCTGAGCCCCGCTGCTTTTACGGCCATGTATCTTAGGGGGCCGGCCAGAGAGCGGGAATTGATCACGAATATTCTGTCTCTGTTGGGCAGTCTTTCCCGCAGACTCATAGCAGTAGAGTATTCTCCGGAGAGACCGTCGGCAACGGTCAGCATGATCACATCTTCGTCGATGCCCTCCAGCTCCTGCAGCATATCTCCGAGAGAAGGCTGGGAGGATACAGGCATCTCATCTCCGTGGAGCAGTTTTACATATTCATCAGAAGTGATGTCGGTATAGTCGCGCAGTGATCTGCCGCCCAGGGAGACCGATACCGGAATGATTGAAATGCCGAGCTTTTTTCCCTCTTCCTGTGTGAGGGAGGAGGCGGTGTTTGTAATGATTTTCATAAGTTCTTTTCGTTATCTTCGATTATTGCGTTTTTGTTATACAGGATTTTCGGCTTGGTATATCTTAGTATAACGTATTTTTTCGCATATAGTCTTTTCAGAATGATAAATTTTTGCCATTTTCCGAAAAGAAGGCCATTAATGGCACAGGATTCCCGGGAAAAAGACATTTTCGTAGCGTTTTCCTCTTTCCGCGGGCTTTTTCATGGACAGTCTCCAATGGATTTTGGGAGAATGAAATCAACAATATGCAATCATACCGTTCACAGGTTCATGAAAAAATATTACCATGGATGAGACAGTATCGGGCGGACAGTTACGAAATATGAGACTCAAAAAACACAAATCAGGTAAGGCAGAAAGATAAGTTAAGCGGGTAGAAAAAAATGAAAACAATCAGGGTTGCGGCAGCAGTGATCAGAGACGGGGAACGGGTCTTCGCGACAGCGAGGGGATATGGAGATTATAAAGGACAGTGGGAGTTTCCCGGAGGAAAAATCGAACCGGGGGAAACTCCTCAGGAAGCTCTGGCGCGGGAGATAGAAGAGGAACTGGACACCAGGATCCGGGTCGGAGAACTGATCGGTACGATCGAATATGATTATCCTGCCTTTCATCTGTCCATGGACTGCTTCTGGTGCAGGATCGAGAGCGGGAATCTCACGCTCAGAGAGGCCAGGGCTTCGAAATGGCTGACTGCCGAAACCATAGACAGTGTGGACTGGCTTCCCGCGGACAGAGAAGCAGCCGGATGGGTCAGGCAAGGACTGCTTTCGAAATGAAAGGGACACAGGCCGGTCGGGGACAGAGGGCAGCAGGGACCGCCTCTGTCATTTTTTACAGATGAAAAATATTTTTCCAGCCTCTGAGGCTGACCGGCGCAAAGCGCTTTTTCAGTTCTTTTACGACGCTGTCCCGGCCTGGATCCTCGATATAGATATTGTTTTCACTGGAGTAAACCCTGCTCTTGTCAAAAGTGATGACGCGGGGAGCTCCGGCGTATCTCTGCAGATGTTCCAGCATGTTGGCGCGTGTCGCCCCGGCTGTATAGATGCGCATGATTTTTTCGTCTTCATCACAGTCGAAAGTATCAAAGTTGGTCCGGCAGCGGTCAGCCCAGGGCTGTGCCATAAGAGCATGGTGCAGCCGGTCTATATTTTCTTCCCTGTCTATGACGAGGATATATACGACATCCCTGGTGACCGCATTGTCCGTACGCACATAGTTGCGGTAGGGGGAGACCCGCTTTTTACGGTACAGCTTTGCCATGGAAAGATAGGCGGATTTGGAAAGGCTGAAATCAGGGTCTTCGGTGTGCTTTTCTGTATTGTGATGCACGTCCTTGACATCTTCCAGAATCAGGTCTTTATAATCTTTAAAATAAATGACAAGGAGGTCGTCCTGCACGGTATTTATAAAAAAAGGAAATCCTTTACTGTGGAGGAAATCTGTCACCAGTGTGACCAGATTCGGACTCATTTTGACAGTCCGGATATATCGCATGGAATTGAGATTGTACAGAACAGCCCCGTCCATAGCGATGATGGGAAGGCGGAGATTGATTTCGGAGAGGAGTTCCCTGACCGTGGCCGGTGTCTGTTTGGTGGAGACGGTAAAGCGCATCCCGTCATCCAGAAAGCGGTTGAGCTCGACAGTTGTATATCTGGAAAGCTGACGGTCCTCGCGGAAGAGAACGTGGTCGATTCCGGATACAAACAGAGTCTGCCGGTCCCGCGTTCTGGGCAGGTGAACGGAGTTGACCAGAATGGCGATTACGACGCCTATGATCGTGTCCATGGTGCGGTTGAAAACATGGATGTATGGATTTGCGTCCTCCAGATGATACATGGAAATACCCAGAAATACCATGGCGGAAAAAAGGGCATATTGGGGAATTTTGAGGAGAACTGTAGAGTAGATTACCAGTCCGGTCAGGAGCCCCAGCAGAGAGTAGTGGATGAGGGCTGTCTCGAAGCTGCCGCCAATGGGAAGCAGTTCTGAAAACACTATAGCAGCTCCCCAGAAGGCGCCGATGAAAGTGCCGATGATCCTGTCCCTGCCCTCGCTCAGCATGCTTGAGGAGTAGGGCTGTATGCACTGGAGAGCGGCGATGATGGAATAGAAGGGTTCGCCCCTCCTGCCCCGGAGATAATAGACGACTATGCAGAGCCACACGGAGATGACGGAACGCAGGATTCGCTGGCCGGGCAGGGGAAAGCGGGAAAAATGTACCGGAGTCCCGGGTTCTTTTTTCATAAATTCCAACCTTTCGTTTGCTGCAGGCTTAAATCCACTGCATACAGGCTGTGGGAGCAGCCTGCTGCAGTGCTGTTTACGGAAATTTCCTGATTTCGCATAAGAACTGATCCGGGGCTGTGCAGAGAACCCCGGGAGCTGCGGAGCAAAGCAGTGCGCAGTTTAATCATATGAGTGTGGAAATTTGCTCACAAATTTTACAAGAATATGATAACTCAGTTTTTTTCCGGCGTAAACTAAATCCGGCCTTTCGCCGGCAGCCAGGAAAACATATCGTTACTGGTCACACCGTGACCAGTAACTGGGCGTTTTCCATTCCAAATTGACCTTTGGCCAATGGAAAACGCCCTGGAGCACAGTCAAGACCACAGGCCCCGCACCAAACAGTAAAGTGTTTGGTGCGGGTGTGACTTGTAACAACATATCGCTGCAGCCTGCCTGAAACGCGGGGCGCAGATTGACAGCCTGTCTGTTTCAGTGCAGACCCGACAGAAAACTCCGGTTTTCGTACGCCGGAGCATACAAAAACCGGAGTCTCAAGGATACCTGAATCAGTCACCCCCTTTCTGGTACTGCAAATGTGTCCCTGTGGGACAGGACTTTGTTATCCTGAGTGAAATTACCTCCTTTCTGGTGTTGCAAATGTGTCCCTGTGGGACAGGACTTAGTTATCCTGAATGAAATTACCTCCTTTCTGGTGCTGCAAATGTGTCCCTGTGGGACAGGACTCAGTTATCCTGAATGAAATTACCTCCTTTCGAGTGCTGCAAACGCGTCCCTGTGGGACAGGACATAATTATCAATACTGAGGTCGTATATACTTCCGATTACACCGAAAAGGGCTCCGAAAACGAGGTTGACGATCACTCCGATAATTGTCGAAGATTTACCCGCCTCGAAAAAGCTGACGATTCCCACCGGATTCGACTGGAAATAGGCCGCGTTCTTCCTGGCCTTTGAACTCTGCACTATGTTCCAGATGCCCAGAATAAGGGAGAGGACTCCATATCCGAAGATCAGCAGTATGATGCCCATGAAAATCTGATAGATTCCTATCGCTGTCCAGAGATTGGCGCTGGTTCTCAATTTGGAAGTAAGTGTCCTTAAAGCTATATCCGGATCAACACTTAATCCCTGATTTGCATAACCGCTGTTGGGGGCATAATTATTACCGTACGCGTTCGGATTGCTGTAGCCGCCTGCACCCGGATTACCATAGCCGCCTGCAGCGGGATTGCCATATCCGCCTGCAGCAGGATTGCCATAGCCGCCTGCAGCGGGATTGCCATATCCGCCTGCAATGGGATTATTGTAGCCGCCTGCGCCCTGATAACTATATCCGCCTGCACCCGGATTACTGAGGCCGACCGCGGGAGCCATTCTCAGAGAAGATCCGCATCCTGCGCAGTATGTTGATCCATTCGGTACCTGATTACCACAATTTCTGCAAAACATTGTCGTACTCCCTTCTTGCTGTGAGAAAACCTGTTTCTATTTGATAAGAGCTTACTATATGCAGGGAGGCAGTTTTTTTATTCACCAAAAAAATCGCAGACAGCAGTCCATGCTCCATCGGGGTTCTTTCAGGCTTTGCGGTTACTGCTCCCGGCTTTTGCGAGAAAGTCATGTAAGGTAATCCCGGATCCATCGGCACTGAAAGGCCATGAAAGGCTATCCCGGATCCATTGGCAATGAAAGGCCATGAAAGGTAATCCCGGATCCATTGGTTTGACACGATTCCGGCATACTTATATAATGTACTTTACACGTCTGGCAGAATGAAAATACACGCCGATGCGCCGGTTTTTCACTCCGGATCTTACTTGTCCGCATAAGCATTTGCGGCCCTTTTCCGGTTATCCTTATGAAGGGGGAGTACATGTTCTCATCGACTGAATGCCGAAGAAAAAAGAGAATTACAAGGCTGACCACGCTGTTTACTGTTTTTCTTCTGATATGCGGAATGCTGGGAGGCTGCGGGTCATTGTCTCAATATGCACCGGAAAGTTCCGATTTCGCGGGAACGGGGGAGACGGCGGCAGCAGCCGGCACTCTGGCAGAGGCCGGAAGCAGCGGCAGGCAGGCGGCGGAGACCGCGGCAGAGGATATCAGCGGAGCGCAGGCCGCAGGCCGCGATTCCATGCAATATACGGAAGCTGCCCCCGGGGACATGACCGGTTTACAGGCATCGGAAGCAGCGGCAGAGGACAGCACCGGTTTTCATGCGATGGAGGCAGAAGACATACCCGGTCTGCCGGCAGAGGACGCAGCCTGGCCGGGAACTGCAGACGAAGACGGACAGACTGCTGAAATGGAACAGGACGCTGCGGAATTGTCGGCTGCATCGATCGTCCGGACCCTGACTTCCGGGAGTTTCGCTTCTGTTGAGAATCCGGGTTTTCCGGAATATCTGATCTCTGAGAAAAAAACAGAGGAAGCCGGCAGGATTGTGGATTTCCTTGATTCCGACCGCCGTCTCCTTGAGGAGCGGTACCAGGCTGCGGACGGATCCTACAAGGTCTGTGAAGAAGGATATGCCATCGTCCGCTATGACTATGATGAAAAGGGAAATAAGGCAAGGGCCTCTTATTATGACCTGCAGGACCGGCCTGTCTATGTCGAAGGATCCGGATGTGCCGCAATAGGCTATACCTATGATGAAGACGGCAGAATGACCGGGGAGACCTATTATGATGTCTCCGGAAAAGAGACCACCGCGGGCGGAGGGAAGGCGGTCAGAGCTTCCTACACCTATGACCGCGCCGGGAACATATCGTCCGTCAGCTATTTCGGCAAAAAAGATAAGCCGGTGTCCGGGAAGGACGGATATCACCGCGCAGAGTACGCTTATGACAATGCTCAGCATGTGGTAAAAGAGCGTTATTACGATGCGGATGACGGGCTCGTTTTCATTAAAGGCAGGATCGCGGGGGTCGACCGCAGATACGATTCCGACGGCAATGAAATAGAGCGGCGGTATGTGGGGACTGACGGCAGTACCACGACCGGAACAGACGGCACGGCGATCCTTGTAAGGGAATATAGCGATGAGGGCCGGGTGATCCGTGAAGAATACCGCGATACGGAGAACAGGAGAGCGGTTCAGAAGAAACTGGGCTTCTGTACTGCGGAAATCAAATATGATGACGGCAGCGTGACGGGGATCACATTCTATGATTCCCATGACGATAAGAAATATGAAAATGACCTCTTCACCGAGATCCACTTCAGATACGACGATTCGAAAAACATTACCAGAAAGTCTTATTACAACAAAGACGGAAAGAAAACTTCCTGTTCCAAGGGCTATGCGGTCATTGAGTACACATATGACGGAGACGGGAACAGGATCAGTGAGAAGTATTATGATGAGGACAGCCGGCCGGTCAATAATGATCAGGGCTTTGCGGGCATACAGTTTACCCGTGATACAGCAGGCCATGTCATTCAGGAAAGCTTTCTGAACACAGAGGGAAAGCCTGCGGCTGCCGAAGGCCTTGGCTATGCCGGAATCGGAAGGACCTATGACGCAAAAGGTGCCCTGACAGAGGCATGGTATCTGGATGCCCGGGGAAAGCCTGTGGCAATATCCGGCGGCTGTGCCGGCGTGAAAATCCTTTCAGATGAAAACGGACGCCCGGCTTCCGTGACTTTTGTGGACATCTCCGGAAGTCCAATTGTCCCTGCAGGCAGTGATTATGCCAAGGTGACACATGAGTACGACGAAAAGGGCAGGGAAATCCGCACCTCTTATTTTGATGATCGGGACAGACCTGCTTCTGTCCGGAAAGAGGCTTCTGCCACAGGCGCAGCTTCCGTCATCGAGAAGGAGTACGATGATTCCGGAAATGTTGTGGCGGTCAGGCGTTTTGACCCCTCAGGAACACTGGTCTCCAGTCTTCAGGGATACGCCTGGCTGGAAAAGGAGTACAATCAGGACCGGATGGCGGTCCGCGAGACTATGCGCAATGAGGACGGCAGTCCTTTTACAAATACGCAGGGGTATGCGACGGTCAGAAAAGATTACGATGAAAACGGAAATGTCATCCTCGTGAGATTTTTTGACAAAAAGGATAAGCAGGTGACAATTTCTTCAGGATGTGCGGCAGTCCGGTGGAGTTATGACGAAGACGGCCGGGTCATCCGCACGGATCATCTCGACGAGGACGGAGACCCTGTCACCCTCAGGGATGGGACATCTTCCGTTCTGTTTGAAAGAGAGGACGGGGGGACCACGATTACCGAGAGCTGGCTTGACGCCCGGGGCAGAACCTTCGTGTTCAGCGGCGACGGATATGAATATGCCGCGATCCGAAGAATCTTTGCGGACCCGGACCATATCAGTGAAATCCAGTATTTTGATAAAGAAGGAAAAACCACGTCCGGTCCTTCCGGCTATGCCCTTGAGACCTTCGAATATGACGAAGAGGGACGTCCGACCGGTATTGCCTGGTTTGACTCCAATATGGAGCCCTACACAAATGAAAAGGGGTTTGCCGCGGAGATTATCACTTATGATGAGGACGGCACCAGGACAGTGACCTGTCTGGATGAAAAAGGAAAGGAAGTCCGGCCGGAATAAAGCTGCAGTGCAGGCCTGAAGATGATCACCCGCAGAAGACCGCGGACAGACATGATCCTGCCGGAATAAAGCTGCAGTGCAGACCTGTAGATGATCACCCGCAGCAGGCCGCGGACAGATTTAGTCCGGCCGCGAGGTGCTGATGGCGAGCAGAGGAGACACCTGCCCCGAAAAGGGGACGGTGTCTCTTTATGGCACTATGGCACGGCTGTGCAATGTGTTTTTCCCGCTCAGCAGCGGACAATGGCCGGCAGGAACCGGCAGGGGGCCGGCCATGGCCAGACAGATAAGTCACGCGAAATCTCGTGACACTGCGGTCGGCAGGCTTTCCCCGGGAACATCAATATCACAAAGAGATATCACAAAGAGATATCACAAAGAGATATCACAAAGAGGTGACAATGAATTACGCTGAGATCAAGGAATATGATATCGCAAACGGTCCGGGTGTGAGGGTGAGTCTTTTTGTGTCAGGCTGCCGCAACGCCTGTCCGGGCTGCTTTAATCCGGAGACCTGGGATTTTGATTACGGTCATACTTACACGCTGGAAACGGAGGACCGCATTCTGAGAATGCTGCTCCCCGACTATATCGAGGGACTGACGCTTCTGGGAGGGGAACCCTTTGAGCCGGAAAACCAGGCTGTTCTGGTCGGTCTTCTGAGGAAGGTCAGGCGTATTTATCCCCATAAGAGCATCTGGTGCTATACCGGCTATACTTACGAAAAAGATCTGCTGAGCGGCGGAGAAAAGCATACTTCCTTTACAGATGAGATGCTTTCCATGATCGATGTGCTAGTCGACGGGCGTTTCCTCCTGGCGGAAAAGGACATCACCCTTTTGTACCGCGGAAGCCGCAATCAGCGGATCCTGGCGCTCCGCACAAAAGGCCGGGAAGACGGAGAACCTGCCGGGGCGGAGGACGCTGCCGGGACAGGCGCCCGGGACGCCCTGAAACAGATCGAGGAGTTTGCCAGGGGAGATTCCCGATGGAAGAAGGAATGATCAGACTCCGGATGGGAGCAGGAATGATCAGACTCCGGATGGGAGCAGGAATGATCAGACTCCGGATGAAAGAAGGAATGATAACAAAAAATATCTGCGGCTGATCAAGCCTTGTAACGGAATAGAATATGGCAAAAAAGAAAAAAGATATGTGTACCGGGAAGGCAGTGGAAAGGGACTTTCAGGAGATCAATGACGGGGAGAGCACAGAAAGCGGAAATATTGCTGCCCTTCTCCCGCAGGATTTTACCGCCCGCATGCAAAATATGCTGAAAGCGGATGAATATGAAGATTTCCTGTCATCTTACGGAAAGAAGCGCCGCTTCTCCCTGCGCATCAATCCTCTGAAAGTGAGCAGGGACACCTTTGAAGCCCTGACACAGGCCTGTGGAAGAGAAGAAAGATCCGGATCCCCCACAGCAGAGACTGAAACGGGGACGGACAGGAGATGGTTCTCACCGGTTCCCTGGGAGCCTGACGGCTTTTATTATGATGAGGAACTGCGTCCCGGCAGGCATCCCCGGCACGAAGCGGGGATGTATTATATCCAGGAGGCGAGCGCCATGGTTCCCGCCGTGTTGTGTGGGGCACAGCCGGGCGAGAGGGTTCTGGACCTATGTGCGGCTCCGGGGGGGAAAAGTACAAAACTCGGTGCCTGCCTGCGCGGAAAAGGCCTGCTCGTTGCAAACGAGATCCATGCCGGGAGGGCAAAAATATTGTCCTCTAATATTGAGCGCATGGGAATCCGAAATGCCCTGGTGACAAACGAGACCCCGCAGCATCTGGCGTCGCGGTTTCCGTCTTTTTTTGACAGGATCGTGGTGGACGCGCCCTGTTCCGGAGAGGGAATGTTCCGTAAAGAGGAAGAGGCGCTCAGACACTGGAGCCCGGAAAATGTCCGTATGTGCGCGGAGAGGCAGATGGAGATTCTGGAGGAGGCAGCGGTCATGCTGCGCCCCGGCGGAACTCTGGTCTATTCCACCTGCACATTTGCCCCCGAAGAAAACGAGGGCGTGATCGGCGCATTCCTTGCGTCACACCCGGAGTATTCGGTCCGCAGGATATCGGAAATACCTGGCGTGGATATGAAAGGCTGGGGATTTGAGCCCGGACATCCCGAGTGGGCGCAAATGCCTGCGGAGGGAAGCCCTGCGGCTTTGTCCTCTGAGTATGATATAGAGGATCAGGGCTCTGTGGATGCAGATCCTGACAAAGGAGGATCCGGGGCGGAGACAGCGGGAAAAGACCCGGATGGACTTGACGGTACAGTCAGGCTCTGGCCCCACCGACTGGACGGAGAAGGCCATTTTGCCGCGGTCCTGCAAAAAAGGGCTCTGGCCAGAGTGACAGAAGAATCCGCCGCAGGCGGAGTGGAAGAAGATCACGCCGGACAAGACGGTGTCCTGCCTCTGTCGGCAGGCCAGCCTGCGGAAAAGCCCAAAAGCGGAAACGGGTCAGCCGCATGCTCATTTACAGATGCTTTTGATAAGAAAAAAGAGAACAGAAAAAAGAAAAAGAAGGCGGGAGCAGGAAAAACTCCACAGGATTCCGGACTCACACAGATGATGCAGCTCTGGAGAGAATTCAGGGAGGAAGCCCTGGTACCCTCTCCGCTGTTTTCCGGGGAGAAGAATCTACTCCTTTTCGGAGAATCATTGTATGCCCTCCCCTTTCCCGCGGATACAATGTCTTTTGCGGGCATGCGTGTCCTGCGGCCGGGGCTGCAGTTGGGGACGGCTGTGAAGGGGCGGTTTATCCCCGCTCATTCACTGGGAATGGCACTTGGCAGGGAGGAAGTGCGCAGAGCCGTTGACCTGCCGGGCGATAGTCCCGCGGCATATGCCTGGTTCAGGGGAGAATCGATTCCGCTGCCCCCGGACAGCGAAAACGGATGGACGCTGGTCCTGATCGACGGCTGTGCCGCCGGCTGGGGCAAGGCTGTCGGAACTATGCTGAAAAATCACTATCCCAAGGGTCTGCGCAGAAATATGCAGCCCTGAGAAGGACGAAGAGATCCGGCCGCGTGACTCAAAGACCAGTCCCGGCGGGGACGCACAGATGATATGCAAGTGATCCGCCAGGATCCTGTGGGTAAAAATCTATAAAAAATCTATACAGATGAAGAAAAATACTATTCGGGCTGTCCTGACCGGAATGACCCTGATCATGCTGCTCTTAATGCTGCTGGCGGGGCACAGGCTTCTGAAGGAGAAGGACCGGGAGGCAGGGCTCTACCAAAAAGAGCATTCAATATTTGAAAATATCCGGATCTGCGGACCGGGAGCCGGAAGCGGAAGGATTTCCGAAAAAGAAGAAAAAGAGGATTTTGAGGCTATAACCCTTCTGCCCGCCGATTCCAGGCAGATGATCCGTCTCTGCCGGGATGAGGACGAGCGGTGGGCGGCATACATTCCTTCCGACCTGTCGGAAAGGTCTTTTATCCGCTTTGAACATTTCAGGGAGCTGATTCTCAAAAGCGGGGAGAAAGACCTGCCCGAATTGTCCTTAAGGAGCGGAGACAGGGTTCCCTGGAGCGTCTATCCCGACGGCTCTGTCCTGCATGCGACGGCTGTGGGCTGGAACAACAAAACCCTGGAGGAGGCGGAGATCGTGCTCTACAGCGCGGATTCGGTCCCGACATTCTATCTGTCGACGGCCTCAGGCAGTATGGACGCGGTCAACGCTGACAAAAGCGTCGAAGAGGAAGGCCGCTATGTTTTCTATTCGGAAGAGGGAAAAAAAGACGTCTCCGGCAGGTGCCGGATCCATGGACGGGGAAACAGCAGCTGGAATTCCGACAAAAAACAGTACAGTCTGAATCTGGCCTCGGTGCGCAGCGTTCTGGGAATGGAGGAATCGGAGAAATTTGCCCTGATCGCAAACCATTCAGATGATTCCAAACTGAAAAACAAGGCCGTATTCGATCTTGCAGCTGCCTGCGGGATGCCCGCCACTCCTCAGAACACTTATGTAAATGTTTATTTTAACGGAATTTATAATGGTCTCTACCTTCTGGCCCAGCGCCCCAATGCCAGGGGAGGAAGTGTCCGGATCGGGAATCTGGAGGAAAAAAATTATCAGGCGGCTCTCAAGTCCGGAGAGATCGACGAGAAGACCGGAGCTCTGGCCGAACCGGAGGATCTTTTTGAAAAAGTCGATCACACAGATCAGGATGGACTCGAGATACATGCCTCTTCACAGCAGTCTGTCCCCGACAATATCAGCGGGGGATATCTGCTGGAGATGGACGGCCGGTACGAAGAAGAGAAATACTGGTTTTCCACCGACAGGCATCATTTTGTCGTCAAGTATCCGGAAGCTGCCCCTCTGGAGGAAGAGAAGTATATAGCGGATTATGTGAGGAAGGCGGAAAAGGCCTTTTATCAGAAAGACGGTGTCAATCCGGAGACCGGAAAATCCTGGGAAGACTATATGGACATGGCATCCTGGGCCAAAATGTACGTGATGCAGGATTTCATGGCCCAGTGGGACGTGGAGAGCTTCAGCTTTTTTGTCTTCAAAAAACCGGATGACCCGCTACTTTACTGCGGCCCGGTCTGGGACTTCGATCTTTCCATGGGTGCCACCGGCCTGGGAAGGCTGACCAATGTCATGAAGCACAGCATGTGGCTTTCCGACCACAGGGAGGGCTGGCTCACACAGTTGGACAGTCATCCGTCATTTTCCCGGGCAGTGAAGGATTTTTCAAAAAAAGAATTCTACCCGGCTCTGGAGAAATGGCTGGAGGACTCGGACGGCCTGATCGATTCTCTGGAGACCTCGGCGGCCATGGACTGCGCCCGCTGGGGGGATAAAAACGAGTTCAGAGAGAGCGCCCTTGCGATCAGGGACTGGCTTTCCGGCCGCATGGACTTTTTGCGTGACTACAGGGAAAATCCGCAGGAATACTGCAAGGTGACCCTCCGATACGGTTTTTCGGACATGGATATCTATATCCGGAAGGGAGAGAAGATCGGATTCGTTCCTGTCAAAGAGTATGGAGAGTACTTGTATTCAAGCATCCGGAAAAGATACGGGGAAGTCGACGGATGGACCGGCGAGGACGGGCAGAGGCTGACAGAGGACACGGTCATTGACCGCGACCAGGTATTTATTCCTTTTGATGAATGATCAATATCAATATCATGACGTAAAGGTCAAAGGCTGTGACAATAAGGGGGCAGACCCCCTGTCATATATGGAGAATAATGATGGATCTGTTCGAGTACATGCGGCAGGAGCAGCAGCAGTCTGAATCTCCGCTGGCCGCCAGAATCCGCCCGGCCACACTGGATGAGGTGGTGGGGCAGGAGCATATCATAGGGAAGGGACGTCTGCTTCGAAGAGCGATCCAGGCGGACAAGCTGGGATCCGTGATCTTTTACGGCCCGCCCGGGACAGGGAAGACGACCCTGGCCAGGGTCATAGCCAATACGACCAGTTCGGAGTTCATACAGCTGAATGCGACCACCTCCGGAAAAAAGGATATGGAGGAGGCCATAAAGTCTGCCAAAGACCGGCTTGGGATGTACGGGAAAAAGACGATTCTTTTCATCGACGAGATCCATCGCTTCAATAAGTCACAGCAGGATTATCTGCTGCCCTATGTGGAAGACGGAACTGTCACTCTGATCGGGGCGACCACGGAAAATCCCTATTTTGAGGTGAACGGGGCTTTGATTTCGAGGTCGACCATTTTTGAACTCAAACCCCTGTCCGGGGAAGATGTGCGGACCCTGATCATGCGGGCTGTCTATGACGGCGAAAAAGGCATGGGCATGTACAATGCGCAGATCGACGATGACGCGGCTGATTTTCTGGCTGATGTCGCCGAGGGTGATGCCAGAAGAGCCCTGAGCGCAGTAGAACTGGGAGTCCTCACAACAGAGCCGTCGGAGGACGGAAAGATCCACATCACACGGGAGATAGCGCAGGAGTGTATACAGCGCCGCGCCCCCCGCTATGACAAGGGAGGGGACAATCACTACGATACGATTTCCGCCTTTATCAAGAGCATGCGGGGATCGGATCCCGATGCCGCCGTCTATTATCTGGCCAGAATGCTGGAGGCAGGGGAGGATCCTGTCTTCATTGCCCGCAGGATCATGATCTGTGCCTCGGAGGACGTCGGGAATGCGGATCCCAATGCCATTTGTGTGGCTGTTTCCTGCTCTCTGGCCTGTGAGAGGATCGGCATGCCGGAGGCGCAGATCCTGCTGTCGCACGCGGCCTCCTATGTCGCGAGCGCCCCCAAGAGCAACGCCGCTGTCAATGCCATCTTCGCCGCAAAGGAACTGGTCCGCACAAAAGGAAACCTGCCGGTGCCTCCTTATCTGCAGGACTCTCATTACAAAGGCGCCGGGAAGATGGGCAGGGGAATCGGATATGAGTATGCCCATCTGTATCGCGACCACTACAGCGGCCAGCCTTATCTGCCCGAGGAAATCCGCGGGGCCAGAATCTATGAACCTTCGGAGAGCGGGCACGAACAGGAAATCCGCAGTTACCTCTACCGCCTGACAGGAGATGAGCGCTACAGGAAACCGGAAGATCTGCTGGACCGCTGACCTCTGCTGTCATATACAGATGCTTGTGGCCATGGGGGAGTGCGCGCAAACATGTATGATTAAAACCGCGCGCTGCTTTAATTATTATCGGAACCCGGGAGTTCAGTCTATGGATGATGTTTTTACAGTATATAAGCTGATCATTTTATATATTTTGGACCGTTCTGAGGGCGACGTGACGCAGCCCATGATGTCAACATTTCTCCTGGAGAGCGGCTATGCCCATTTTATCTCGCTGGCGGAGAGCTATGACCAGCTGGAAAAACAGGGACTGGTCCGTATCTATACGGAGGGGGATAAGAGATTTATGCATCTGACAGAAGCCGGGCGCGAGACGCTGGGCTTTTTCGGAGCGCGCCTTAGCCTGCAGATCCGCAGACAGGCGGACCAATGGCTGAGGGAAAACGGACAACTGATCCGGGAGGAGCGGGATGTCAGGGCAGTATACGAAGCCATGACATCCGGAGTCTATGAGGTCCGGATGTCCGTCAGGGAACGGGATGTCACCATTTTGGAGGTGAAACTGTCAGTTCCCGATGCTGCGACCGCGTCCGCAGTTGCAGATAAATGGAAAGAAAAAAACACTGATATATATCAGTACCTCATTGAAAAACTATTTTGACTGGTCTATAATGCTCATAAATCAGTGCATCACAACAGACAGAACGGATATAAGCCGCGATAAGGGCAGGATCATGCGCAAAGCCTGATTCTGCCGGATCTAAGATCAAATCACCAGTATGCCGCAGGGGTTGCGGCATACTTTTATCGTTCATTTCTTTGCCTCTTAAATCTGGATTGGGACGATACGTGCTGCAGCAGAGCCTGCAGGCTTTTATTTGACCTGATATTTCCACCCCCTGAATTGTTTTTGCGTGAAATCAATGTAAATGTATTCATACCTGCCTTGATATTTCCGTACAGTTATATACTGTATGGCATAATCCGGCGGGTATACTGCTTTTTGTTTTTGCGACCGCGCAATACTCATGGCTCTGACCGCACTGTATGCGCGAAAATAACAGATGATGAAACGGATGCGCGGCAGCGGGCGGAGAAATCGGATCTCTGCCCGGAAGCGCAGCATATATATATACTGGAGGAATTTGAATGACGCGGGAAAGATATGAATCGATCTCACTTCACGATCTGCGTGAAATTGCGAAAAACCGGGGAATGCGGCGCATTTCCACCCTGAAAAAGGCTGAGCTGATCGATGCCATGCTTCAAAAGGATGAGGAAGAGGCAAAGATCCTCAGAGAAGAAAAAATACAGCGAAGAAAAGAGCAGATGCAGCAGATGCAGGAAGCGGATCCGGGGCAGGGCGGCAGGATGACCGGCGATAATCCGGAATCTGACGCTGCAAAAACGAGGCTGCAGGCTGACAGGCCTGCAGGGACGGACAAGGGTCCCGACAATGATGACGGCCGGCAGAATGCCCAGGCAAGGGACGGCCGTGACAACAGGCAGAGAAATATGAATACGAGGGGGAGGCAGAGTGCCGGAGCTTATACTGCCGGCAGAAGAGCCCCGGGCAGACCCAGAAGGGATGAAAGACAGAACAGCGGAAGCAGACAGGTCCGTGAGAACAGGCAGCCTCAGGCTGCCGGCCAGACCTCCTACCCTGCGGATCCTTCTGCGGAGACTGCCGGAACCGTTGCCCGTGAACAGTCTTCCGAGTATAATTATCAGCAGAATGCGAAAGCCCAGGAAGGAAGCAGGAGTACGGTCCCTTCACAGACAGCTCCTGCGGCCGGAGGCAGGGAGCAGCAGGATCTTCAGCAGGAAGCGGCCCGGCTCTCCAGGATCTATCAGCCTGGACGTCCGGATACGCCTGTCCTGCACAAAGATGAGCTCAACGCGGACCTGGACAGCGGACAGATGGCCAACGGCATTCTGGAAGTCATGCAGGACGGTTTCGGCTTTATCCGCTGCGCCAACTATATGCCCGGTGAGAACGACATTTATGTGGCTCCCAGCCAGATCAGAAGGTTCGGACTCAAGACGGGAGATATCATTGTCGGAAATATACGGGTGAAAACGCAGGGGGAGAAGTTCAGCGCCCTTCTTTTCGTCAAAAGCGTCAACGGTTTCTCCCCGGAGGAGGCGACACGGCGATACAACTTTGAGGATATGACTCCGGTTTTCCCGGATGAGAGAATCCGCCTCGAGCGGTCCGGAGGGACTGTCTCCATGCGGATCATGGACCTGATGTGTCCGGTCGGAAAAGGACAGAGGGGCATGATCGTCTCCCCGCCCAAGGCGGGCAAGACGACCCTGATCAAGGATATTGCCCGCTCGGTCAAATACAATAATCCGGAGATCCATCTGATCGTGCTCCTGATCGATGAGCGACCTGAGGAAGTCACGGACATCCGCGAAGCGATCGAAGGCCCCAATACGGAAGTCATCTACTCCACATTCGATGAGCTGCCCGAGCACCATAAGCGGGTATCGGAAATGGTGATCGAGAGGGCAAGACGCCTTGTGGAGCACAAGAAGGATGTCATGATCCTGCTGGATTCGATCACCCGCCTGACAAGGGCATATAATATCACGGAACCCTCCAGCGGGCGCACACTCTCGGGAGGCCTGGATCCTGCAGCCCTCCATATGCCCAAGAGATTTTTCGGCGCCGCCAGAAATATGCGGGAGGGAGGCAGCCTGACTATTCTGGCCACAGCCCTGATCGATACGGGCAGCAAGATGGACGATATTGTCTTCGAGGAATTCAAGGGAACCGGCAATATGGAGCTTGTCCTGGACAGACGCCTGTCCGAGCGCAGGATTTTCCCCGCGATAGACATTGTCCGGTCCGGAACCCGCAGGGAGGATCTGCTTCTGACGCCGGACGAGTACCAGGCGATCAACACGATCCGCCGTTCCTTCAACGGACTCAGCTCGGAACAGGCGGTCACCCAGGCGCTGAATCTTTTTTCCAAGACAAGAACAAACGGCGAATTTATCAACATGGTACGCAAGGTGCAGTGGGGAAGGACGGAATAAGCTGCTAGATTAGATGCCCCGCATTCATTTTTGGAAAACAGATGCTGTCTGATCAGATCAGGCACACTTAGAGGAGGAAACATTTATGAAGCGCAGCTGCGGTGTTCTGCTTCCGATTTCAAGTCTCCCTTCCAGGTACGGAATCGGTTGTTTTTCTACGGAAGCTTATCGGTTTGTAGACTTTCTGGCGGCTTCCGGACAGAGCTGGTGGCAGATTCTGCCCCTGGGTCAGACCGGCTATGGTGACTCACCTTACCAGTCATTTTCGACATTTGCCGGCAATCCCTATTTTATCGATCTGGAACAGATGATCGGGGACGGATATCTGTACAGGGAGGAAGTGGACCAGTTTGATTTCGGTTCAAATCCCTCTTATATAGATTATGAGAGGGTCTATCAGGCGCGGTACCTGCTTCTTCATCACGCCTATGAGAACAGCCCGTTTTCCCTTCACCCCAACGAAAAATGGGAGGGCAGTGCCTACAACAAGGACAGATACGAGTTTGAGACATATATCACTAACAATAAAGAGTGGCTGGATGATTACGCCCTGTACTGCGCACTCAAAGGGCAGTATGAAAATGCTGCCTGGATAGACTGGGACGATGATATCCGTCTCCGCTCCCCCGAGGCGATCAAAACATGGCGCAAAAAGCTGTTGAACGAGATCCGTTTCTTCTGCTTTATCCAGTACATGTTTTTCAGACAGTGGAAGGCCCTGAAAGACTATGCCAACAAGCACGATATCCTGATCATCGGCGATCTGCCGATCTATGTGTCGCTGGACAGCTCGGATGCCTGGAGTCATCCCGAACTGTTTAAGCTGGATGAGGAGGGCCGTCCCTCTGTTGTCGCGGGATGCCCGCCCGACGCTTTTTCGGCGACCGGACAGCTCTGGGGCAACCCGATCTATGACTGGGATAAACACAGGCAGGAAGGATTCGCCTGGTGGAAATCCAGGATGGAGCACTCATTCTTCTTTTACGATGCGGTCAGGATCGACCACTTCCGCGGATTTGAATCCTATTATGAGATTCCGGCCGGGGAGACGACAGCCATGAACGGGACCTGGGTGACAGGACCGGGAATGGAACTGTTTGAGGCGCTCAGCGAGACGATCGGAGACCGTCAGGTCATTGCCGAGGACCTGGGTTTCCTGACTCCCGAAGTACATCAGCTTCTGGCAGATACCGGCTACCCCGGAATGAAGGTCCTTCAGTTTGCCTTTGATTCCCTCAGTGACAGCGATTATCAGCCGCACAATTTCACACGCAACTGTGTGGTCTATACAGGAACACATGACAATGACACCAGCCGTGGCTGGCTGGATAATACCTCGCCCAAGGTGGCTGCCTATGCCATGCAGTATTTCGGAACCAAAACGAAAGAGGAGACGGTTGACGCGATGATCCGCATCGCCATGATGAGCGTCGCAGATATCTGTATCATTCCCCTGCAGGATTATCTGTGCCTGGGCAGTGAGGCCAGAATCAATACGCCCTCCACACTGGGAGGCAACTGGAAGTGGCGCGTCAGCAAAAACGCGATCACCAAATCCCTGGAGAAGAGACTTCTGGAACTTGCCAGGATCTATGCGAGGATGGGATGACAGAGCCGGAAAAAGGGCGGAAACATAAAAATAGAAACTGGGCACATGCGGCGGCATCGCCGTCCTATGCCCCTGACCCGGCCGCGTCCGCCTAAGGGCGGAAAAGGCATTGCCACGGCGGTATACAATAGCCCGACCGGCCCGCGTCCGCCGCAAGGCGGAAAATACATTACGCGGACCGCGTCATAAGAGAAGAGGCCTCTGCGGAAGACGCAGAAGCCTTTTTTTGCTGTGGGAAACACAGAGTTTATATTTAACTGTGGAAAACGCAGGGTTCTTATTTAACTGTGGAAAACGCAGGGTTCTTATTTAACTGTGAGAAACGCAGGGGCCTTGTCTGCTGTTGGAAACGCAGATCACCTATCAGGCTGTAGAAAACCCAGAAGCTTTTTTTACGCGGAAAATCAGGTTCCGGGTTTTCAGACACAGTAAAGGATATTTTCCTGCAGCGCCCTGGCGGTGTCCTGGCCCAGATAGTGGGAGACGATCGCGAGGCCGAAGGGGACGGCAGTGCCCATTGCGCGGCTGGTGATGATATTTCCGCTGACGACCACAGTATCGTGGGAGAGGAGAGCTCCGCTGTCGATCAGCAGCTGGTCCCGGGTAGGGTTGCAGGTGGCGGGGATGCCTTTCAGAAGGCCGAGTTCGGCGAAGATACCGGGCGCGGCACAGATTGCGGCAATCTGCTTTCCTTTTTTGTAAAAAGAGACGACCTGTTCCATGAGCGGTTCGCAGGCACGCAGGTTGGGGGTTCCGGGGACACCTCCGGGAAGGATCAGCATGTCATATTCGTCAAAATTCAGCTCTTTGATCGTGGTATCCGTGCGGAATGTGATCTCGTGGGATGAAGTGACTTCGGGTTTGTCGTTGATCGAAACTTTTGTGCAGGGAATGCCGGCGCGGTAGAGAAGGTCGACCACGGTCAGACCTTCGATTTCCTCGCACCCGTCCGCGAAGAAGATGGCGGTTTTTTTATCTGTTTTCGGCTCGAACATTTTTACCTCCATGTCGAAGCGCTTTGCGCAGAAAACACGAATGATGCTGTGCATCGATTACTTCTTAATAATATCGTAACTGCGGATAAATAACAATGCAGGACCGGCAGGCAGGGTTTGAGTATGTGGGCGGGATTTTTGCAAAATGCCATATACACACATGGAATAATGCGCTTAACACAGATTGCGAAAGCAGTCATAATAATTGTTGAAATAATTCCCGGCATGATTCCTGAAAAAAATATGCCTGAAAAGAATGAAAAAGATTGTAAAAAAGCAGTGGCGATTCCGGTGTCTGTTTGATACAATGATAACAAGCATGGTTTTCTTAAGAAGGCAGTTTCTGTTGGCTTTAGTATTGAGGAGGCAATTTGTATGGTTACCAATGATGCTACAATAGTGCACCTGAAACATCATATTATGGAGCGTGTGGCAAAGCTTGAATGGGAAGACAATCTCAATGAAGAATCCCTGAATGCTCTCACTATGGAGCTCAGTCCCGGTCCGGTTGCTCAGTATCGCTGCTGTGTCTACAAGGAGAGAACGATTATCGGCCAGAGAATCCGTCTTTCCCAGGCGCAGAATCCGGATCCCGAAAGTGATTCCAAGAATATTGTGCAGGTCATCCGCACGGCTTGTGAAGAGTGTCCTCTTGCTGCCTATACAGTAACGGATAACTGCCGTCTCTGTATGGGTAAAGCCTGCATCAATTCCTGCCGCTTCGGCGCGATCTCGATCGGCGAGCGCAGGACCAGAATTGATCCCACCAAGTGCAAAGAGTGCGGTATGTGCGCGAATGCATGCCCTTACGGCGCGATCGCCCACCTGGTCCGTCCCTGCAAGCGTGCCTGCCCTGTAGGCGCTATCACATACGACGACTACGGCATCTGCAATATTGACGAGAGCAAATGCATCCAGTGCGGACACTGCATCCATTCCTGTCCTTTCGGCGCGATCGGCTCCAAGACATACCTGGTCGATATCATTCGCGAAATCAAGGCCGGCAAAGAAGTCATCGCAATGGTGGCTCCCGCTACCGAGGGTCAGTTCGGCCCGGATATCACCATGGAATCCCTCAAGACCGCCTTTAAGGAAATGGGATTTGCGGATATGGTAGAGGTAGGCCTGGGCGGCGACATGACAGCTGCCTATGAGTCCCTTGAATGGACAGAAGCCTATCACGAAGGCCGCAAGATGACCACGTCCTGCTGTCCTGCCTTCATCAATATGCAGCGCCAGCACTTCCCCAAGGTATTCAAGGAGAACGTCTCCAGCATTGTCTCTCCTATGTGCGCGATCTCCCGCTACCTCAAGAAGACGCATCCCGGCTGTGTCACCGTATTCCTTGGACCCTGCATTGCGAAGAAGTCTGAGGCGGCTGACCCCACTATTCCGGACAATGCGGATTACGTCATCACTTACGGTGAGTTCCGTGCGCTGATGCGCTCCAAGGGTGTCGAAGTGCGCAAGGCAGACAACACCTATCAGGAGTCCTCCATCTGGGGCAAGCGCTTCGCTACCTCCGGCGGTGTGGCCAAGGCTGTTCTCGAGTGCATGGAAGAGCGCGGAGAAGACTACTCCGGCATCAAACTCCTCCAGGTCGCGGGCGGCGATGCCTGCAAGAAGACCCTGACACTGCTCAAGGCCGGCAGGCTTCCCGAGGACTTTGTCGAGGGCATGATCTGCGAGGGCGGCTGCGTCGGCGGACCTTCCAAGCACAGGACCGAGATGGAAATCAAGCGCGCCAGAGAAGGACTGCTCAAGCAGGCAGACGGCAGAAAGGTGCTTGACAACCTGAAGAACTATCCCATGGATCAGTTCTCCATGTACCGCGATGGCCACATGGATGAGGAGTGCATCCTGAAATAAAACCGGCGGCAGAGAGATGAAATCTGCGTCTGTCGGATTCTGACAGGAGTGGTGTTATTTCCGCTCTGACGGGTTCTTGTCCAGGCTTTCATTAATAACGGTTTTTTGGCAGGGCGGAAGATTCCGCCCTGTCTTTTTTCATCGCAGGGCCGCCGTAAGGTATCTTTCACCTGACGGCGAACGGCGTCCCGCGGGAGGGCAGGGGGCGGCATGGCCGCCCCTGCCCTATTGAGAACACGGCTCGGATAATGTGTTATTCCGCCTTACGGCGGACACGTAAACCGGAGGAAAACCGGCGGGAATGGGCCGTTTTGATCTATGCAAAGACAATGAGAACGATAATGATAGATAATATTTCTATTTTATGTTGGAAATGAAAGGACACTTGTGCTATAATGCAATGTACTTGTGTAAAACTTAAACGGAGGTTTATTTAGTAATGAGCGTAAGTGTTGAGAAACTTGAAAAAAGTATGGTCAGACTCACAATCGAAGTGAGTGCCGAGGATTTTGATAAAGCGATCAATAAGGTTTATAACCGCCAGAAGGGCAGAATGAACGTCCCCGGTTTCCGCAAGGGCAAGACCCCCAGGAAGGTTCTGGAAAAGATGTACGGCGAAGCTATTTTCTATGAGGATGCAGCCAATGATCTCATCAACAGTTCCTATCCGGAAGCCGCTAAGGAAAGCGGAGAGGAAATCGTGTCCAATCCCGAGATCAATGTGACACAGATTGAGGCGGGAAAGCCTTTTATTTATACAGCTGAAGTCGCAGTGAAGCCCCCCGTGAGCCTTGGCAAGTACAAAGGCGTCGAAGTCGACAAGCAGGTAATTGAAGTCTTCGATGAGGAAATCGATGAAGAGATCCGCAAGGAGCAGGAAAAGAACGCGACCAGGAACGAAGTGACAGACCGCCCCGTCAAGGACGGCGATGAGATCATCCTCGATTTCGAGGGATTCTGTGACGGAGAGGCCTTCGAGGGCGGAAAGGGCACAGATTATCCCCTGACTGTCGGTTCCGGTTCCTTTATCCCCGGATTTGAAGAGCAGCTGGTCGGCGCTGTGATCGGCGAGGAGATGGATGTCAATGTGACATTCCCCGAGAACTATCAGGCCGAAGAGCTGAAGGGCAAGCCCGCAGTGTTCAAGTGCACTGTCAAGAAGATCACCGAGAAGATCCTCCCCGAGCTGGATGATGAGTTTGCGGATGAAGTATCTGAGTTCTCTACTCTTGCCGAGTACAGAGAGGACGTGCGCAAAAATATCACTGAGCGCAAGGAGAAGGCAGCCCTTTCCGTGAAGGAAAATCAGGCTGTTGAGAAGGTTATCGCTGACGCGCATGTAGAGATTCCCGAGCCCATGCTCCGCACACAGCAGGAGCAGATCGCAGGCGAGCTCGAGCAGCAGGTCGTATCCCAGGGCATGAAGTTTGAGGATTATCTGAAATATGCCCAGACAACCAGGGAACAGCTGGTTGACAGGATGAAGGAAGATGCCGAGCGCCGCATCATGTACCGTCTGGTCATGGAGCAGGTTGCCAAAGAAGAGAACATCACGGCTACGGATGAGGACTTTGAGGCAGAGATCCAGAGAATGGCTGATGCCTATCACATGGATGCCGACACGATCCGCAAATACTTCGTCGCCGATAAAGAGCGCATGATGGAAGATCTCGCTGTTCAGAAGGCTATCACTTTCGTCACTGAGAATGCTGTCGAAGTGGAAAAGAAGGAAGAGACTGCGGAATAACAGGGACAGTAATGAGTAAGGATTGAGCAGAGGCCGCCGGGGCTGTGGCGCACAAAAGTGTTTGCGGTTTTCCGGCGGCCGGTTTTGTCTATGCTCAGCCGGATCTGCAGAGTCCTTATAATAGCGGAAAGAGGAAAAGAATGGCTAATTTTATCCCTTATGTAATAGAGCAGACAGGTACGGGAGAACGGTCCTATGACATTTTCTCACGTCTGCTGAAGGAGAGGATCATCTTTCTGGGCGACCAGGTCACAGATGCATCGGCGGAACTGATCGTTGCGCAGATGCTTTTCCTGGAGGGAGAAGACCCTGACAAGGATATCCAGTTTTATATCAACAGCCCCGGCGGCTCTATTTCCGCCGGAATGGCTATCTATGACACAATGCATTTTGTAAAGTGCGACGTCTCAACGATCTGTGTGGGCATGGCAGCCAGCATGGGCGCTTTTCTTCTGGCAGGCGGCACGAAGGGCAAGAGATATTCTCTTCCCCACAGTGAGATTCTGATCCACCAGCCTCTGGGAGGAACAGAAGGACAGGCATCCGACATAGCGATCCAGGCAGCCCACATGGCATTTGTCAAAGAGCGCATGAACCGCCTGCTCTCGCAGAATACAGGTCAGCCTTATGAGCGCATCGTTCAGGATACAGACAGGGATAACTGGATGACACCCGAGCAGGCCCTGGAGTACGGACTGATTGACCATATTTATACGTCGCGCAAAGAGATTCTGTAAGAGCGCGTCACAGAGAGGAATGTATGGCAGACAATAAGAGAATGTATCCCATGCGCAGATGCTCGTTCTGCACCCGGACGGAGAATATGGTCAACAGACTGATCTCCGGGCCGGAAGGGGTCTACATCTGTGATGAATGTGTGACGATCTGCATGGATATTCTGGAGGAGTCAGAGCGGGACGAGAACATGTCGCTCTCGACCCTGGATACAGATGGAATCAAGCTTCTAAAGCCCGCGCAGATCAAGCGCTTTCTGGATGAGTATGTCATCGGCCAGGAGGAGGCCAAAAAGGTTCTTTCTGTCTCGGTGTACAATCATTACAAGCGTGTCGTGCGCGCCAGAGAGGAATTTGACAAGGACGACGGCGTAGAACTGCAGAAGAGTAATATTCTGATGCTGGGACCGACCGGATCCGGAAAGACATATCTCGCGCAGACACTCGCAAAGATCATCAACGTGCCTTTTGCCATCGCTGACGCGACGACACTGACTGAGGCAGGTTATGTCGGCGAGGACGTGGAAAATATTCTTCTGAAGCTGATCCAGGCGGCAGATTACAATATCGAGCGGGCTCAGGTGGGAATTATCTATGTCGACGAGATAGATAAGATTTCCAAAAAGGGAGAGAATGTTTCGATCACAAGAGATGTCTCCGGCGAGGGTGTCCAGCAGGCTCTGCTCAAGATCATTGAGGGCACAGTGGCCTCAGTGCCGCCCCAGGGCGGGCGCAAGCACCCCCAGCAGGAACTGATCCAGATCGATACCACCAATATCCTTTTTATCTGCGGCGGCGCGTTTGCCGGGCTTGACAAGATCATCAACAACCGCATGGACAAGAGGTCCATGGGCTTTCATGCAGAGATCCAGGGTAAAGAAGAGAAGAAGGTCGGCAGCGTGATCAAGAGCGTCCTTCCGGAGGACCTGATCAAATTCGGTCTTATTCCTGAGTTTATCGGCCGTGTGCCTGTGGTGGTCACGCTGGACGAACTTGACAAAGAGGCCTTGATCAGAATCCTCAAGGAGCCCAAGAACGCGATCCTCAAACAGTACAGGAAGCTGTTTTCCTACGACCGCGTCAATCTCGAGTACGAGGACGATGCCGTGGAGGCCATCGCTGATCTTGCCGTGGACCGCGGGACAGGTGCCAGAGGCCTGCGCTCGATCATGGAGAAGACCATGATGGACGTTATGTACGAGATTCCTTCTGATGATACTATTGTGTCCTGTACCATTACAAAGGATTCTGTGGAGGGCGCTGCACCCCCGAAGATCGTGCATGGTGAAAAGCCTCCGCTCCCCGAAAAAGTGAAAAAGCCGCGCGTATCAAAGCCGGCGGGGAGTGGCCAGCGGAAAAAACGCAGGCAGTCAAATGTCTGAACGAAAAACGCAGGCAGTCAAATGTCTGAACGAAAAGCGCAGGCAGTCAATTGCCTGAACGAAAAGCGCAGGCTGACAAATGTCTGAACGAAAAGCGCAGACAGTCAAATGTCTGACCGAAAAATGCAGGCAGCCAATTGCCTGAAAGAACAGGTGAAACTATAATGGTAATCAAATCAGTCGAACTATCGCTTGTCTGCGGGGTTACCAGCAAAATTCCGGCAGGTACCCTGCCGGAATTTGCATTTGCGGGGAGGAGCAACGTCGGAAAATCGACCCTGATCAATGGGCTGATGAACCGGAAAGCTCTGGCTCGAGTGAGTTCACAGCCCGGTAAGACACAGACGATCAATTATTATCGTATCAATGAACAATTCCACCTGGTGGATCTGCCGGGATATGGCTATGCCAGAGCGAATGTAAAGGTCAAGGAACAGTGGGGCAAAATGATCGAGCGCTATCTTTCCACCAGTGCCCAGCTCCGCGCGGTTTTCCTTCTGCTCGATATCCGGCATGAGCCGACCGGACAGGACGTCATGATGTACGACTGGATACTCCAGGCCGGCATTACCCCGGTCATCATTGCGACCAAGTCCGACAAGATCAAACGCAGCCAGCTGCAGAAGCAGGTGGCACTCCTTCGCAGGACTCTGCGCGAGGAGAGCCATGTGCTGCCGGATAAGGAGGCAGGTCAGATCCGGATCATCCCCTGGTCAGGCCAGACAAAAGCCGGCAGGGAGGAAATCTATGCCGTTCTGGACCAACTGCTGACGCAGGGGCCGGCTGACGGTACCCCGGCAGTGGAGGCTGAAGAGTCCGTTCAGGGCGTGACCCCGGAGCCTGCAGCTGAATAGTTCCTGCAGGGCGTGATCCCGGAGCCTGCAGCTGAATAGTTCCTGCAGGGCATGACCCCGGAGCCTGCAGCTGAATAGTTCCTGCAGGGAGTGACCCCGGAGCCTGCAGCTGAATAGTTCCTGCAGGGCGTGACCCGGTAACTGCAGATTGTATACTTCATTAATCAGAGGGAGGTATTATTATGAACAAATTGTCCGGAAGCAGAAAAATCTATGCATTTGGCTCTCTTGTTCTGGGAGTACTCCTTTTACTGTGGCCAGGGGATGCGCTCCGCATGGCTGCTTATGTGGTGGGACTGGTCGTCATGGCTGGAGGCGTCATCTCATTGATTGCGCATTTTAGAAAAAGGAGCAGCTATGCTTCCCACGGAATCAATCTGATCACAGCTGTTATCGTGACAGGTGTCGGAGCCTGGATTTTTCTCAATCCGCAGGATTTCGCTTCTATCATTCCCACAGCTCTGGGTTATCTGGTTGTCATCAGCGGCATTGTGAACCTTCTGGAGACATTCAGCCTGTCAAGAGCCCATTACAGGAAATGGTGGGTCTCTCTTCTGGCTGCTATTGTGACGATTTTCATGGGTATGCTTCTGGTCAACCACGCTTTCGGAATCGTTTCCAGCATGGTGAGACTGGGAGGAGTGTTCTTGCTCTTCAACGGAATCTCTGATCTCTGGATCAACAGGCGTGTCGATGAGTATGTGCACTACGACAACAAAACCCCGGGCAAGAACAGAAAACGGGCATCGGGCTCCGGTCCGGCCCGCCATGATACTTCCAGTCCGGACATTATCGATGCGGAAGACTACCGGGAGATCGATAAGTGATCGATAAGTAATCTTTTATAAAAATATACGCGAAAAATACCGGCGTATTCTCGTGACTTCAGATCCAGTCGAGAGAATACGCCGGTTTTCTTATGACACGGCATGCGTAATGTATTTTCCGCCCTGCGGCGGACGCGGGCCGGTCGGGGGGAGAGGGCGGCAAGGCCGCCTCTACCCTGTTTTTCATGGCAAGGTCCGTTTTACGGTTTGATCTTTGTTACCAGGTAAAGCCGTCATCAATCCAGGCATCATCAGATTCCTCATCAGATTCTTCTACAGGTTCGTCAACACTTTCCTCGAAAGGATCCTCAAGTGTTTCCTCAACAAGTTCCTCAGCAGGAGTCACTACAGGAGGCGCCTCTTTTGCCTTTTTGAGATTTTTCGTCCCATGAGGGGCAAAAGGGTTGTAGCCGTTTGCAGCCATGATAAACCATGCGGAAGGAGCAATGTGTGTGTCTTTGGTAAATCTCAGGGAGGAGCCGTCATACAATGTTATGCCCGTGTAATATTTATCAATAGTAGCAGCAGGGAAAAGACCGTTCGGCGCCTGAATCTTGACAAGAGCGTTCATGGCTTCTTCGTATTTATTCTGTTTTCCAAGTACCCGGTACATAAGAGCCGTGAAAGCGGTGCCTTCAGACCACCAGCCTCCTTTTTTGTTATTACGGTTATAGGCGTAACCGCCTTTTCTGACTTTCAGGTCTTCGATCGTACTAAGTGTCTTATAATAGGGTGCGAAGGAATCCCACATCGCCAGTCCGCTGAGGGATTGGACGTCAAGGAGAACAATGCTTGTGGGGTCGGGCGTGAAGCCGTCTTCCAGAGTTTCCACTACGAACCGTCCCTTCCATTCATTGTACATGTTTTCAACGAAACGGACGGCACTCTGTGAAGCCTCGAGATATTTTTCGTCCGCCGTTACATCATACAGCCGCGAAAAGGCGGCATAAGCTATGAGGTTGTCTTTCGTAGTTCTTTTTGTAAGGGGGTAGACGCCGAGCGAGTCGCTTTCCTTCCAGCCGTCAAAGCCTTCGGTGAAGCCGAGAGAATTATCGTAGCACTTTTTCAGGATCCAGTCCATCAGGGAACGAGCGGTCTTAAGGTAAGTTTCATCGCCGTAGGTAGTGTAATACTGCAGTAATGCCAGAGCAACGTATGAGTTGGTGCCCGAGCTGCTGCCGACCTCATGCTGGTCCTCAATCCACATCCCGCTGTCTTTATCATACCAGCCTGACATGCGCGTTCCGCTGTTCCATCCGGGGAAAGCGCTGATGTCGCCGACTGCATAGGCATTTCGGGCACGCCTCGGACCATCTTTCGGGTCGGAGGAGTCATAAGCACGGTCGTTCTGAACAGCGTACACAAAGGCGTCTAGGATCTGTTTCGCCTCATTCTTTTTTCCTGCTGACAGAAATGCCATTGCCACAAGGGCATTGTCCTCCGTAAATGCCGCATTTTTGACCTTTATGTCTTCCTCATCACTGGAGCGAAGAAGCACAGGAGCTGTCTGTGCGCTGCGGATCTTGCCGGTGAAACGGATTTCGTCCAGGTAGAACACAACATCCTTTTTGCCGTTTGTCTTGCCGTCCACCTCATAGCCGAAGCCACAGACGACATAGTTCAGGTTCGCTCCCTTGAGCGGAATGATGTATTCCTTCCAGTCCCTGGTCAGCGTGACTTGCCCGGTGGATTTTCTCATGGAGCTGTCGGGATTGGCCACTGTCTTTTTATTCGTTTTGTCATAGCCGAAGCCACAGGTGAAAAACTCTACGACCTCGCCGCCCTTTTTCCCTCTGGCATAAAAACGCAGGGCGTTCGCGCCGGTGAGATTAAGGCCTGCCCCTCCCTTATTACCGTCGTTGGGCTTCGGCTTTCTGTCCCATTCCTTGAGATAGCCGTTCAGGAACATCCAGCCGCCCCAGTCCTTTTTGCGGGAAGTCTGCTCGCACCGGATGCAGCTTGTCCCGGAATAAGGCTTCTTGGTGTAGTTCTCATCCATGTCTTTTACAAGATCATCATCTGAGCCGTAGATCTTTGACCTCTGTGTAAAATGGTTATGTGTCAGGCTGTAATCCTTGTATACATACACGCATTCCCGGGTCCTGGACAGGCGGGCCGAAAGTGCGTCCAGGGCAGTGTTTTTTGCCTTTTCAATCGCAGCCGGAATGTTTTCCTTTACTTCGACTTTCTTTTCAGTGGTCTGAGTAGTTTTCTTTTCAGTAGTTTGGGTTGTTTTCTTGTCTGCAGTATTTGTATTGGCTTTTTTTGTAGTAGTCTGAGTGGTTTTCTTGTCTGCAGCGTTTGTATTGGGTTTTTTAGTGGTCTGAGTGGTTTTCTTTTCGGTGGTCTGAGTGGTTTTCTTGTCTGCAGAGTTTGTACTGGGTTTTTTAGTAGTCTGAGTGGTTTTCTTTTCAGTAGTCTGAGTGGTTTTCTTTTCAGTAGTCTGAGTAGTTTTCTTGTCTGCAGAGTTTGTATTGGGTTTTTTAGTGGTCTGAGTGGTTTTCTTTTCGGTGGTCCGGGTAGTTTTCTTGTCTGCAGCGTTTGTATTGGGTTTTTTAGTAGTCTGAGTGGTTTTCTTTTCGGCTGCCTGCACTGCACTCTTGTCAGCAGTATCTTTGATGGATTTCTGCCCTGCAGCCTTTAGATCGGCTTTCGTGTCGGCATCCTGTCCGGATTTTTTTTCGGAATTATCTTTTTCTTTTTCAGCGGAATTACTGTTGGCGGCTTTTTTGCCTGACTCTGCTTTAGATGTTTCTCCGGCCAAAAGACCAGCCTCAATAGAAGAGCCATTCTCAAAACTGCTTGTGCCGGCAGGCTTTAAGCTTCCTGTTTCCGCCGCTTCTGCGTTCAAAAGGCCGGCAGAAAGAAGGCTGGCAGTTAACAATGCTGCGATGAAGCGATTAATTGATTTCATGTATTCTTTTTCCCCCACCAATTCGTCATTGTCTCGACATTATCTCATTATCTATAGAAAGCAAGTCTTCTGTGTTGTCATTTCCGGACTATAATCTGCCTGCATGAGGCTGTATGAGCCTGTGCAAATCTGTGCATATATATCAAAATGCATTTTTCTGTCTGTCCCTCTGCAAGGCAGAACCCGCACCAGGGAAATGCTCCCGTTTTACACAAGAAATCTTTGGTGAGCACCCGGACTGCGGGAAGAAGGATCAATAATCCCAAATCAAAAATGATTATACCAGTTTTATAGATATTTGTATCAGGGAATCTGTTGTTTTTGATTAAAATCTTTCCCAAAAACACTGTTTTTAACAAATGGTATCAGGGAAAATGTCACAAAATATGGTAGAGGCAGGGCTTTAACAAGCAATTTCTAGGGGGGGCAGGGGCAGGCAGCCTCAAATACAGAGAAGCTGTCACCTCTCAAATCCGGGGTACTGCCCGTCCCAGACGATGCGGCGGTAGTTTTCGCGGTCTGTATCTCCTTCTGTCGAGAAGCAGAGGATCCGGGAATCGCGATTCAGCTCCAGGGAGTCCTTCAGGTCCGAAAGAGCCGGATTGCGGAGTACCTCTGCCGCGAATCCAAAGGCTGCCGCACCGCTTTCTCCGGAGATTACTCTGGGATCGCCGGGCAGAGGATTGCCCAGGATCCGCATGCCGTTTGCGGCGACGTAATCGGGCATGGAGATGAAATGGTCCGCATGGTCACGCAGGACGCTCCAGCCGATGGAGCAGGGTTCGCCGCAGCACAGACCAGCCATAATGGAGTTCATATCGCCGGTCACGAAGTGAAGCTGACCGTCGTTGGCCTTTGCCGTACGGAAAAGGCAGTCTGCCCGGTCCGGCTCGACGATGGTCATGACCGGGCGGTCATCTTTCCCGTACAGAGAGGCAAAATATCCGCAGATGGCACCTGCCATGGAGCCTACACCCGCCTGCAGGAAGATGTGGGTGGGCCTCAGGCCTTTGAGCTGGCCTGCCGCCTCTGCAGCCATGGTGGTATATCCCTCCATGATCCAGCCGGGGATCTCTTCATATCCCTCCCAGGAGGTATCCTGTACCAGGACCCAGCCGTTTCTGTCCCGGCCTTCTTTGGCCAGCCTGACAGCATCGTCGTAATTGAGCTCTGTGATCGAGGCATCGGCACCGAGCGCCTGGATATTTTTCAGCCTTTCAACAGCACTGCCCCTGGGCATATATACGACGCTCTTCTGATTCAGCCGATTGGCCGTCCAGGCGACGCCGCGCCCGTGGTTTCCGTCGGTCGCTGTGACAAACGTGATCTGACCGGTTTTCTCCTTTACTTCCGGACTGATCAGTTTCTCATAGGGGAGTTGGGAAATGCTCACACCCAGCTTTTTTGCCATGTAATTTCCGATCGCATAGCTGCTGCCCAGCACCTTGAAAGCGTTCAGACCGAAGCGGTAACTCTCATCTTTGATGTGGATCGAAGCCACACCCAGTTCCTTCGCAAGGGCGCCGAGACTTACCAGAGGAGTTTCCTGATATTCAGGGAAGCTCTGGTGGAACCCGCGCGCCTTCTCTGCAGCGGCCGGACCGAAGCGGTCTGCAGGATACAGAGCCGCTCCCGTCTTTCTCTCAAAATGTACTGCCTGAATTCTGCTGTTTGCCATTAAATCCTCCTTTATCGTCTGCAGGTCCTCACGGGATATGCGATCCGCGATATACTGCTTATTACTTTTATTGCACGGGGCAGGGAATAATGCAAATCATTTCTGAGTAAAAATGCCGCCTTTTAACGATGTTTTTTTGCCGGAATACACGCTAAACCACCTCGGACTCCGGATGGGTCTGTAACATAGTGCTGCCTGTGTTCCCTGTTTTTTTACTGTCTGACTCCGTGTCCTGTCTGCGATGAAAAAGCATTTTCGAACAGCAGCCTCTTTTTTACAAGCCTGTAAAAATCTTTCCGGAGCCGGGGGATTTTTTTCTCAAAGTAGTAAATAAAATTTCTTTTTGTCGGAAAAACAGTTGTATTGAGAGAAGATTGGACGGGAATTATGATGATATTGTCAAAAGAAAACAGAAGAAAACACAAAAAAACTGAAACAGCTGACAACCATTTCATTAAACAACAAAAAATAACAACACAGAACAATTATTTAACACGCGGACTCTTAAAAACAGACTTTTGAGAATGGAAAGTCACTAGAAAGTCTCAATCGAAGAGGAAAACCTTTTTTGGATGACAGAAAAGCACTGATAGAAAAGCTCTGACAGAAAAGTGATATAAAAGCTGCGCCGGATGTTGGAAGGGATACTGTCCCCGAGGGCATAGATGTGTTATAGTTGAGGTGCTTTTTTCAGGAAATGAGATCACGATTAATAATGGAATCGCGATTAATAATGAAAAAACACCATCATATGCAAGGAGGACAGAAAGAATATGAAGGTTTTAATGCTCAATGGAAGCAGGAACGCCAAGGGATGCACTTTCACGGCACTTTCCGAAATCGCGAAGGAACTGACGGTGGCAGGGATTGATTCGGAGATAGTTCATATCGGCAAAGACGCCATGAACGGGAATATTGACGCAGCCGTGAAGGATGTTGCGGCCAAACTGAAAGAGTCTGACGGCCTGGTGATCGGCTCGCCGGTCTATTATGCGTCCGCTTCCGGCGAAGTCGTCGCTTTTCTTGACAGGCTTTTCTGGTCGGCAGGAGATGACCTCCGCCACAAACCCGGTGCGGCGATCGCTTCCGCAAGGCGGGCGGGCACGACGGCGACCCTGGATGTGCTCAACAAATATATCCAGTACTGCGAGATGCCCCTGGTGACTTCCAACTACTGGCCCATGGTCCATGGCTTTTCCCCCAAGGATGTCATGGAGGACAAGGAAGGCCTGCAGATCATGCATACACTGGGCAGAAATATGGCCTGGCTCCTCAAGTGCATCGAGGCCGGCAAAAAGGCAGGCGTGCAGGAACCTGCCGCGGAGCAGAAGGTCTTTACCAATTTTATCCGTTGATCTGAGAACGGAGATAATCTATGAGCAGCATCAAGATGAATCTGACGGGCAGAACGCTATTCACAGGAGAATGATGCTGTCATCGCTGCGGACAAGGCATTTATCGGGAAATGAAGGTAATCTGCCGGCCGCAGGCTGCAGTCCGCTGTCTATAAGAGGAATATCTGATCCTGACGCGGTCTCCGGCAGTGATACAGAAGTCAGATATAAGAGAATACGTCTTCCGGCGCTTTTGGGAGCAGGGTGAAAACCGCATCCCGGAGCGCCGTTTTTTTATGGGTCCGTATAGAAAGCTGTTTCCCGGAGCGCGGGATTTTCATGGACGCGTATTAGTACAAGAGTGCTGGTACATTGAAATTATACACCTGAAGGTGTATAATTCAGACGGCAATGGACAATCTGAGTGAGCCGTTCAGATTCTTTTACGGAGAACAATTATGAAGAAAAAAATATACCATGGCTCGGACCACATCGTAAAAACACCGGGATACCATGGAGGCAAACCGCACAATGACTACGGATATGGCTTTTACTGCACGGAGAGCAGTGAAATGGCAAAAGAGTGGGCTGTGTCAGAAGAGCATGACGGCTATGCCAACTGTTACGAGCTCGACCTGCAGGGATTGAAGATTCTTAATCTGAACCGGGACTATACCATACTCACATGGCTCACAGTCTTGATTCAAAACCGGACATTTAATATGGATTCGCCGCTTGCAGTGGAAGTATCCCGGTATCTGTCAGATCATTTCAATGTCGACACTGCGCTATATGATCTGGTCATCGGTTATAGGGCGGATGACAGCTATTTTTCCTTCGCACAGGATTTCCTGAGCGGTACAATATCCTATCAGCAGTTACGGAGGGCAATGTACCTGGGAGAGCTGGGTGAACAGATTGTGCTGGTCAGTCCCGGTGCCTTTGAAGCAATCCATTACATGGGATGCGAAGAGGCACTTCGGAGCGACTGGCTCCTGAGAAAAACGGAGCGTGACAGGCGGACCCGAGCAGAATATCTGCATTCCGACAGAATGCGGTATCGAAGGGGTGAACTGTATGCGGTCACTATTCTGGACGAGGAGATCAGGCCGGACGATCCCCGTCTGAGATAAGTAAAAAATAGAGGGGAGGCTGGTTATTATGCTTCATTCTTATGATGAAATATATACCGCGAAAGCGCAGACGGCTCTGGCGCAGATGCTGCGCTACGCGGTGGAGGATATGCATATCGGGTTGACTGAATTCTGGGATATGTTTCTGATTTCAGGCGTCGCGGATCTCTTCGGAAAGGGAGATTTCAGATTCCTGGTCGGAATGTCGGGGGTGGAGACTGCATGGGAAGTCGTATGGAGACTGACCGGCGAGTGGCCGCAGGAAAAGCCGACATTTAACCTTGAAAAGAGTCCGATCTACTGGACCGGCTGGATTCTGGCATGGTATCAGTGGTATTCGGGGCAGAATTTCAGAAGGATCAGCGAATTTCTGACACCGGTGCAGGTGAGGGACATGTATCATCCTTATCACGAAATGGACCCTGTACAGTTTGCGGACGCGGCGGACCGGATCAGACGACAGAAGGAGATGACGACACGGCTGCGGATGTACCGGGAGCGCATGGGACTCAGTCAGTCCGAACTGGCACGGGAAAGCGGCGTCTCTGTCAGGATGATCCAGCACTATGAGCAGAGGCAGAAGGACCTGAACAAAGCTCAGATGAAGACAATCTGGCTTCTGGCAAGGGCGCTTCATTGTTCGATGGAGGACTTGATGGAGTTCTGATTCATTTATAATCAGTGAAAAAAAGTATTGACAGTTTGATGATATGTGTTATAGTACTAATAGAACAAGGAAAACAGGGGTCGATCATCCATGGAGTGGATCCCCGTTTTTTCTACGGCCAGATAGTTCAGGACCTGCCAGCAGGATCTGCGCTATAAAGTATGATTAAAGCAGCGAGGAAAGCGGACGCAAATGCCATGCTCGCATGAGCATTTGCGGACATTTTCACAAACCGCTTGCGGTTTGTTAGCGCCGCACACATGAGCACATAGCAACGCAAAGGCGCGGGACGCGCCTGCCGCGAGGCGGGGTGCGAATGTGTGGAGCATTGCGGGAGCGCCAGAGCGCGGAGCAATGCGTGCTTTAATCATATATGTTTGCGGGCACTCGCCCATGGCCACAAGTATAAAGAAAGAATAAATCCCGCGGCGGTTTTCTGCTTTGCGGAATCCGCCTCCTGAAACACGGAGTATCTCAGAAATGAGGTAATCAACACAAATCACGCCGATGCAGTGATAAATCACGCCGATACGCTGATTTGGGTGGATGGAAGGTTCGAAAGAACACGAACCTTCCCTTATCCTATCGGAGAAATCGTCTTCACGATTTCTCCTCAGGCTCTGAAATGCTTCGCATTTCAGAAAGGAGGTAATCCACCCAAATCACGCCGATGCGCTGATTTGGGTGGATGGAAGGTTCGAAAAGCACGAACCTTCCCTTATCCTATCGGAGAAATCGTCTTCACGATTTCTCCTCAGGCTCTGAAATGCTTCGCATTTCAGAAAGGAGGTAATATGAATATCCAGAAATTTACACAGAAATCTATTGAAGCAATCAACCAGTGCGAAAAACTGGCTTATGAATACGGCAATCAGCAGATTGAGCAGGAGCATCTCCTGTACAGCCTTCTGACACTTGAGGACAGCCTCATTTTGAAGCTGATCGAAAAGATGGGCATAGACCCCGAGTCCTTCAAAAACCGTGCCCTGGCCTGCGTCGAGGGCCTCACAAAGGTGCATGGCGGCGACAGCCGTGTGTATGTGAGCGGGGAGATGAACAAGGCCCTGCTGGGAGCGGAGACGGAGGCGAAGAGCCTGGGCGACGAATATGTCAGTGTCGAGCACCTCTTCCTGTCCCTGATCAAGAACGCAGACCGCATTCTGAAGCCTCTGTTTAAAGATTACGGGATCGGCAGGGAGTCTTTCCTCAAGGCACTGTCCACGGTCCGCGGCAATCAGCGTGTGACCAGCGACAACCCTGAGGCGACCTACGACACCCTGGAGAAGTACGGTGAGGAGCTGGTCTCCAAGGCCAAAGCCCAGAAGATGGATCCGGTCATTGGCCGCGATGCCGAGATCAGGAATGTCATCCGCATCCTGTCCCGAAAGACCAAGAACAACCCGGTCCTGATCGGTGAGCCGGGTGTCGGCAAGACCGCCGTTGTGGAGGGACTTGCCCAGAGGATCGCCAGAGGGGACGTCCCCGAGGGACTCAGGGACAAGAAGATCTTTTCACTGAATATGGGCTCACTTGTCGCGGGCGCCAAATACCGCGGTGAGTTTGAGGAGCGTCTCAAAGCTGTCCTGGAGGACATCAAGGGAAGCGACGGTGAGATTCTGCTCTTCATCGACGAGCTGCACACGATCGTCGGAGCGGGCAAGTCAGAGGGCGCCATGGACGCCGGCAATATGCTCAAGCCCATGCTGGCGCGCGGAGAACTGCACTGCATCGGCGCCACGACCCTCAAGGAATACCGCCAGTATATCGAGAAGGACGCTGCCCTGGAGCGCCGCTTCCAGCCTGTCATGGTGGATGAACCCACTGTGGAGGACACCATTTCGATCCTGCGCGGATTGAAAGAACGCTACGAGGTCTATCACGGCGTGAAGATCCTGGACAATGCCCTGGTCAGCGCCGCGGTCCTCTCCAACCGCTATATTTCCGACCGTTTCCTGCCTGACAAGGCTATAGACCTGGTCGATGAGGCCTGTGCCCTGATCAAGACAGAAATGAATTCACTTCCCACAGAGCTCGATGAGCAGCAGAGAAAGATCCTGCAGCTGGAGATTGAGGAGACTGCCCTGAAAAAAGAAGAGGACAAACTCAGTCAGGAACGTCTCGAAGACCTCCGTAAAGAGCTGGCGGAACTCAAGGATTCCTTCGCTGTGAAAAAAGCTCAGTGGGAGAACGAAAAACAGCGCGTGGACAATCTCTCAAAACTTCGTGAAGAAATCGATTCGGTCAGCAGCGAGATCCAGATCGCCCAGCAGAGCGGTGATCTCAACCGGGCTGCGGAACTGCAGTACGGCCGTCTCCCCCAGCTCAGAAAAGAACTGGCACAGAGCGAAGAGGCCATGCATTCCGGAGAGGACTCCCTGGTCCACGACCGCGTGACAGACAACGAGATCAGCCGCATTATTTCCAGATGGACAGGCATCCCTGTCAGCAAGCTCACCGAGAGCGAGCGAAGCAAGACTCTGAATCTTGGCAGCGAGCTGCACAGGCGGGTCATCGGTCAGGACGAGGCTGTGGAGAGGGTCACGGAAGCCATCATCCGCAGCAAGGCAGGGATCAAGGATCCCGACAAGCCCATCGGATCTTTCCTCTTCCTGGGACCCACCGGCGTCGGCAAGACCGAACTGGCAAAAGCCCTGGCGGCTGCCCTGTTTGACGATGAGAAAAACATGGTCCGCATCGACATGAGCGAATATATGGAGAAATTCTCGGTCTCCCGTCTGATCGGAGCGCCTCCCGGATACGTCGGATACGAAGAGGGCGGACAGCTGACCGAGGCGGTCCGCAGGAAACATTACTCCGTCGTTCTTTTCGACGAAATCGAGAAAGCCCATCCCGACGTCTTCAACGTCCTGCTCCAGGTGCTGGACGACGGACGAATCACCGACTCTCAGGGCCGGACCGTGGACTTCAAGAACACCATCCTGATCATGACCTCCAACATCGGGGCTCAGGAGATCCTGGCGGATATTGAGCGCCGCGGGAAAGCCGGCAGCGGAGGAGACAAGGTCAGGTTCAATTTTGACGAGGGCGAGGAGTTTGACGGCACACCCGCAGAGAAGGACGGAGAGACACTTTCGGATACTTTCTACAGTGAGCCGGAACACTGGGAGATTTCCTCCTCCACAAGGGAAAAAGTCCAGAAGATGCTCCGCGACACCTTCAGGCCCGAGTTCCTCAACCGACTGGACGAGACCATCATGTTCAACCCTCTCTCCAGGAGCGATATCAAGGGAATCATCGACCTGATCGTCGAGGATCTCAACAGAAGACTTGCAGAACGCCGGATCTCGATCCACCTCACAGATGAGGCCAAAAGCTTCGTCGCGGATGCGGCTTATGACCCTGCCTACGGTGCCCGTCCTCTCAAGCGTTACATACAGAAGAATGTGGAGACAGCGAGTGCCCGCCTGATCCTGGCAGACCAGGTCTCCGAAGGAGATACGATCAAGATCGGCGTTCACCGCGGGGCCCTCAATGCCCAGGTGGTGCACAACGGCGTTGTCGAGTGATAATGACATGCTGACCGGGCTGACCGGATATGAGCAGGCCTTGTTAAAAAAAAGGCTGTGCAGCCCGCCCGGGAAGAAAAAATACAGTGAATGCCGTCTGAGGCACATGACCCAGAGCAGGTAAAACACAGTTTTATAGTTTCTGGTTTGATAATTGATAATACAGGCGGCCCTCCCGGCAAAAGTACCATGCCGGGAGGGCCGCCACCCGGTTGAAAAACGTACTGAAAAAAATAAAAATATTTTATTGACAAATATGAGAGGCAATCGTATACTATAGAAGCTGGCCAAAGGGAAAAACAAAAGCTTGTGAACGGAGGCCGGAATTGAATATGGCGAGGTAGCTCAGCTGGCTAGAGCACGCGGTTCATACCCGCGGTGTCGAGGGTTCAAGTCCCCCCCTCGCTACTCTTTGAACCGGATGTCTTCAGGACATCCGGTTTTTTTCATTTTAATCATGCAGACTGAAAATGATTTGTTCCTTCCGGAGGACTGGAATTGAATGAAAGAAGAGAATAAAAAGAAATCAGGTCACCGCAAAAGAATACGGCTGATCTTTGTGATTTCTCTGATCCTGTACACTGTTTTCGTGCTGCTTGACGCCTTTGTCATTCCCAGCGGTGTGATCAGTGTCGAGGAAATGATGGGACTGGGCTCAGGGAATGGACGGCCGGGAATCAGCAGGCCGGACTATAAACCTGTGGTTACCAAAAACAGTTACCGCGACGGCAATATTTTTATAGAATTAAAGTCCGGGCGCTGGCTTGATACTACGTATTATATCGCGGATGTAAAAATCGTGGATCCATCACTGCTTAAGGCCGGGCTGGCAGGTGATTCATTCGGCAGAAACGTGGAAGAAGTGACTTCTGATATAGCGGAGAGAAATCATGCCGTATTCGCGGTCAACGGGGATTATTACGGATTCCGTGCGTCCGGTTATGTCCTGCGGAACGGACTTCTCTACCGCAGCGAATCCAATACATCCTACCCATACGGGGAGGATCTTGTGATCTGGAAGGACGGCTCTTTTGAAATCATCGAGGAGGGGGCGTTTACAGCTGAGGAACTTCAGGAAGAGGGCGCTCAGCAGATTTTTTCCTTCGGTCCCGCTCTCGTAAATCACGGCGAAGTGAAAGTCGTAGAGGACGAGGAGGTGGAACGTGCGCAGATCACAAATCCGCGCACGGCTATCGGCATGATCGAGCCGCTGCATTATATCATGGTGGTTTCAGACGGACGGACGGAGGAGAGTGAGGGACTGTCCCTTTTCGACCTGGGTAATCTGATGCAGGACCTGGGATGTGATGTTGCCTATAATCTTGACGGAGGCGGTTCTTCGACCTTCTGGTTCAGGGGAGAGGTCCTCAATAAGCCCACCACTTTCGGGGATGTCATACAGGAGCGGCTGATCAGCGACATCGTATATATCGGTTACTGACAAAGCCTTTGTGAAAGCCCGGAATGCGGAAGCCCGGAATGCGGAAACCCGGAATGTGGAAGCCCGGTATGGAAAATACGGTACGGGCGGGGAAGAGGAGAGTGGATTGACCATATGAGTGTAAAAACCAGCCTGGAAAAGACTGAAAGGAACTTACAATATAAAAAAATACTGGTGCGGTACCTGGCAGCATCTGCATTCTTTGCGGTATTTGCCCTGGTCTATTACAGGTTCTCCCATGAGATCCGTTCACCCTGGATGACCTGGCTCTTTGCCTGGCCCCTGATTATGGGCGCAGTACCTGCCGCTCTTGAATATCTGGGGATTCTGCCCGGAAGCGGGGAGAAATCCGAAGACGGACAGGAGGCCGGGGGGCAGCAGAAAGACTTTTACCGTTTTGGAATCGCTGCGTTGACTTCGGCAAGTCTTCTGAGAGGAATCCTCAGGATTGCAGGGACTGATTCAACGCTTGTGGACTACCTGTTTATCGCCGGGGCTGTCATGGCGGCAGCCGGGGCTGTGTCCTATTTCCTGAAGGTCCGCCGTCCTGACGGGAAAGACTCCTGAGAGGTGTGTCGCTGCCGTACAGACCGGCTCGAAACCCGGGGCGGTTTTTCCCTGCAGGGTTTTGTATTGACAGGGCACAAATCATTAAATCATTGAGACATTAGTCTCATAAAATTAATCATAAAACCGTAAAAATATAACAGTCCCCTGAGGCCCGTATGTGAGAGTCTCAGGGGACTGTTTTCCTTTCATTATGACCAGGCCCGTGAACACAGCCCGTATAATCGGTCAGGGTGTGACCGGATCAACACTAGTCAATTACGCGACAGACTACTCGTCAATCACTCGTCGATCAATCTTCTTCATCGTCTGAGTCATTGCTGTTCTTGTTCTTTTCTGCCTCCTTTTTCTTCCTTTCCGCTTCTTCTTTCTTTCTCCGGGCCTCTTCTTCTTCCCTCTGTTTCCTCTCTCTTTCTTCTCTTTCCCGTTTTTTCTTTTCCTCTGCCTTCTTTTTGTCATTTTGTCCTACGCTGCAGTAGGTCGTCGGCTCTGTTCCCTTTACGAAATATTCATTGTAAGCTTCATTGCAGTAGCCGCTGACAGCCAGCTGACCGGTATCAGGGCAGATATAGGCAGTGGTGAGACCGTCGGGCTTCTTGAATTCAGATGCCTTTTTGTTGGCGGGAATGTTGGACATAATCTGTCTCCAGATGGTCATGGCCAGGTTTTCCTCGTCTTTGGCCAGCTTGATATTGTTGTCATATCCCGCCCAGACAGTCGCTGTGTAGTTTGGAGTAAATCCTGAGAACCACACGTCGTTGCTCTCTTCGGTCGTGCCGGTTTTGCCGGCTATTTCAGTCGTATCAAATTTTGCGGGCTGGCCTGTTCCTTTAGTAAGGACATCTTTCATGGCGCTTATCAGAAGGTAGCAGGTCGTGCTCTTGAGAACACGCTCCGACTCGGGTTTTGTGTTGTCCAGGAGGACGACTTCCTCCTGCTGTTCATTCGTGCCCTCCTTGGTGTTTTTGGATTCGGTGACGCGGGTGACTTTTGTATAGAGGCGGGGAACTATGTATTTGCCGCCGTTGGCGATGGTGGAGAAAGCACCGTTGAGCTCTATATTGCGCACGCCGTAGGTGATTCCGCCCAGGGCCAGGGTCTGGTTGGCATCCGAGAACACTTCTCCGTTGATCTCTTCGTTATCTATAAGGGTGTTGATTCCCAGCTTTTCGGCGTATTTCATGCCCAGTTCAGGACCGATTTCGGTGAGGGTTTTTACCGCGTAAATATTGAGGGAGTCCCAGATTGCTTCGCGCATCGTGACGGTCCCGCGGTAGTCCTTGTACCAGTTGTGGACTTCAACGCCGTTTTTGTAAGTGTACTTCTCGTCTACCTGAGTTGTCGCCAATGTGTAGGGGCTGCCGTTTTTCTTTGCGTCCTTATCGTCAAGAGCAGCAGAGAAGGTGCTGATGATCTTGAAAGTGGAACCGGGCTGGCGGGTTGTGTCGGTGGCCCGGTTGAGGGTCCGGCTGGCTTCCTTTTCACCGCGTCCTCCCAGCATAGCCACGACATAGCCGGTATTCTGGTCGGCTACAGTCACGGAAATATTGGGCTGGGGAGCAAGCTCATAGTTTTCCTCATAGGAATCCTCAGGACCCATGACAGATTTGCGGAATGCTTCGATATCCTCTTTGGCGCGGGACTCGGATGTGTACATGATGCTGTAGTCTTCATCCTTCCCCAGGAAATAGGCCTGCATGCTGTTGCTGTCATAGTTGGTCTGGGAGCCGTCCGGAGCGGTGACAGTCAGAGCGTAATTGAGATAGTATTTAGTTCCTTTGGGGAAGTTGCCGGAATTTTCGCTGCACTGTTTGTCCACAATGGCCTGAATATCGGAATCCTGTGTGGAATAGATTCTGAGTCCTCCGCTGTAGAGGAGGGTAGTGGCCTGTTCCGCTGTGAGCGGATTCCCCTGGTTAAGAGTGTTGTCCTTCATCAGGTCCGGATCCTGAAGGTCGCGCAGGACCTGTCGGATCAGCGCATCGACAAAATAGGAATTGGCCTTGTTGTCGACTTTTTCCTTCTCACTGTTGACCTTGGCGATTTTTTTGTAGACATCCTCCTTAAGGGCGCTTTCGTATTCTTCCTTGGTGATGTAACCCTGAGAGAGCATATGTTCCAGGACGACTTCCTGGCGCTCTCTGTTGTTTTCCGGATAGATGATCGGGTCGTAAGCACTGGGATTCTGTGTGATTCCCGCCAGCACAGCGCACTCCGCCAGTGACAGATCGGCTGCGTGCTTGTCAAAATATCTCTGGGATGCCGCCTCGACACCGAGGGTGTTGTGGCCCAGGTTGATCGTATTGAGGTAGTTCAGCAGGATCTCGGATTTATCCATCATTTTCTCAAGCTGGTAGGCAAGATACTGTTCCTGGATCTTTCGCTTGATCCGGTCCTGTGTGGTCTCGTTGGTCCAGTTTGTGAAAACATTGTTCTTGATCAGCTGCTGTGTGATCGTACTGGCGCCCTCGGAAAAATCAAATCCTCCTGTGACACCGACGTAGAAGGCCCTGAAAATGCCGGGAATGTCGATGCCCCTGTGCTGGTAGAAACGCTCATCCTCGATCGCGACGAAAGCGTGCTCCAGGTTTTCGGGGATTCCCTCCCGGGAGACCGGGATGCGGTTGGAATCCGTTGAGACCAGGGTGGCGGTCGTCTTGCCCTTCTTGTCATACACGAAGGTGGAATATCCCTTGGGGCTGACGTCGATGCTGCCTATATCCGGAGAGATTTCGAGAATTCCCTTGTAGGTGCCGTAAGCGGCGCTCACTCCTATGACGCTTGTTGCCGCTACAACCGCCAGCAGCAGTGTGGCGATCAATATTTTGAACCTGGAAAACCGCCTCTCTCCCCGGGCTTTCAGCTCGTTCTTTTTCCTGTTCAGATTTTTTTTGTTAAATACCATAAATTAAATCCCTTCCCGTCCGAAAACGGACCCAGTATTATCAGGATATGTGTTTGTATATCTAAAACCATAGCAACCATTATACCAAATGTATTCCTTATATTAAATACGGAAAATGTGAAAAACTCGTTACGGAAAATCAGCTGCAGAGAATCCTTTCCAGGAAAACCCTGCTGCGGAAAAACAGCTGCAGAAAATCCCTTTCGGGAACGGTTCGTTACGGAAAAATCCATACAATACAACGAAAGGGTCTTGTATCGCTGAACACTTTTTAAGAATGTTTTATTGCGCTGATGCATGCCACTTTTTTCACAAAAATTTTATTTTGATGGTATACTATATAAGGCGTGTACTGTTTTTTTTATTCTTCATCGCGCTATATCCGTGACTCAGCCCCGGGATAGACGCGCAAAAAAGGAAACTCGTTTCATCGCGGGTACAATCCCGCGGTGGAGAATAAACGCTCCGCGGGAAGGCCGCGTGCCCGGTGCGGAAAAGTTTCCCCGCCTTCGAAAGATAAAGACAAGGAAACCCGTACACAGGACACAAGAATCACGAGAGAGGTTTGAAGTCTGTGAGCCGCCCGGATACCCCGCGGCGGATTCTGAGGAGAAGATGATGGCGTCCGAATATCTGACGATCCGGGATCACGGAAACGGTGAATATGAAGAAAAAAAATCCAGGTTTCTCGGGGAGGCGGTTCCTGTATCCTCGGAGGAAGAGGCCGCTGCCTATGTCGCGGGTGTCCGAAAAAAATATTATGACGCGCGTCACCACTGCTATGCCTGGATTCTGGGTGAGGGCAGTGAACGGAAAAAATCGTCAGATGACGGGGAACCATCAGGGACGGCCGGCCAGCCCATATTGAAAGTGATCGAGGGCAGCGGATGCACCAATGTTCTCGTGATCGTGACCAGGTATTTCGGCGGCACGCTGTTGGGCACGGGCGGTCTGGTACGCGCCTATACTCAGGCTGCGCGCGCAGCGCTTGAAAACACGGAGAAAGTGCGGATGTGTCTCTGCCGGCAGCTGGAGGTCACAGTGGACTACAGTGCCCTGGACCGGCTGCTCTATGAACTGCGCCGTCAGGAAATCGAGATGGGAGAGACCGAATACGGCGCTCAGGTAACCCTTCGTCTGACGGTAGAATCAGCCCGTGTTGAGCAGCTGATCAATATGATCACAGCGCTCACGAGCGGGGGAGCCTCTGTCAGGGAAGTGTCGGAGGGCTTCTTTCCGATTGCAGCCGGATAATCCCGGCCGGCCGATCGCAGCCGGATGATTGAGGCTGGTAAGGAAGTCAGAGGAGACGGGCTTTTTGTGTGAAAACGCATGAAACACGCAGGAAACACCTTAAGACCGACGCCAGTGTGACTTGCTGCCAACTGGCAATACTGTAGAAAGGGGGCGTCATGGAAGACAGAAATCAGGAATATGAAAAGCTGCTCCGAGAGCTGCTCGAATCGAGACAGTATACAAAACTGCGGCAGACATGCGCGGATATGCAGACTGCGGATATAGCCGCGGTTATGGACAATATGGAGGACGAGGAATCTCTGAAGATTTTCCGAATCCTTCCCAAGCAGATGGCGGCGGACGTTTTCGCGGATCTGGAGATTGAAGATCAGCAGTACATCATCCAGTCCCTGTCGGACCGTGAGGCATCCGGCATCATCGATAATCTGATGGCAGATGACGCGGCGGACTTCCTCGAAGAGATGCCCGCCAACGTAGTCAAAAAGATTCTAAGCAATGCGCGCCCCGACACACGGGCGGATATAAACCACCTTCTGAGATATCCGGAGGACTCGGCAGGAAGCATCATGACGGTCGAGTATGTCGACCTCAAGGAGAGCATGACTGTAAGGGATGCCATAGACCGGATCCGCAAGATCGGTCTCGACAAAGAGACGGTCAACGTGTGTTACGTAGTTGACCCCCAGCGCGTGCTGCTGGGCACGGTCGCCCTCCGCTATCTGGTCATGGCGGATCCCGACACCGTGATCGGGGAGATGATGAATGAAAACATCATCAGCATCAATACCACGACTGACCAGGAAGAAGCGGCCATGCTCTTCCAGAAATACGACTTCACGGCCATGCCGGTCGTAGACAACGAAAACCGCATGGTCGGAATCATCACCATCGACGATATCGTCGATATCATCCAGGAAGAGGCCACAGAGGATATCGAAAAGATGGCAGCTATCCTGCCCACGGACCGTCCCTATTTTAAGACAAGTATCCTGGAGACTTATAAGGCCAGGATGCCCTGGCTCCTGTTCCTGATGATCTCGGCGACATTCACCGGGGCGATCATTACCCGCGCGGAGGATGCCCTGGCCAAATATGTGATCCTGACAGCCTATATTCCCATGCTGATGGATACCGGCGGTAATGCGGGTTCCCAGGCCAGTGTCTCGATCATACGTGGTATCTCGCTGGGAGAGATTGAGTTCAGCGAAATGGTCAAGGCGGTCTGGAAGGAGATCCGCGTGGCCGCCCTGTGCGGAGTGACCCTGTCGGCCTGTAATTTCGTGAAACTGATGGTGGTTGACCGCATTCCCATGACGGTGGCCCTGATCGTCTGCATCACCCTGGTGGTCGTCGTCCTGGTGGCAAAGATCATAGGCTGTGTGCTTCCTCTTACGGCGGAACATATCGGATTTGACCCGGCTGTCATGGCGAGCCCCTTCATCACTACGATCGTTGACGCGATCTCCCTGACGGTCTACTTTACGATCGCCAAGACAGTCCTCCATATATAAGCTCCTATTATATGATGTCGGGGTCAAAAGGTGGTTAAAGATAATCCGTCTCGTCAATATGCACAAACACCTTGGACACGCTCTCAACATCTCCTTCGGAGCTGCGCAATGGTCCTGCGGTTGTATGTGCATATTGACGAGACTCAGAGCCTTTTCCTGGCTTTTGACCTTTACATCATTATATTTTTATAAGTGGAAAGGGCGGGGCATCCGGTCCCGCAATCTGATATATGCCGGCATACTGTGAGGCCGGTTCTGAGTATACCCAGAGACAGTCAGAGCATGCTAAGAGACAGATGGAAGATAGAGGAAACAGACATGGTTGACATATACGGAACGATTGGCCCCTCCTGCAGCTCGCAGGAGATACTCACAGAGATGTTTCGCGCCGGGATGACCGGAGTCAGGCTCAATCTGTCGCATATCAGCCTCCGCGAGAGCGCGGAGCAGATTGAAAAACTGTACGCCGCTGCCCACACTGCCGGGGTCAATCCCATTCTTCTGATTGACATGCAGGGGCCGGAACTGCGGATCGGCCGCCTGAAGGAAGCCCTGGTCCTGCGGGAGAAAGAAAAAGCAGTGCTGTTTTGTGAAAAAATAAAGGCAGAGGAACTGCTGAAGTACTGCGGGGAAGGAACGCCGGCTATTCCGGTGCCGGAGGCGGTCTGCGCCCCTTTGGAAAAGGAGATGGAAGTGCTCCTTGACGATGGCAGGATCAGCCTGAGGATCACAGAGGGCAGGGGCGATCATGCGGTGGCAGAAGTGGTAAGAGGGGGGAGCCTCACCGGCAGGAAGAGTGTCAAAATCCCCGGTCTGGATATAAAGATGCCGACCCTGACACACGATGACATCGATAACATCCGGGACGCGGCCTCTTACGGAGTGACAGGTATCATGCAGCCCTTTGTACGAAGCAGAGCGGATCTGGACGAAGTGCACAATGCTCTCTGGAAATTCAGGGGAGAGCGCCTGCAGGTGATTGCAAAGATTGAAAATAAGGCCGGTATGGCACAGATCGACAGCCTGCTGCCAGCTTGTCACGGAGTCTGTATCGCCAGGGGGGATCTGGGCAACGACATGCCGCTGTGGGAGCTGCCCGGGGCGCAGAAAAAGATTTCCGCAGCCTGCCGGAAAGCGAAAAGATATTTTATGGTGGCGACTCAGATGCTGACCAGCATGACAGACTGTGCTGTGCCCACCAGAGCTGAGGTCAATGATATATTCAACACGGTTGCAGACGGTGCCTCCGGTGTTATGATCACCGGAGAATCAGCAGTAGGAAAGTACCCTGTGGAGGCCATTCGTTTTCTTGCGAATACAGCCCGGCAGGGCGAACTGTACAGAAATACGGGGAGGGAGCTATGAAATGTCCTTATTGCGGAAGTGAAGATACGAGAGTGTCGGATTCAAGGCCGGTGGAGGAAAACAATTCCATCCGCAGACGCAGGGTCTGCGATTCCTGCAAGCGCAGGTTTACCACCTATGAGAAAATCGAGATGATCCCTATGATCGTCATCAAAAAAGACAATAACCGCGAGCCCTATGACCGGTCCAAAATCGAAGGAGGGATTCTCAGGGCCTGCCATAAGCGCCCGGTCAGCATCAATCAGATCAAGCGCGTGGTTGATGAGATTGAAAAAGAGATCTATGACCGCGAGGAAAAGGAGATTTCCAGTTCCGAGATCGGAGAGCTGGTTATCAAGCGGGTACACAGCCTGGATCCCGTCGCTTATGTGCGCTTTGCCTCTGTATACAGAGAATTCAAGGATGTCAATACGTTTGTGGAGGAACTGGGAAAGCTTCTTGAGCAGGATAATCTGCGGGTAATGAAGGAAGGCGGCAGACCGTCATAACTGTATGAAATATTTTTTCGCATAAAAACCTACAGCGCCCTGCGCGGCAGATGATACTGAAGCCGCGCGGAGCGCTGTTTGTTTTTTGCTTTTTTCTTTTTTAATCCCGGCCTCCGGATCCCGGTTATTTGTCCGCGGCTAAGTATGCAGCGGAAAGAGCGCACTGAAGGGGAACCCGCTTCATCGCGGGCCTTTATCGGTCCGGTTCATCAGAGGTGATTTTTATTCCAAGAGATGCAAGTCTGTCAAAAAAATCCGGCAGGCTCTTTTTCACCGCCTCCGCGCCTCTGATTTTTCCGCCCACAGAGGCCAGCATGACCGTGAGGGCCATGACAATGCGGTGATCATTGTGACCGTCCAGGATTTCCCCGGGATGTTCCGCACCCGGGAAAACACGTATGTGGTTTTCCGCGATTTCTGTTCTGACCCCCATCCTGGAGAGTTCCAGCTGCATGGCGAGGCCCCGGTCGCTCTCCTTGATCTTCAGACGCTTTGTGCCGGTAAATACAGCGCCGTGCCTCAGGGCGGCAGCCGCCATGAGAACAGGTCCCAGATCCGGACAGTCGGAGAGACTGATGGCAGGGCAGCCTTCATCGATCTGGCGGAGATAGCTTTTGTAAACCCTGTCCCCCTGGAGACTGTCCTCACTCAGCCCTTCTACAGTGACCTTTCCCCCTGTCAGGTTGAGAGCGTCAAAGAAAACGGCGTTTGAATAGTCACCTTCCACACATACATTCCGGGGGGAATAGGTCTGGTTTCCCGGAATGGCGATCGCGTGGTCATCCTCCCACAGAATCTTCACGCCGAAGGATTGGAGGGCCTGGATTGTCATCAAGATATAGGACCGGCTTTCCACAGGGCCGGTGAGGATGATCCGGCTGTCTTCCTGCAGAAGAGGAAGCACGAAGAGCAGACCGCTGATAAACTGGCTGCTGATATCCGCCGGAACTGTATATTGGCCGGGAGAGAGTAAGCCGCAGACCTGAAGACAGTTTTCTTTCAGCCGGAACCGGAGACCGCGGTCGGAGCAGATATTTTCATAGACTGAGAGCGGCCTTCTGAAGAGAGCGGGGCTTCCTGTCAGCGTCATGGGCTGACCGCTCATCAGACAGGCAGGAATCATAAACCGGAGCGTGCTGGCACATTCTCTGCAGGAGAGAAGGGCAGGCTTCTGTATATTCCGTATATCGATTCCCTTTACTGTTACATGCCTGTCCTCGAAATCAAGCTCTGCTCCCAGCGCTCTCAGGCAGTCCATTGTAGCCAGGATATCCTCAGAGAGATCCACGTTTGAGATCAGGCTGGTCCCCTCCGCGAATCCGGCACAGATCAGCAGCCGGTGGGCCATGCTTTTAGAGGGCGGCGCGATTATATGCCCCTGCGCTTTTGAAGGTGAGATCGTAAGGATCATATCTGTATAAACTGACCTCTCTTTGCCGGAATCGTTTGGCAGGTGCTCCGGAATGATCAGACAGGGTAGTGAAGTCTTTCCAGAATTTTAGCCATTACATCTTCGGGGGAAATGTCGTTGGGCACGCGCTCGTCACAGACCGCGCAGTAAATCGGATAACGTTTCTTGTGGAGGGCAATGACCTTTTCCCTGGTATTGGCCAGGGGTCTGTCATCTGCGGGAAGAATCTGCTCCAGAGGCCGGTCCAGGAAGATGATGACCCCGTTCTTTTTCAGGGCGTCGACGTTTTCGGGCCTGAGGATGGCACCGCCTCCGGTGGCGATGATCATGCCGGTTTTCGGTGAGAGAATGCGGGTCATATCAGATTCGACATCCCGGAAATAGGTCTCCCCGTCGACCGCGAAAATCTCCGTGATCGGGCGCTGTTCTGACTCAATGATCATCTCATCTGTGTCGGCAAGTTCCCTGCCCAATGTCCTGGACAGGAGAGTACCGACCGTCGTCTTGCCGGCCAGAGACATGCCGGTGAGGACGATATTTCTCCTGGTGTTCAGTACTCGATTATAGATCTCTTCGATCGCCCCGGTGTCGACTTGCGAACCGGTGAACAGTTCTGCCGAGCGCATTGCCCCGACGACCATCATATACAGTCCGCCGGCAGCCGGAATACCTCTTCTCTCTGCCTCCAGAACCAGCGCGGTGCGCAGGGGATCGCAGATGACGTCTATCACCCCGTCTACACAGGGAAGACGGCTCAGGTCCACGGGGCACGCATCAAGATCGGGATACATACCGCAGGGAGTTGTGTTGATCAGGATTTCCGCGTCCGCGTACTTTTCATAGATTTCCTCAAAGGAAAGGGCACCGTCTTTTCCGGTCCTGTTGACCTTGAGGACCTGCCTGCAGCCCAGGTCGGTGACGACGGCATGTGCTGTCCTGCCGGTCACTCCTGTTCCCAGGATCATGACTTTTTTCCCTCTCAAATCGAGACCGGTTTTTTTAACAAGGCTTTTCATTCCCTGATAATCGGTGTTGAAGCCGCAGAGTCTTCCGTTCCGGTTGACGATGGTGTTGACTGCACCGATTCTCTTTGCCTCCTCACTGATTTCGTCGAGCAGGGGGATGAGAGACTGTCGGAAGGAATCTGTTACATTGATTCCCTTGAAATCGTGCTGGCGAATGAAGGAGTCCGCCCGGCAGGGAGCCGGTTCATAAAGCTCATAAGTGTACAGACCCGATAATTCATGTATGGTTTTTGAGAAATTGCGGGACAGACTTTCTCCGATTAATCCGTAATCCATTATTTACCTCCGATAGAGCGGGAGATTATCAGGAAGACCGCTCCTGAGTCCGGTCGTTTCACCGGGGCTTTCCGATGTAGTCCGTGCCGAATCTCAGTGCCAGCAGGTCACACAGGACAAGCGCAGTGACACAGTCCGCGACAACCCTGGCTCTGTGTACGATGGCGGGATCATGCCTTCCGCCGATCACAAGCTTTTGATCAGTATTGTGCAGAAAATCAACGGTTTCCTGCTCTTTATAGATGGACGGCGTCGGTTTGACCGCGCATCTGAAGAGAAGCGGCATGCCGTTGCTGATTCCTCCGTTGATTCCGCCGTTATGGTTGGTTCTGGTGATGATCTTTCCATCCTGAACGGCAAAGCTGTCGTTTGCCAGACTGCCCCTCTGGTCTGCCAGAGAAAAACCGTCCCCGAATTCGACACCTTTGACAGCAGGGATACTGAACAGGGCATGGGAGAGCAGACTCTCAAGTGAATCAAACCAGGGCTCGCCGACTCCCGCGGGAAGCCCCGTCACGGCAGTTTCGAGGATACCTCCTACGCTGTCGCCATCCTGTGCGGCCTCTTTTATGGCAGTCTGCATTCTGCCGGCCGCCTCCTGGTCCAGAACAGCAAAGCGCAGTCCGGAAAGAGTCTGAATATCGGACTCAAGATTCCGGAAAGGACGGTCGGAAATCCCTGCGCATTTGGCGATGTGGGTCCCGATCAGAATCCCTTTTTTCTCCAGAGCGGACTGGGCGATCGCACCTGCGGCGACCAGGGCGGCCGTCAGACGCCCGCTGAAATGTCCGCCCCCCCTGTAGTCCTCATAACCGTGATATTTACAGAAGGCTGTGTAGTCCGCATGGCCGGGTCTGGCGAGAGACCGGGCTGCGGAGTAGTCACTGCTCTTTGAATTTTCATTCGGGATCAGAATGCAGATGGGGGTCCCCGTCGTATAGCCCTTGTACACACCGCTCACAATGCGGAAAGGATCTCCTTCCACCCGGCCTGTGGAAATACTGCCGGCAGGACGGCGGAGCAGGAGTTTTCCGGCGATGTAGTCTTCGTCCACCGGAATCCCCGGAGCCAGACCGTCGAGCACGGCGCCGATCTCCGGACCGTGGCTCTCTCCAAAGAGAGTAAGGGAAACACTGCTTCCAAATGTATTTTTCATTGTTTCGGATCCTCCCCGGGGCAGGCCTCAGCCTTCTGCGGATCTTCCGGAATTCCCGGAATTCCCGGAATTCCCGGAATGTCCCCTTTGATAAGGTCTTCCTGATACTGTCTGGAGACTGCAATCGTATTCTTCATGAAGATCAGATAGTACTGCCTGAGCACATCGTCTTTTATATAGGAAGAGTTCAGTTCCAGAACCTTCTTTTCCTGCTCTTCGTCGGTGACCGGAAGCCCGTGTTCTTTCTTGTAGGCGGCTATCGACCGGACAGCTTCCATTCTCTTGCGGAAGAGTTCTGCCATCATGCGGTCAGTCTCCCGGATTTCTTTTCTGGCCTCTTTCAATTCTATTGCCATGGTGTTTGAAAGCCTCCCTTTTCTGCCGGCAGCGATCATCAGCTTCAACAGGGCAGAACATTGAATACTTGTGGTTATGAGCATGGCTCACAGACTCATATAATTAGAGCTGTGCTCTGCTTCGTGTTTTGGCGCTCCCGCAGAGCTCCGCACATTCGCACCCGCCCAGCGGCGGCCGCGCCGGCCTTCATGCGCTGCACTGTACTCATATATGAGCGCTCGGAAAATATCCGCAGATGGCCGGGCGATTCCGGCATTTACGGACGCTTTCCCCGCTTCTTTAATTCATAAAAAATACCGCGCGGAGTGTGGTCCACACGGTACCTTTGAACGAATGCCGCGCATATTAAATAACAAGCCGCTCGGAAATATGTGTGAAAAAAATAGCATTATTCAAATAGAATGTCAATATCGGGACCCGATATGCCTCTGTCATAAAAATCTGAAAGGTGTCCGTCATATCAGGCAATGACAGGCGTCTGGCATATAAAGCTGTGGATTTGGTTCATATAAGAGGCGGCGTGCGGCGTGCAGAAGATGTTCCGGACAGCCGCTCCGAACCGGCTCCGAACCGGCTTCGAACCGGACGCCGAATCGGATCACGAACCGGATCGCGGACTGATCACTGACTGAGTGCAAAAATTGTTGAAAAAAATCAACTGCTGGTATAGAATAAAAAAGTATTGACGCGACTATTTCAGGAGGTACTTTTTTATGATTTCTGCTAGTGATTTCAGGAATGGCATTACAATTGAGAAAGACGGCAGTGTTCTCGAGATTATTGAATTTCAGCATGTCAAACCCGGCAAAGGCGCAGCCTTCGTCAGAACAAAGCTGAAAGATATTATTAACGGCGGCGTTACTGAGACGACATTCAGACCTACAGAGAAATTCCCTCAGGCCAGGATCGACCGCAAAGAGTATCAGTATCTGTATCAGGATGGTGAGCTCTATGCCTTCATGGACACAGAGACTTTCGATCAGATTTCTCTGGGCAAGGATATCGTCGGCGACAACATGAAGTTCGTCAAAGAGAACGACATGGTCAAGGTCAATTCGTACAACAACAAACCGTTTGCGATTGAGCCCCCGATGTTCGTCGAGCTGGAGATCACAGACACTGAGCCCGGATTCAAGGGAAATACAGCCACAGGCGCGACAAAGCCCGCGACTGTCGAGACCGGCGCGCAGGTCAGCGTACCGCTTTTCTGCAATATCGGCGATGTGATCAAAATCGACACCAGGTCCGGCGAGTATCTTTCCAGAGCTTAAGGACAGGCTGCAGGCCCGCTGCCAGGGCTGCCCGGGAATGTTGTTTTCCGGGCGTACTGTTTCGGATGACCCCTTTCCGGGGAAGGTTTTTCTGATTCCCGGGTCAGGATACTGTTGGGAAATCTCAGGATACCTGCTCAGGATACCCCGTTCAGGATACTCCGTTCAGAATGCCTGTTTTCCGGGCGAATCCATTTCCTGAAAATTCATTTTTCAAAAAAGATTAAGAAGACAGTGAGAAGTAAGGCTCACTGTCTTTTTTTGCGCTCACATACCGAACGCGCATGCCGGGCTCACATACCAAACGCGCATGCCTTATTGACAAATTTATTTTTTGGAGGATGAATCGGATGAGTAAAGAAAACAAGTCAAATACCGGTTTCAGAAACAGCCGGAATACGGCGCAGCTTCACCGCGCCTGGAAAAAAGAATATTTTGAAATGCTGCGCAAAGAACTGGACCGTCTGAAGGGCGAGGACGTTGATATCACCTACCGCGATGTGCGCAAGAACAACGGAGTGTACAGAAAGGCCTGTACTGTGCGATTTCACGACGCTCAGGTCGCGCCCACTGTGTATCTGGATCCTTATTATGATCACTATCTGCACGGAGAGGCGGTCTCGGAATCAGCGGAAAACATTTTGAAATATTGCAGGAAGAAGACACCGGACGTCACTTTTCCGGAGAATTTCTTCAGAGATTACGACACTGTGTCCGGGAGGCTGGGAATCAAACTGGTGGGAACACAGCGGAACACTGAGATGCTGCAGGATATTCCCCACATCGAGTTCGAGGATATGTCCGCTGTATTTTTTTATCTGCTGGAGGATCCGTCTTTTGGAAACGGCATGATCATTGTCCGCAATACGGACATGGAGCGCTGGCAGAAGGCTCCCGGGGAGCTCATGGAACAGGCCCTCAGGAACTGCGCCTCAATGCTGCCGCCGGTATTCCGTTCCCTGGCTGATGTCCTGGATGTTTTCCGCCCGGCTGATGAGGGGAATCTATACCTGCTGACGAATGAATCTGCCCTGTATGGCGCTGCAGTGCTGCTGTACCCCGGAATACTGCAGGAAATCGCGGAGTACCTGGGAGGCGGCTTTTTCGTACTGCCCAGTTCAGTACATGAAGTGATCCTGCTTCCGGATCACGGCGAGGAGGCAGGAGATCTGCTGGAAATCGTGACAGAGATCAACCACACCCAGGTCGCGGAGGAGGAGATTCTGACCGACGCAGTCTATAAATATGAGCCTGGTGACGCTTTTATTCGCAGGATGGCATAGGGACACGGGAATCTGCCACGCAAAAGAAACCGGCAGAGCGGCGAATCCCCCGAACAGATAAGACCGGCACAGCAGCTCCTGACATAAAGCGTTTATTCTTCATCGCGCAATACCCGTGACTTCAGTCGTGGGATACGCGGGCAAGACTCGCGAGCGAGTCTTGAATCCAGGCAGGAACGGGACGAATCCGGGAATCCGGAAAAAATACGGTTTACAGCAACAAAGGCGGGACCGCTTGCGGCCCCGCCTTTGTTGTCCGCCGGAGACCGCGAAGGATCAAGAATGCGGCGGTCTGCCGGCTGAAAGCATGGATATGCACTTGAGAAGGAACAAGTTCGAGTGCCTGATTATGTAGAATGAACTGCCGGAGCAGCCCATGGAAGCAGCTTGCTGAGAAGTCCATTAGTGGAACTGAAAAAATCAGTTTCGGGGAAAATACTTGGCATCCGCCGGAATCTGGTAATCCTGGATGAACTTGATAAAGCGCGACACCGCGGGAATCTGATACTTTCCGGCCAGGTATCCCATATAGACGGTGTGAAAGAACTGCTGGTCGGGATTCAGAGGCCGGATACAGAGGCCCGGACGGTGGATATAGTCCACATCCGCGACAAGCGCAATGCCGAATCCCTCTTTCACCAGGGAGGAAATGCCGTTTTCATCTGGTGACTCGCAGATGATGGATGGACGCAGGTTATAGCGGCGGAAAAAGTTCTCAGTCGCCTTACCAAGTCCTGAAGTGTGGTCATAAGTGAGCACAGGATATTTATTGAAGTGCTCTGCGTCAATGTAAGGCAGTTTCACGAGGGGGTGGTTCTGAGGAAGAATGACCACCATCTTCTGTTCCAGCAAGGGGATGAAACGGATCGACATTTCGCTCGTGTCCCTGGTGCCGAAAATGATGTCGTATTTACCGCTCTTGAGACCGGCGATATTCTGGGACGTAATTCCCTGATAAAAATGAAAGACAATGTCTTTGTTTTCTTCCAGATTCATGAAAGCTCTGACGGTCAGCGGGATAAAATTGGTGGAGAGAGGAGATACATATGCGACCGAAATCTCACCGCCGCTGCAGGCAATCTGGTGCATCTTGCGCTCCGCTACGTCTATGTCCTCCAGAATCTTTTCTGTGTATTCCAGAAAAATCTGACCGGCTTTAGTCAGAATCACGTTTCTTCCCACGCGCTCAAAGAGCATCACACCCAACTCGTTTTCCAGGGCATAAATAGCTCTGGAGAGAGAAGGCTGGGAAATCCGCAGATTCTCCGCGGCATGATTGAAATGCTGTGTTTTTGCTGCCTGATAAAAATACTGAAGCTGGTTCAGGGTCATGTGACTATACCTTCCTTATATAATCATCCTTTCTGCAACAAATGAATTGCCCCACTTCTATGGCAACAAGTATAAATTTAACGTTGGTAAGGGCTTTGTCTATATATAGAAGCATTATACACCTCAAATTTCATACATTCAAAGCATCGAATTGATGCAATAATGGTATTGGAAGTGCTTTCATACAGATTTTATAATTTCATTAGACAAAATTAACAGTCGTAAATGTGCTAAAAGCCATTAATATATTAAAAATTGCCAATATATTTATAACAGCGGGTATATTAAAAATCACGAATGTACTAAAAACTGTTATTATGAAATTATTCTATCAATATATCAAAATTACTAATGTATTAAGGGATCGGCTGTTAAGGAATGTTTGTAACTGTCTGAGCATTCGTGAGGGCGGATGATCAGATCTGGCAGGCGCGTGCAGGCGCCTTTAATATCAGCTTGGGGACACTTGAAATTAAGGTTATAAAAATTTGTTAAAAGCATCTTAAAGAGGTACCGGCACGGAGCTGCCCGAAATAACAGCGGGTGAGTGAGCGCCGGATATATTCATGTCCCGGAACGGAGGAAAAATGGCAGAGAGACTTACAGGACACACAGAGCTGGTTGGTCTGATTGCATATCCGATCAGGCATTCCAGTTCACCAGCAATGCATAACGAAGCATTTGCCTATCTCGGTCTGGATTATGCATATCTGGCATTCGAGGTGGACAACAGCACTCTTGAGGACGCGGTAAAAGGAATCCGGGCTCTGAAACTGGTTGGCTCAAACGTTTCCATGCCCAACAAGACCGTAGTGGGAAAATATCTTGATAAGCTTTCTCCGGCAGCAGAGCTGGTTGGCGCTGTCAATACGATCGTCAACAGGGACGGCGTTCTGGAAGGCCACATCACTGACGGCATCGGTTATATGGCTTCCCTTCGGGACTATGACATCGATGTGATCGGAAAGAAAATCACCGTAGTCGGCGCAGGCGGAGCTGCGACTGCCATCGAGATCCAGGCTGCCCTCGACGGTGTCAAAGAGATTTCCATCTTTAATATCAAGGATAAATTCTATGCAGCCGGTGAAGAGACCGTCCGCAAGATTAACGAGAAGACAAACTGCAAGGCGAAGATTTTCGATCTCGCCGACAAGGATGCTCTCCGTGAGGAGATCGCTTCCAGCTATCTGCTGGCAAATGCCACCGGCGTGGGCATGAAGCCTCTGGAAGGCCAGACATGGCTTCCCGACGCTTCCTATCTGCGCCCCGACCTGATCGTGACCGATACGGTTTACGCGCCTGCAGAGACCGAGTTCCTCCGCATCGCCAAGGAAGTCGGCTGCAAGCAGATGAACGGTTTCGGAATGATGCTGTTCCAGGGAGCAGCTGCATTTAAAATGTGGACCGGACATGATATGCCTATCGAGCATATGAAAGAGGTTCTGGGAATTCGCTACGGCGAATAATTCTGTTTTTCTGAAAGGAGAAAAATATGGGTAACGTAATCGAAGTCCGCGGCGTCAAGATCGGTGAAGGTGTTCCGAAGATCATCGTTCCCATCGTCGGCGTGACAAAAGAAGAGATTCTGGCCGCTGCCGCTTCCTTTAAAGAAGTCCGTCTGGACCTCGTCGAGTGGCGTGTCGACTGGTTCGAGGGCGTCTTTGATTTCGCCAAGGTTGAGGATGTTCTGAAAGACCTGCGTGCTGCTCTGGGCAATACTCCCATCCTCTTTACCTTCCGCACATCCAAAGAGGGCGGCGAGAAGCCGATTGAGGCTGCCGACTACGCGAAGCTGAATATTTCCGCAGCGAAGACAGGTCTCGTCGACCTGATCGACGTCGAGGCTTTCACCGGAGATGAGATCGTCAAAGAGATCATTGAGGGCGCGCATGCCGCTGGCGTGAAGGTTGTAGCTTCCAACCACGATTTCGGCAAGACTCCCGATAAGGATGATATCGTCGGAAGGCTCCGCAAGATGCAGGATCTGGGAGCTGACATTCCCAAGATCGCCGTCATGCCCAAGAGCAAAAAGGATGTTCTGGTCCTTCTCAGCGCGACTGAGGAGATGGCAACAGATTATGCTGACCGTCCTATCATCACTATGTCCATGGCAGGCACCGGCCTGATCAGCCGCCTGAGCGGAGAAGTCTTCGGAAGCTCCTGCACATTCGGCGCTGTCGGCAAGGCTTCCGCCCCCGGACAGATGAATGCGGCCGATCTGGACACTGTCCTGAATCTGATTCACAACAGTCTCTGATGAAACGGGAGCAAGCCGGCTCCCTGCATGAATATGAGCCGCATAACGCTCCTCAGGAATGTTATGCGGCATATTCATGAATACAGTTATCAATACTGTTTAAATACAGTTTTCAGTACGGTTTTCAGCACGGTTTTTGAGCACAGCTTTCGTACATCATTCGTACATAATTATAGAACATTATAGAACAGCTCTTGTAAAAGATTACAGCTCTGTAAAAATGATCCAGCCCGCCATGCTGCGGGGCCCAAAAGGGGGTGTGGAAAAAAGTGAAAAAAATATTGTTTTATCTCGATGAATACCTGGAAGAATTCGTCATGACCATCATGCTGATCCTGATGGCTCTGATCATGGGAATACAGGTCACATCGCGATATGTGTTCGGTATGTCCCTGTCCTGGTCTGAGGAAGTGACACGTTACCTGTTCATCTGGTCCGCTTTCATCAGTGTCAGTCTCTGCACGAAGAAATGCATTTCCATCAAGATCGACCAGTTCATAAAGATCTTCTCCCGGCGAGGGAGAGCGCTGATCAAGATCATCAATCTGGCGATTGAGTTCGTCTTTTTTGTCTATCTGGTCCCATATGCCTGGCGCTACCTGATGACAACGATCCAGAGCGGCCAGGTCAGTCCCGCGTGCGGGATTCCCATGTACATTATCCAGTCGGCTCCCCTGATCTGTTTTGTTTTGTGTGCCTTCCGCATTGTGGAGCGCTGGTTCCTGGAGTGGCACAATTTCCTCCACGATGAGGAACTCAAGCAGTGGCCTTCCCTGATCGGCCCTGAATCCAAGGAAACCGGCGGCGAAAGCAAATAAGAAGGTCCGCATTACCTGAACGGACTTGCGTTTGCAGCATTTAAGCCGTTTTCCCCGCCGCTTTTTATCCTGTCGCGGCGGTAAATGGATAATAGAATATCCGTAAAGCATTTCAGACATAAGGGGGAAGAATATATGTCACCTGTTGTTGTTTTTATACTGTTTGCACTTTGTCTTCTGATCGCCATTCCCGTATCGATCACACTGGGAATCGTCGCGGTCCTTCCCGGGGTTTTTGACCCCTCATTTACAGCCAGCGCCAGCTACGTCATCCGCTCTATGGTGGGTGGTATCGACAGTTTTCCGCTGCTGGCGGTTCCTATGTTTGTCCTCGCGGGCATTCTCATGGCGCGCGGACAGATCTCAAAACGTCTCTTTGATGTTTTCTCCTATTTCCTCGGCAAACGCACGGCCGGAATCCCCTGCGCCGTCATTATCACATGCCTCTTCTACGGAGCTATCTCGGGATCTGCGCCGGCAACCGTTGCGGCGGTCGGCAGTATGACGATTCCGCTTCTGATCGACATGGGATATGACAAGGTCTTTTCGACAGCCATCGTGGCTGTTGCGGGCGGCCTTGGAGTTATCATTCCGCCGAGTATTCCCTTCATCATGTATGCCATGGCCTCCGGAGCCTCTGTCAGCGATCTGTTCCTGGCAGGTATCGTTCCCGGAGTCCTGATCGGCTTCCTTCTGATGGCCTATGCTTTTGTTTACTGCAAGAGACATGGTGAGGACCGTGAGAAGATTGACAGCCAGATCAAGGTCCTTCACGACAAGGGATTCTTTAAAGTCTTCAAAGAGAGCTTCTTCGCGATCCTGAGCCCGGTCATCGTCCTTGGCTGCATTTATTCAGGCGTCGCCTCTCCGACAGAGGCCGCGGTCATCTCCGTGTTCTACTCTCTGATCATCAGTATGTTCATCTACAAGACACTGAAGTTCAAGGATCTGTGGGCCATATTGACAGAAGCCATGAAGACCTATGCGCCGATCATGTTCATCCTGGCAGCATCCACTGCATTCTCCCGTGTCCTGACACTGATGCAGGTGCCCCAGATGGTCAGCGCCTTTATCCTCGAAAACTTCACGAACAAGGTCATCCTCCTTCTCGTGATCAACTTCTTCCTGCTGATAGTGGGTATGGTCATGGATACTACACCCGCGATCCTCATCCTTTCGCCGATCCTGCTTCCGATCGTCACCGCTGTGGGCGTCAATCCCATCCATTTCGGTGTCGTGATGGTAGTCAACCTGGCGATCGGTTTCGTGACACCTCCGATCGGTGTAAACCTTTTCGTGGCGAGCTCCCTGACAGAGGTTCCGGTTATGGAAATCGCGAAAAAGGCAATGCCCATGATCATCATGTTCCTCATTGCGCTGCTGCTGATTACCTATATTCCCGCAATCAGCCTGTGTCTGCTGGGATGAGAACGTGCCTGCAAAAAACAGCGGGCTCCTGTGTCTATATCCCATAGGGGAGATAATGAGCCGGTGCGGCAGAGGGAATCCGTCCCCGTGCGCGGTCCGGCCTGCAGGAACCTGTATCTGTAAAAGGCGTGTGTAGGAGGAGAATAAAAAATGAAAAAACAGAAAAGAATCTGCAGCGCCGCAGTTGTGCTTGTAATACTGGCGGCAATGCTTTTCAGCCTTTCGGGCTGCGGGAAGAAGTCGGTCGGAGAAGGCGAGACTATGACTTACGCCTGGCCGCTGGGAACTTCCAGCCCTGAGGACACAGTCACACAGATTTACGCCGAGCGCTTCGCGGAAGAGGTCGAGCGCCTCTCGGACGGAAAGATGAGGATCCAGGTGTATCCCAACAGTATCGTGGGCGGAGACAGAGAGCTTCTGGAGTCCTGCAAGGACGGAGATATTCCTTTTGTCGTGCAGAACACAGCGCCCCAGGTCACTTTCCTTCCCGATATCGCGGTCTTCGATATGCCCTGCCTTTTCGACAGCATTGACGGCGTCAGAGAGCATATTGACAATGAGGATTTCATGAAGCAGGTTCAGGAAGTCTACAAGAAAGGCGGCTATGAACTGCTGGGATATGCTGACCAGGGATTCCGTGTAATGACGACCAACAGGGCTGTCCACACTGTCGAGGATTTCAAGGGTCAGAAGATCCGTACAATGGAGAACCCTTATCACCTGCGCTTCTGGAAGGCACTGGGAGCAAATCCCACCCCCATGACCTTCTCCGAGGTCTACATCGGTCTGCAGCAGGGTACCATCGATGCGCAGGAAAACCCCTACGAGGTTATCGTATCCAACCGCCTGTATGAGCAGCAGAAATATGTCATCGAGACAAATCACCTGCCTCACCTGATCTCGCTCATCGTCAGCAGCGAGTTTATGGATGGCCTCACTGAAAACCAGCAGAAGATCATCCGCGAGGCAGCCCAGACTGCCAAAGAGGAAGCCCGCGAACAGTCCGACCAGCGAATCGCATCCAGGATCGCTACCATCGAGGAGAGCGGGACCCAGATCATCCGCCTGGACCAGGAGAACATGTCGGTGATCCGCCAGAAGTCTCTTCCGGTCTATGACGAGATCGAAAAGAACGTCTCCCCGGAACTGATCGAGGCCTATTGCGGCAAAGAACTCGAGGAAATCCGCGCGGCGGCTCCGTAAGCAGCTTCTTCGCAATCAGCTTCTTTGACAGAAGAAATACCTGATATTTAAAATAAAAACTTTCACGAATGGCCGGGAGAAACCCGGTATTCGTGAAAGTTTTTTTCTGAGCAATGTTTTTTTCTGAGCAATGTTTTTTTTCTGAGCAATGTTTTTTCTCTGAGCAATGTATTCTCTCTGAGCGATATTTTTTCCTGAGCAATATTTTTTCTCTGAGCAATGATTAATCCGGGCAGGAGTTTTCATTGAGCAATATTTTGTAAGGGTGAAAAGTTTTTATCTCAGTGTTCATGGATGATTTGGGGAGGATGAGTCCGGGTCAGGATCAGGTTCCGGGTCTTCCGAATAAAAATATTCCAGGGGATATCCAAATAGAAGAGAGAGTCTCAGGATTATTGCAAGAGGAGGCACCGCCAGTCCATGCTCGTAACGCAGTATGTCCCCGGAACTGCAGTTGATTTTTTCTGCCAGATCTGTCCGTGAAAGGTTATTCCGGCGTCGTAGTTCTGATATCCTAAGTCCGATGAATCCGGCTCTGTGCAGCATGCAATCACCTCCTCGTTTTGTAATGTTAATGTTCTATGATGTCGGTCGAAAAGGGGGTAAGGATGGTCTGCTTCGTCGGTTTTATGCAGCAGCCGGAAAAGGCTCAAGGTAAGCCCTAAAGGTAATAAGCCATCAGGGTAAAGCCTCAAGGTAAGTGATTTCAGCCCATAAGGCTTTTCTACATTATAATGTATATAATTATGATTTTGTATAAACAAAACAAGTATATGCACATAGACCTCTAAGGTCTACCAGTGCTTTGCCATGCTTTTTCCCGGGTGCGGTGAGAGGTGTTTGAGGAGTGGTGTGTGCTGCGATAATTGGAATGTGGTTTTCGCAAGTTATCTGTTCACGCCCTCGAGCGGGAGCGTCTCACCGAACCAGTGATACACAAAAGGCGTATTGTTTTCAACATGGTCTGAACTGTAACGGTAAAACTACCGCCTTTCTTTGGATATAAAAATACATATTTACAATTTTGCACTGCTGTTATAAAATAAATCTGTTTATTCCTGAATAGACGGCGCAGGCTTTAAGTGCCGGCGCGTCAAATAAATCGTTGATGAGGAGAGTAGGACAGCGGAAGTCCCAGAGAGGGGGGCCGTCTGTGCGGAAAACGGTATGCGGTTAATCAGGCCGCTGGCCGGTCAAAGGATCCGCTTAAGGGTCAGCGCGCAGCAGTTCTGGAAGCGCCCCGTCTGAATCTGTCTGAAGACCACCTCGGAGAGGCTCCAATCAAGCCCGGTGATTCCGTTACCATCAAAAAAGAGTGGCCGTTTCAAGGCCGGTATTACATCCAATGGCGAGGTTCTGCGTGTACTGTTTTTTCGTCAGCTCCACGCGGAGCACGGGTTCAGACATTTCCTGATCCGTGAACAGCAGACCGATTCAGCTGTGCACAGATTATGGCGCCGCGGATGAGTACCGGATTTCCGGACGGCAAGCAGGGTGGAACCGCGTTTGAAAAAACGTCCCTCGCAAAGCAATCCTATGTGCTGTGCGGGGGTTTTTTTATGACACGGCCTTGGTAATGTGTTTTTCGCCTTTTGGCAGACACAGGTCGGTCGGGGGCAAAAGCGGCCCTGCCGCTCCCTGTCCCGGTGCACAGTGATCACTAATTCACAATCCCAATGGAAAGAGGTAGAAAATGGCAAGCGAACAGTATCTGGAAATGTATCGTCATTCATTGGCACATATCCTGGCAAAGGCAGTTTTTGAGATCTTCGGCAAAGAGAATGTCCAGTACGCGATCGGACCTCAGATCGCCGATGGCTTCTATTATGATTTCGTGCTGCCCAGACCGGTGAACAAGGACGATTTCAAGACAATCGAGAACAAGATGCGCGAGATCCTGAAAAGGCGCGAGGACTGGACCGGAAAGGAACTGTCCAGGGAAGAGGCGCTGGAACTGTTCCAGGGTCAGAAGTTCAAGACTGAGCTGATCCAGGATCTTCCTGAGGATGAGAAGATCACTGTCTACTATACGGGCGATGATTTCGTGGACCTCTGCCGCGGACCTCACGTCTCCAACTCTCAGGAGCTGATGAGCGCTGCATTTGAGATCAGAAGCGTCTCCGGCGCATATTGGCGCGGCGACGAGCACCGCGATTCCCTGCAGAGAATTTACGCCTATGCCTTCCCGGACAAGCAGGCCCTCAAGGCACACAAGGCTCTGATCAAAGAGGCCATGGAGCGCGACCACAAGAAGCTTGGTCCCCAGCTGGATCTCTTCATGTTCGATGAGACCGCTCAGGGTATGCCTTACTGGCTTCCCCGCGGCTGGAGAGTCTTTAACACTCTGCTTGAGTACTGGCGCGGCATCCACGACCTGCACGGTTATCAGGAGATTTCCGCACCCATTATCAATAATAAGAAGCTCTGGCTGATCAGCGGCCACTGGGCTCACTATGTGAACAATATGTTCATCATCCCCGGCAAGGACGGAACGATCGAGGCGGATGACACCATGGCCGCAAAGCCCATGAACTGCCCCAACGCCATGATGGCCTACAAGCGCAAAGTGCATTCCTACCGCGATCTGCCCATCCGCTATTCCGAGACCGACGTCGTGCACAGAAAAGAGAAGACCGGCCAGCTCAACGGTCTCTTCCGCGTTCAGATGTTCCGCCAGGACGACGACCACACCTTCGTGATGGAAAGCCAGATCGAAGACGAGATCAAGGACGTCCTCGGCATCGCGGACGAGATTTATCAGACCTTCGGCCTGTCCTACCGCGCTGAGCTGTCCACACGTCCCGAGGACTTCATGGGCGATATCGAGCTCTGGAACCAGGCGGAGGCTTCCCTCAAAAAGATCCTTGACGGCATGTACGGCGAGGGCAACTATGAGATCAACGAAGGCGACGGTGCTTTCTACGGCCCCAAGATCGACCTGCAGATCAAGGACGCCCTGGGCCGCGAGTGGCAGTGCGGCACTGTGCAGCTTGACTTCCAGCTGCCCAGGAACTTCGAACTCACCTATACCGCCAACGACGGTTCCGAGAGAGTTCCCGTTGTCATCCACCGCGCCCTGTTCGGTTCCCTGGAGCGCTTCATCGGAATCCTGATCGAGCACTTCAAGGGCGCCTTCCCCTTCTGGCTCTCTCCTTATCAGGTGGGCATCGTTCCCATCCGTCTGGAGCACAATGATTACGCGAAGAAAGTCGCCAACAAACTTGCCGCCAACCGCATCCGCTTTGAGGCTGACTACTCCGACAAGAATATGAAGGAGAAGATTAAATACTACAAGAACTTCAAGACTCCCTATGTCGTCATCTTGGGCGACAAGGAAGCGGAAGAGGGGACTGTCTCCCTCAACCTGCGCGGATCCAACAGACAGCTCAACAACATTCCGCTCGACACATTCATTGATATGTGCATGAAGATGAACAGAGAGCACAGCCTGGAACTGATCGACAGCCTCGAGCAGTAATTCCGCGGACTGCGGTCAATCTGTACAATCTTTTACAGCCTTTACAGCCTTTTACTGCCTTTACAGTCTGATCGGCCTGTTCAACCTTTACAGTCTGATCGGCCTGTTCAACCTTTTCAGTCTGTTCAGCCTGTTCAGGCAGCATGAAAGGCCGCGAAAAACAAAGCTTCGCATTTTCGCGAAAAACACCTCGCGTTTCAGGCAGGGTTGTAATAGTGGAAATTTTCAGAGAATTCTGTTAAATTATTATTGATTATTGACATGTTGGGCTTTTTCCAATATTGTTGTTACGACTATTTTTCTACAGCAAAAGTGCCGGTGCGTGACATGTTCCGGCTGATGGAGGAAAGCAGGGAATGACACCTGAGAAAATCAAAGAACTGAAGCTGTTTGCAAACAAGGGACGGATGTACATAGTCAAAGAGACACATGAAGCAAAATCCGGCCATCCCGGCGGAAGTCTCTCCTCGATGGACCTGATGACCTATCTCTACAATGTAGAGATGCGCATTGATCCGCAGAATCCCCAGGATCCGGACCGCGACCGTTTTGTCCTGTCCAAGGGCCACTGCGCGCCCGGATTGTATGCAGCGCTTGCACAGAGGGGGTATTTCCCGGAAGAGGATCTGATGACCATCAGAAAGGTCGGATCCTATCTGCAGGGCCATCCCAACATGAATTCGACTCCGGGTGTGGAATTCTCCACAGGATCCCTGGGACAGGGATATTCGGCGGCATGCGGCATGGCCAACGCGGCTAAAAACGTCCTCAAAAAAGATATTAATGTGTACGCGCTCCTTGGCGACGGCGAGATTGAAGAGGGTCTTGTATGGGAGGCATCCGAGTATGCTGCCCACTATAAGCTCGACAATCTCTGCATCGCTGTGGACGTCAACGGGCTGCAGATCGACGGCTGGACCAAAGATGTCATGAACATGGAGCCCATTGACGAGAAATTCGCCTCTTTCGGCTTTAATGTCGTAAAGTGTGACGGCAATGACTACGCGGAACTGGAAAAGGCTTTTGATTCTTTCCACGCCGCAAAAGGCAGCGGAAAGCCCACTGCGATCCTGATGAAGACCATCAAGGGTCTGGGCGTCTCTTACATGGAGAACGTGGCAGACTGGCACGGCAAGGGACCCAACGACGCGGAGTGCGCCCAGGCGCTTGAAGAGCTGGAGGCTGTCCGCAAAAAACTCGAGGCAGAGGGACCTGAGATCTCCACAAGAGCGGAGACCGTGATCGAAGCCGGAAAAGAGGAGGAATGACAACATGGCAGAAGTGAAAAAGATCGCTACAAGAGAAAGCTATGGTAAAGCCCTCGTCGAACTCGGCGCGATTGACCCCAGAGTCGTTGCGATCGATGCGGACCTTGCCGGTTCCACCAAGACAGGAATGTTCAAAAAAGCCTATCCCGACAGGCATTTTAACTGCGGCATCGCGGAATGTAATGTGATGGGAACAGCGGCTGGCATGGCTGCGATGGGACTTATTCCCTTTGCTTCCAGCTTTGCCATGTTTGCGACCGGACGCGCCTATGAGATCATCCGCAATTCCATCGGATATACAAGGCTCAATGTCAAGATTTGTGCCTCTCACGGCGGCATTTCCGTCGGTGAGGACGGCGCCTCCCATCAGTGCTGTGAAGACTTCGCCCTGATGAGGGTCATTCCGGGCATGCTGGTCATGTCTCCCGCGGATGACGTTGAGGCCCGTCAGATGGTCCGCGCAGCCTATGAATATGACGGACCGGTCTATATCAGGCTGGGACGCGCCGCGATCCCGGTGTTCCACGATGAGGAAAACTACAAGTTCGAGATCGGCAAGGCTGAGATCCTCCATGAGGGAACAGACATCTGCATTATCTCCAACGGTGTCCTGACCTATGAGGCCCTCAAGGCGGCGGAGACTCTTGAGAAGGAGGGTATTCACGCCCGCGTTCTCAACATGGGAACGATTAAGCCTATAGACGCGGACGCCGTCGTGGCGGCTGCAAAAGAATGCGGAAAGATCATCACCGCGGAAGAGCACAGCGTGATCGGCGGCCTGGGAGAGGCTGTCTGCTCAGTGCTGGCGGAGAAATATCCCGCGCCTGTTCGCCGCATCGGCCTTCAGGATGTGTTCGGATATTCCGGCCCCATGGCCCAGCTCATGGTGGAGTTCGGACTGGATGAGACCAATATCGTGAAGACTGTGAAGGAGTTCCTCGCCGAGTAAAAAAGATGGGGGAAAAGGACGAGCCTTCGCGGTTGAGATGGGGGAAAAGGACGAGCCTTCGCGGTTGAGATGGGGGAAAAGGACGAGCCTTCGCGGGACTTATCCTTAGGACAGAAAAGTTCTTCACGCGGATGTACTAAGACTTGCATATGCTTCAGGCGGGCACCTTCCGAAACTCGCATTTCGTTTTGAAGAAACGAAATGCTCAGACATGCGGAAGCATTTTTCCGGCTATGAGAGCCGGAAAAATGGCCCGCCTTTCTCATATGCTTCGTCAAGTACATCCAGGCGTTCATCTCATTCTGTCCGCCAGGATATAGTCCCGCTCCGGCTCTGATTGTCCCATTGTCCCGCGCAGGAGAGCTATTCCGGCGCCGACGTCCTATCGTCTTGAGTTGAAGAGCCGCTCCGGCTCTGACTGTCCCATTGTCCCGCGCAGGAGAGCTATTCCGGTGCAGAGTCCTATCGTCTTGAGATGAAGAGCCGCTCCGGCTCTGATTGTCCGATTGTCCCGCGCAGGAGAGCTATTCCGGTGCCGAGTCCTATCGTCTTGAGATGAAGAGCCGCTCCGGCTCTGATTGTCCCATTGTCCCGCGCAGTTGCATTGCTCTTACTCTGCCTGCCCTTTTTTGTGCATAAGTCCCATGTAGGAGAAAAGCATTATGTTTGTGAACGTACGATCATAACCACAAATATGAAAAACCCTTTTACCGGATGAAGATCAGGCCGGTAAAAGGGTTTTTTAGTGGGGAATGTTGAATTCTGTCAAAAAAGATTTCCAAACAGATTGTTCGTGGGGCGGAGCTCTTTGCGCCGTCTGCGGTTTTTATCCTTGGGCGTTGAAGTTTATGGGGCGGAGCTCATGTGCCCTATCTGCGGTTTTTATCCCCAGGCGTTGAGGTTCATGGGGCGGAGCTCATGTGCCCCATTTGAAGTTTTTATCCCTGGGCATTGAGGTCGTAGTCAACGTAGCAGACATGGGTCTCGAGGAATTCTTCAAGGCCGAGTTCGCCGTCGTCGCCGCCCAGGCCGGACTGGCGGACGCCTGCATGGAAGCCCTGGAATGCTTCGAAGTGCTCGCGGTTGACATAGGTCTCACCATAGTGCAGTTCGTTGAGAGCGCGCATGATGATATCCCAGTTGGTGGAATAGATGGAGGAGGTCAGACCGAAAATGCAGTCGTTTGCTTTTTCGATCACCTCATCGAAAGTCTTAAAAGTCGTGATCGGCAGGACGGGTCCGAAGATCTCTTCAGTCATGATCCTGGTACCGTGTGCGCAGCCTGTGATGACGGTAGGCTCATAGAAATAGCCCTTGCCGTTTACAGTTGTGGGATGTCCGCCGCAGCATACCGTCGCGCCGTCAGCGATCGCACTCTTGACCAGCTCGTCGACGTGCTGCTGCTGTGCCTTGTTGACCATGGGTCCCATGTCGAAGGCACCTTCCAGAGGATTGCCGTAGGTGGTCTTCTCAAAGCGGGCGACGATCTTTTTGACAAATTCCTCGTAAATGCCTTCCTGCACATAGATGCGCTCTGCGCAGTTGCAGGCCTGGCCGGTGTTGATGATACGGGAATTGTAGACATGCTCGACTGTCTCATCCAGCTTGCAGTCGTTCATGACGATGACCGGAGCCTTGCCTCCCAGTTCCAGAGAGACCTTTGTGACATTGGCGGCGGCTCTTTCCATAATCTTTTTGCCGGCTGCCGTGGATCCCGTCATGGAGACCATCTGTACTTTGGGGCTGGAGGCAAGCATGTCGCCCACAACGGCGCCGGATCCGGTGATCACGTTGATGACGCCCTTGGGAAGGGAGCTCTTCTCAACCAGCTTCGCGAACTCATAGCAGCCGTTGGGGGAGTCACTGGAGGGTTTAAGTACTACTGTGCAGCCTGCCATCAGAACAGGAGCTACCTTACGGCCGATCAGGAAGAGCGGGAAGTTCCAGGGCATGATGCCGGCTACGACGCCAAGAGGCATCTTATACATGAAAATATTTTCGTTGGGGCGGTCGGATGGAATGATCTGTCCCTTGATATGACGGGCCATTTCCGCAAAATAGTTGAGGTATTCTGTCAGCCATCCGGCTTCGTCCATGGATTGTGCCAGCGGCTTGCCCATTTCTTCCGAGTTGGTTCTTGCGAACAGCTCGCGGTTGTCTGCAACCAGCTGCGCCAGCTCACGGATGTAGCCTGCGCGCACGATCGGCGGCGTTTTGGCCCACGCTTTCTGCGCGGCGGCTGCCGCGTCTATCGCAGCCTCTACATCAGCTGCTGTTGCTTTGGGCACCTCAGAGATCACCTCTTCTGTAGCAGGGTTGATGACCTGCAGCATTTCGCGGTCTCCGTTCGGAATGAACTCGCCATTGATAAACAACTCGTAAGTTCTCATGATAACCTCCCGTCTGAAAAATGGTGACAATCCTGCTGTTCCCGGGGGCTGCAGGGGTTCTTTGCAGATAATGGATAATCCGGGTGAACAGCAGAAAAACAACGGGTGCGGAAAGCTGCTGTAAATCACAGTTTTCCTTCAAAACCATACTAAAATTGTACGTCTGCTTTGACGGTTTTTCAAGAATTGTATGACTAAATGATGCTAAAAATCTTAATTGTCACGAGAGCACGTATCTTTGAAGGGTGTGTTCTTGTGGTGCTCCCCGCAGCGCTATAAAAAACTATATTAAATGGCCTGATGACAGAAAAACTGATTTATCGTATGTCGGCGAGGACAGAAAAGCGGCTATATTGTGAGGGTGAGGACAGAAAAATGATTCTATCGTATGCCGGTGAGGGCAGAAAAGCGCCTTTGTTGTGTGGCCTGAGGACAGAAAAAGGATTTTGTTGTATGTTCCTTGGGAAAGAAAAACCCCTTTACCGTGTCCGGTAAAGGGGCGAGTTTGATAAAATATTTACGTTTGGCAGCCTGTTTGGCAGATTGTTTTTTACAGTCTTAGGGCGACAAGAGTTTAAGGCCGGTCAGAGCTTAAGGCCGGTCAGAGTTTAAGGCCGGTCAGAGCTTAAGGCCGGTCAGAGTTTAAGGCCGGTCAGAGCTTAAGGCCGCTCAGAGTTTAAGGCCGGTCAGGAGTGTGTAGGCTTCTTCGTACTTGTCGATAGTCTTGTCGATGACGTCTTGAGGAAGCTTGTAGTCACTGTCGGGATTGGCCTTGAGCCAGTCGCGGACGAACTGCTTGTCGAAGGAGGGCTGGCCGTGGCCGGGCTCGTAGCCTTCGGCGGGCCAGAAGCGGCTGCTGTCAGGAGTGAGCATTTCGTCGCCCAGGACGACGTTGCCCTTCTCATCCAGACCGAATTCAAATTTTGTGTCGGCAATGATGATGCCGCGTGTCCTTGCGTATTCCGCGCACTTTTTGTAGAGGGCGATGGTGCAGTCGCGGATCTTCTCAGCGTACTCCCTGCCCTTGCCGGGGTAAGCTTTCTCCAGAACCTCGACGCTCTGCTCGAAGCTGATGTTTTCGTCGTGGTCACCGATTTCGGCCTTGGTGCTGGGTGTGTAGATGGGCTCGGGAAGCTGTGCGCATTCCTCAAGTCCCTCGGGAAGCTTGATCCCGCAGACAGTGCCGTTCTTTTTATAGCTCTCCCAGCCGCTGCCGGTGATGTAGCCGCGGACGATACATTCGATAGGAAGCATTCTCAGCTTCCGGCACATCATGCTGTTGCCGTCGAAGCGGTCCTGGCGGAAAAATTCAGGCATGTCGCTGACATCTGTGCTGATCATGTGATTGGGCAGGATGTCTTTGGTGAAATTGAACCAGAAGCGGGACATCTGGGTGAGGACGGTTCCCTTTTTGGTGATTTTATTTTTCAGGATCACGTCAAAAGCGGAAATCCTGTCTGTCGCGACCATGATGAGGCTGTCGCCCACATCGTAAATCTCACGAACCTTGCCTTCTTTGACGGGGGTGTATTCTTTCATCGTATCTGAACTCCTTTCGAAATAATATCCCATCTGTGCGCGCTGCGGGCAGATACCGGATTCTCAATAGAATATGGTCATTTTATCACAGTTTTATCTCAAGTGGGAAAAAACTCGCTACTTTTCATGCCGGCACGAATAAATGGGCTTTTTTGCGTGGTTTTATACGTAAAAACCAGAGTAGGACCGCGAAATCAATCCTATCGCGGGATAAGAGAGGAAAACGATGCTTCGTTTTGCGGGTTGAGCGATGGGTACAGCAGGCATAGAGCAGGAAATCCCGGCGGGTTGAGCTATGGGATGCAGCAGGCACTGGTCAGATAATCCCGGCGGGTTGAGCTATGGGATGCAGCAGGCACTGGTCAGATAATCCCGGCGGTTGAGCTATGGGATGCAGCAGGCATTGGGCAGATAATCTTGGCGGTTTGAGTGATCTTGTGGTTTAATATTATTAAGCATACAGATATTTTACAAAATGAGCAGATTGTAAACGAAAAAGTGAGCATGGCCGCTGCCGGCGCTGTTGATTGGTCGGGAAGAGTCCGGAAAAGGTGTGCCTGAGAGGAGGAATGCATGGGTGTTATAACATTTGTTTGTGCGGGTCAGATGAATTCTGCGATCACGTTTCCGGCATTTGAGAACGGACATGAAGTAAGGCTGGTGGGATCTCCCTTGGACAGGGATATAATTGACCGGCTGCGTGTGGACAATTATCACATTACTTTGAAGAGAACTCTTCACGATGGAATCAAATATTACCAGATTGAGGAACTGGCTGAGGCTCTCGATGGGGCGGATCTGATCCTGGGCGGGGTCAGCAGTTTCGGCCTGGACTGGTTTTGCGATGAGATTCTGCCTGTGCTCCCGGAAGAAGTGCCTCTGCTGACTGTCACCAAGGGAATGGTTGATCTGGAGGATGGCACTCTGGTCCCCTATCCCTATATTTTTGAACAGCGTCAGCCCGCCGGGAAGCACATCTGCTTCAATGCGATCGGCGGTCCCTGTACCAGCTACGAACTTGCTGACCACGATGACAGCCATGTCGCTTTCTGTGGGAAGGATATGGAGATTTTGAAGCGGATTAAAGCCCTGCTCGCGACCGATTATTACCATATCAGCCTCTCCACCGATGTCCTGGGCGTAGAATGTGCCGTCGCAATGAAGAATGCCTACGCCTTGGGTGTTTCGCTGGCAGTCGGCCTTGCGGAAAAAAGAGACGGCAGGATCGGAGCTCTGCACTATAATTCCCAGGCTGCTCTTTTCGGGCAGGGTGTGAAGGAGATGATACAGCTGCTCGAACTGATCGGAGGAGGTCCGGAGAATATTATTCACGGGGCGGGCGACCTCTATGTGACAGTGTTCGGCGGGCGCACGCGTAAGATCGGGACGCTTCTGGGCAGAGGACTGTCCTTTGACGAAGCCATGCAGGAACTTCAGGGGGTTACACTCGAGTCCATCGTGATCGCGACCAGAACAGCAAGGGCTGTTAGAAAACTGGCTGCAAGGGGACTTGTCAGTCTGGATGATTATCCTCTCCTGATGCACGTGGATGAGATCATCAACCAGGGAGCAGAGGTCAATATCCCCTGGGAAAAATTTACAACATGAATCGGCTCCGGGCGCGGGACGCGGATAAACAGGCAGGAATGACAAGGCGGCAGCGCTGGCATGAATGGCATGAAGCGGTGGTGATATAAATGGCAAATGAAAACGGAACCTGGATTATGAAAGGTCTGGAATGGGACAATCCATATCGGATTCGTTCCTGGCGCGAACTTATCAACTGGATCAATGAAGTGGGATTTCTTCCGCTTTTTGCCAATGAGGTGCCGGGCTTTTCGGCGGAGGAGCATGTTTCGCCCCTTTTCTGGTGGACCGGAGATCCGGAGCAGGATCCATGGGAGTGGCGGGAGATCATCCCTGCGACCGGGGAAGTGGCTTACGGTAAATTTTTCAACAACAAGACAGGCTTTATCTCCAGGGAATGGTTTCCATACTTCGCCAATGCCCGCCGGGACGGCTACGATTTCGATTCTGCCTGGGAGGATGGACTTATTCAGCGCAGGCAGAAGGCCATTATGGATATTTTTGAAGACGGAGGCATGCACCCGGGCTTTGAGCTGAAACCGGCAGCCGGATTCGGAAAAGACGGTTACAGGAATTTCGAGGGGTGTATGACAACACTTCAGATGAAGACTTATCTGATCATTCGGAAATTCGAATGCAGACGGAATAAAAGGGGCCAGAGCTACGGAATGGCGGTTTCTTATTACCAGACGCCCGAGGAACTGTGGGGCTATGACCATGTGACCGGCGCCTATAAAGAGGAAGCGGCGGTCTCAGCCGGGCGCATTTACCAAAGAGCCCGGGAGTTGTTTGGAAAAGGCTCCCGGATATCTGACGCGGACCCGCTCAGCAGAGACAGGAGCGAAGCAGAAATTGACGCAGCTCTGAGGAAAATTCTGCGCTAGGCCGAATGTATCCTAATCGTAAAACATATAAAAACATGCAGAAACATATTTCAAGACTCGCTCGCGAGTCTTGCGCAATGAAGAATAAACATATTAAAACGGCCCGTGTCAGCCTTGCGGCAGGCACGGGCCGATTTTTTGACGTGGGACAAAGAGATGGCGGCGGTCCTGCTTTTATATCTTTTTATTTCCAGTGCTTGAGCTGTGAAAGATATCCGTCATACTGCATGCGTCTCTGATTATCCGTAAGGTTTTCCGGATTGGGCATATGGCCGATCAGAAAATCCAGAAGAGAGTCTTTGGAATCGTATGCAAACCTTCCGTCGTTATAGCACCACTTGCAATAGTCCTCGTTGAAGCTGCCGTCCGCTTCTTTACTGATCATGCTGTCCTCGTTCAGGGGCATGCCGCAGCACTGACATACAAGCTGCCTGGGACTGCCCAGCAGCGTGTTGATCGATACATCAAATTCTCCGGACAATAGTTTCAGCGTGTCTGTGCCGGGCTGGGTCTCCCCGTTTTCCCACCGGCTTACTGCCTGTCTTGTCACCATCACACGCTCTGCCAGCTGATCTTGTGTAAGACCTTTCTTTTCTCTCAGACTTTTAAGTATATCTTTGATTTCCATATTATTGCTCCTTTCATGCTTTTTGGCATGTCTGAGTGTAAGACTCAAAGTTGATTCTTTAATTATAGTATGCTTCTTTCGAGGTTATTAGGCAAGCAACCTGCTGTTGCGTATGTACCTTTGTTTCAGTCTCCGTTCCAGCCTCTGCTTCCGTTTCAGCCTCATTTAACTGCCATAGTTTCAGGGGTTTTGGATTCTTCACACTGGACGTGTTTTTCGTTATAATGAAAAAACAGGCCGCCCGCCCGGGGAAGCTGCTTCGACATGGCACCGGGAGACAGCAGCCTGAAAAACAAACCGCCCGGGGAAGCTGCTTCGACATGGCACCGGGAGACAGCAGCCGGAAAAACAAACCGCCCGGGGAAGCTGCTTCGACATGGCACCCGGAGACAGACAGTCTGGAAAACAGACCGCCCGCCCGGGAAGGTACAGACGGCCTGATAAAAATGAAAATAAAAGCCGGGAGTCCGATTTATGACTGATAAAAATAAAAATGAAAATAGAAAAGAATATTTGTGCATCGGCCTTCTGGCCCATGTAGATGCCGGGAAAACGACGCTTTCAGAGGCCATCCTCCACCGCACCGGGGCAATCCGCAACGCGGGGAGGGTCGACCACGGGGACGCTTTTCTGGACACGAATTCCATGGAGCGAGATCGGGGGATCACGATTTTTTCCAAGCAGGCTTCATTCACGACATATGCAGGAGCGGAGCGGGTCTGGACCCTGGTGGATACACCCGGCCATGTGGATTTTTCCACGGAGATGGAACGTGTGCTGCAGGTGCTGGATTATGCGGTTCTGATCATAAGCGCGGCGGACAAAGTCACCGGACAGGTCCGCACTCTTTGGAAACTGTTGGAGCATTACGGGGTTCCGGCTTTTATTTTTGTCAACAAAATGGATCAGGCAGGGGCGGACCGGGAGGCGGTCTATGAGCAGATCCGCTCTGAACTGGGAAGCGCCTGTGTGGATCTTCAGGGTGAAATCTGCGGGAATCAAAACGGCGGGAATCAAAACGGCGGGAATCAAAACGGCGGGAATCAAAACGGCAGGAATCAAAACGGCGGGAATCAAAATGACAGCGACGGCCGAAAGAGTGCCGGGCAGGCAGTTTTTTCCGCCGGGATTCAGGAGGAGATCGCAGTCTGTGACGAAGAGCTGATGGAGCGCTTCCTTGAGGGAGGAGAGATTACCTTTGAGGACGCGGCGGCGCTTGTGGCCTCACGCAGGCTTTTCCCGGTCTGCTTTGGCTCCGCACTCAGGGAGGAGGGCGTGGACGATCTGCTGGTCATGCTCGATACCCTTGCTCCGGAACCTGCGCGCGGGACTGAGTTCGGCGCCAGGGTCTACAAGATCACACATGATCCGGGCGGGGCCAGGCTGACCTGGATGAAGATTACCGGCGGGAAGCTTGTGCCAAGGCAGCAGATTCCGGAGAGCCCGGACGAGAAGGGGCTGCCTGAAAAGGCCGGCCAGCTTCGTTTTTACAAAGGGGACCGCTTTGACGCACTGCAGGAGGCTCCTGCGGGGATTATTGTCGCGGTGCCAGGACTATCAGGGACCCGGGCAGGCATGGGACTGGGCACTCTGGCCGGCCAGGAGGGGACTGAGCGCCTGCTTCAGCCTGTCATGCAGAGCCGTCTGCTCCTGCCGCCGGATCAGGACCTGTACGGGGCTTACCGCAGGCTGAGGATCCTGGAGGAAGAGGATCCCATGCTGCGGCTGTCTTATGATGAGGAAAAAAAGGAAATCACTATCCAGGTCATGGGGCAGGTTCAGAGGGAAATCCTGCAGCGCCTGATCCGGCAGAGGTTTGACATGCGTGTGGAATTCGGGGAGCCCAGGATTGTCTATAGGGAGACGATCGCTGAGCCCGCGGAGGGCGTGGGTCACTTTGAGCCTCTGAGGCACTATGCGGAGGTCCACCTTCTGCTGGAGCCCGGAGAGCCGGGGAGCGGCCTAATCTTTGAGAGCCGCTGCAGCGTGAACGACCTGGCACTGAACTGGCAGCGCCTGATCATGACCCATCTGGAGGAGAAACGCCACCGCGGAGTCCTTATCGGCGCGGAGATCACGGATATGAAGATCAGCATTCTCGGCGGCCGTGCCCACGCCAAACACACCGAGGGCGGTGATTTCCGCAAGGCGACTTACCGGGCGGTCCGCCAGGGTCTGATGATGGCGAAATCTGTCCTTTTGGAGCCGGACTATGAATTCCGTCTGGAAGTCCCCCAGGAGAATGTGGGGCGCGCCATGGCGGACCTGCAGCAGAAAAACGCTGTCTTCGGCCAGCCTGATTTCACTGAGAATACAGCAGTCCTGTGCGGCACTGTCACGGTCGCCGCGCTGGGAAACTATGTCGAGGAAGTCGCGGCTTACACACGTGGGGCAGGCTCTTTGTCCTGCTCCCTGAGGGGCTACGTCCCCTGTCAGAACGCGGAGGAGATCATCGCTGCCTCCGGCTATGACCCCGAGCTGGACGTGCGCAATCCCTCTTCCTCAGTGTTCTGTTCCCACGGGGCGGGCACGATTATTCCCTGGTACGAGGTGCGCAGTTTCATGCATGTCGATACCGGCTGGCGCTTCCCCGAGGAGGCTCCGGCCATGACGGAGGAGGAGTCCCTGGAGATCGCGGCAGAGCGGGCCAGGAAGGCCGCCGAAGAGCGGGAAAAGCAGTGCCGACTTCTGGAATCGGGATCCTTTTCCTCAGGCGCAGCCGGAGCTGATGGAGAGGTTTCCGGTTTTGCCGGCTCGGCGGGCGGCTCCGGGACTTCAGAAGGCTCCGGGAAAGGTTCCGGCAGTCCGGCAAAAAGCGGTGCAAAAGGCCCTTCAGGAAAGCAGAACGATGCCTTCAAGGAGCGCAGCCAGGCCCGCATGGCAGCTGAAAAAGAGCTCATGCAGATCTTTGAGCGCACCTATGGGCCTGTCAAGCCCAGGGCGGGAGCGGAAACGGGGCTCTTCGATACGCAGCTGTCCCCGCAGAATTCAAAAAAGAACAAGAATTCAGATCCCTGGGGGCTGGAAAATACCGGAGGGGCTTCGGGGAAAGGCGCCGGCATTTCCCGGGCGGGAGCGTCCGGAAAGGAATCCGGCAGTTCCCAGGCAGGAGTGTCTGGAAAAGGAGCCGGCAGTTCCCGGGCGGGAGCGTCCGGAAAGGAACCTGGCAGTTCCCAGGCAGGAGTGCCCGGAAAAGGAGCCGGGACAGAAGGCAAGTGGAATAAAAAGAGCCCGGCTCAGCAGGACCACTATCTGCTGGTCGACGGTTACAATATCATTTTCGCCTGGGACTATCTGCGGGAACTGGCTATGGTCGATATCAAATCCGCCCGCGACAAACTGATGGATATTCTCTCAAACTTTGCCGGATATCGCTCAGAAAAAATCATTCTGGTCTTTGACGCCTACAAAGTGGCGGGAGGTCCCGGCGAGGTCCTCCGCTGGCACAATATTGACGTGGTCTTTACCAAAGAGGCGGAGACCGCCGATCTCTATATCGAGAAGACCGCTCATGTCCTGGCGAAAAAATACAGGGTCACGGTTGCCACTTCCGATGCAGTGGAGCAGATCATTATTTTCGGAGCCGGAGCATACCGCATGTCCGCAGGCATGCTGCTGGAAGAAATCATTTATACAGAGCGGGAGATGCGTGAACGCTACGACATTGCTTCAGACGAGGACTGACCGGGCCGGAACAGACAAGGTCTCAATGGATAGGATCCGATCCGAAGGTTCGACGAGAAAAGAACAGACAGGGCTCAACGAGGACTGACCGGACAGAACCCGATGGGGACTGACCGGGCCGGAACCGCCGCCGGCTGGTCAAAGGGCGGTTTTTGCAGGTTATATGTTTACGCCCTTTTGCAGATGTGAATTGGAAAGCTTTCCGTAACGGTTTTCTGTAAAGACCATAGCAATATTGTGTAATATCCTGCATGATAATGTTTTTATTATTTCGAAAGTTTCAGTTCAAATCATTATATGCTTGGGGTATAATGAGTTTACTAGGATTTTTATTGACTCTCAGACAGCAGGCAGGCTGTCTGTCCTATATTCCCTGAAATGGGAAGGAAAGGGGTAATTATGGCACTGAATCTTTTCAAATGTAAAAAATGTGGAAGCATGGTTATCAAAATCAACCAGAAGGGATGTAATCCTTCCTGCTGCGGCGATCTCATGCAGGAGCTTCGCGCAAATGAGACAGACGGCGCGAAAGAGAAGCACGTTCCCGACGTGAAGGTCGAAGGCGGCATCGTCAAAGTCCAGGTCGGCTCTGTTGCACATCCCATGCTTGAAGAGCACTACATCGTCTTTATCGCTCTGGAGACTGAGAACGGCTTCCAGATCAAGTATCTCAATCCCGGCGAGGCACCTACTGCTGAGTTTGCTCTGGGCGATGAGAAGCCCGTCGCTGTCTATGAGTTCTGCAATCTGCACGGCTTCTGGAAGGCAGCTCTCTGATCAGATACCAGTCCCGAGGGGACGACAATAAAGTAGACGGTCCGGCCGCCCGGTGGGAACTCCCTCCGGGCGGTTTGGCTTTTATCGCAGGGCTGCCGTAAGGTATCTTTCGCCTGATGGCGAACGGCAGCCCGCGGGAGGGCAGAGGACGCATATGAACTGCATAGCAGTTCATATTGACGCCTCTACCCTGTTGACGCGGCCCGCGCAATGCAGTTTTTCACCTTATATGAATGCATCTATGGTAGATACGATATGAAAGACAATTCGAAACCAAAAAAGACTACACGCAAAAAGAACAAAGACCAGTATGGGGATTTTTCGTCCGGAAAGGCATCTTACGGGAGACCTCTTCAGGCTAATAAGAAGAAAGAAGCCGGCGCAAAGAGCGGATCTGATGTCGGGAGGCGCGTATCTTCCGGTAATCCTGCCGCTGGGAAGGGGTCATTCTCCAATAAGCCTGGCGCCGGAAAGGGCTTATCTGCCGGGAAGCCTGCTGCCGGGAAGGGCTTATCTGCCGGGAAGCCTGCCGCCGGGAAGGGTTCATTCTCCGGTAAACCTGCCGTCGGGAAGGATCCGACACGGAAAGCGGATTCTGCCAAAAAGAAATCCCGCTGTCCTGTGTCGGCTCTCTGCGGTGGATGCACCATGATTGATATTCCCTATGATGAACAGATCCGCAGCAAGCAGGAGACCCTCGATGACCTGATCGGTGATTTTGTCATGCCCGATGAATTCATCCGCATGAAAGCTCCCGATCACTATCGCCACAAGGTCACTTCTGTCTTCGCGCCCGACCGCAGGGGTAAACCTGTCTGCGGCATATACCGGGCGGGCACTCACGAGGTGGTGCCTGTCAAATCCTGCCTGCTTGAAAACATCCAGGCGGACAGGATCGTGCAGTCTGTCTATTCTCTTTTGTCTGATTTTCGCATCCGCGTCTATGACGAGGACCGCGGCGCGGGCCTTCTCCGCTATGTCCAGATCAGGGTCGGACGTGTTACCAAAGAGGTGATGGTGACGCTTGTGATGACGGATCCCGTCCTTCCTTCGCGAAATACTTTTGTCAGGAAGCTGACCGCAATGCATCCCGAGATCACCACGATCGTGATCAATGTCAACGACCGGGATACGACCATGGTGCTGGGAAATAAGGAGACAGTGATCTACGGCAAAGGTTATATTGAGGATGTACTCTGCGGAAAGCGTTTTCGGATTTCTTCCCGTTCTTTCTACCAGGTCAACCCTCTGATGACGGAGAAGCTCTACAATATCGCCATCGACTGCGCGGCGCTCTCGGGAAAAGAGACCATTCTGGACACCTACTGCGGAATCGGGACGATCGGTATCATCGCGGCTCCTCACGCCCGCCGTGTCATCGGTGTGGAACTCAATGCAGAGGCAGTGCGGGACGCCGGGCACAATATACGCATGAATGGTCTGCAGAATGTCGAGATCGTTCAGGGGGACGCCACGAAATGTATGACAGAGATAGCTCAGAGCGGAACCTTTGAAAGCATGTCCGGCGAGGGCCGGGAGCAAGTGATAGAAACGACCGCTCCTGTTGAAAAAATCGATGTGATTTTCATGGACCCACCCCGCAGCGGCTCCACGGAGGAATTCATGACGGCTGCCTGCTCTGTGAATCCGAAGAAAATTGTATACATTTCCTGCAGTCCCTGGTCTCTGCAGAGGGACCTGGAGTTTTTTGAACAGAACGGCTACAGAGCAAAGAAGGCTGTTCCCGTGGACATGTTCCCTTATACGGGCGGTATCGAGACCGTAGTACTACTGACACATAATTGAGCGAAGAGGGCTGAAAAAGCCTGTAAAACAAGGGGTTTTCGCCACATGGGCAGTTTCTGCGCCGGGTGACGGGAACCCCTTTTTATGACACGGCCCGTATAATGTATTTTCCGCCTTGCGGCGGACACGGGCCGGTCGGGGGTAGAGGGTGGCACGGCCGCCTCTACTCTATTTGTTTGAGGAAACATATCCAGGGATGGGTTCCAGAAGGTTGTGGCTATAAGTCTGCTATTTGGGCAAAGGAATAACGTCGAAGTGCTTGAAGCGGTACGTCTGCTGCAGGAATCCGGTGTTAAGACCTATTTAATGGAAGAAGATTTCGAAGCAGACAAAAACTATGATGAGCTCGAACTGACAATCCGCACAGCAATCAACCAGTCTGAGAATGAACACCGAAGTGAGAACATCAGGATGGATATGAAGTTTCGTGCAGAACAAGGCTTGAGCGGATTATATAAAAGGCAGTGTTTTGGATATAAGAAGGATCACGCGGGCGCTCCCGCGAGGGCGTCTTTTTTTGTCTGCGTAGTAGAGATGTGCACAGATATGTGGTACACTTGTCAAGTCTTAAGTCGATTTGTGAGAGGAGGTATATTTAATGAAGAAATTAATCATCGGCATGATGCTTACCATTGCGGTGTTATGTCTTGCAGCTTGTGGGGGCTCGTCTGTAAAGGTGGGCCCGTTCTCATCACTTATTTTTGACAGTGGTGAATATGATGATGCTGTACAGGAAGTATTCACATATTTTGACAGTTTCGAAGGCTGCACTATGACAGAGATCGGTTATGCAGGAGACGATGCAGTAAGAGCAGAGGCGAAAGCCCGCGGTCTGGCACCTGAGCAGGTTATGGTTTTGACATCGACTTTTACCACAGACAGTAAGGACCATCAGAACGGACTTGAGCCGGATCACACATATGAGGATTTCAAATGGATCCTGACCCGGAACACTTCAGCTGAGCCATGGAACCATGAAGATCATGGTTATGGCTAAATCAGCTAAGTAAGTTGAAAGGAGAACGAAATGGGATTTTTTGACAATCTTAAAATAATAGGGGAAGCAGTCGGAAGCCTTAATGAGATGGCTGCAGAAGCAAGCAAAACTACTCTTGAGAATTACGGTGAACCTGAATACTATCTGTATACAGCTCTTCAGCTGGGAGAAATGCACAGAAGAATCGATGTCACAGATGAAAAGGACAGTCTTAAGTACTATACACAGTCCAGTATATTTGCATTAAAGGGCAAGACTGAGATCATGGATGCTGACGGAAATGTAATTGCTCATCTGGAGAAAAAGCCGATCAGCCTCCACGAAAAGCATTTTGTTACTATGGCAGACGGAACCAGCTTCACTCTGTCCAATGAGCTGCTTCATATCATAAAAGATGTTACCAATATCGAGGGTCTGGGATGGCAGCTCCAGGGTAATATTATTGGTCTGACTTTCAATCTTCTGGATGAGAAAGGTCAGCCTGTAGCAAGAGTCGCTCCGTTCATGACAAATACTCTATGGGCATTTATCAGCCGGACAAAGAGCAGATAGTTGTAGCTATCGTTATTCAGCTTGAAAAGATGATCGAAGCGCGTAACGAAAACGGAGACTAGAGAAAGCCTGCTCATCTATCCGACCTCGTTGTGCCAAAAAAGCAAGAGACTATAAGGGATTGACAAATTCTCCAGATCAGGTATCGAGACTGTAGTACTACTGACACATAATAAATAAGAAAGGGCTGAGAAGCCTGTAAATCAATGGGTTCCTTCAGTCAGATATCACCATATCATGAACCTTTTTTTCAGCTTCACTGTGCTGCGATTCAACAATGCGAAGTTTTGTTCTTGGAGTAATTTGTCATGAAAAAAATGTATGTTCTCGGGACCGGACAGGACCCCTGCGAATGCGCCAATCGCTTCCATGCCAAAAATCTTGTAATATGGCATACAGAGGACGAGACAACTTTCGGAATCAGGAAAGAAGTCTATACAAAAGAAGCCAAAACCTTTTTTGACGGAAACATTTATGTGCCGGACGATTTCGAAATAATCGAACTTGTGTGATAAACTGTATGCGCAGTGTTTTTATAGACCATACCGGGTCCATGTCCGGGAGGAAATAGTAAAGAATTATGACAGATGAATTTGAGCAGGAGTGCCGGCTGCGGTCATGATGCAGCCACCCGAGGATAAATAACGGTCAGCAGAGAGTGGGTTCTCTGCTGACCGTTATTTTAATGCATGACTCTTTTAATCGCATCAGAGAAGTCCTGATAATTAAAACTTTGCATTAAAAGTGCTTTATCTTTGTACTGCATGAGATAGGCAGGTAATGAGTGTATTCCTAAACGACGGGCAAAATTCAGATCTTCATTGAGGGCTGTTTCTGCGCTGTCGTCCTGATAGTGCCGGATGAATGCTTCTTCGTCGATTCCGGTCTCCCGGACAATTTTCATAATAATGTCAAAATGTGTGGTCGGAAGGCAATCGATCACCGTAGCATGACGCAATGCAACGAGGAATGCATCCGCTTTACCATGGTCAGCAAGCTGGGCGGCCTTATAAGCCAGATTCAGCGGTTTTGAGCTGCGATTCCGGCTCTTCGAGACCGCCGTAGGTAAAGTCACTGCTGTTGATCTTGATCGTGATATGAAGCTTCGGAGCAGTCTCCCGGATGCCTTTCATAATATACAGAAGGATTCGGGCACGATTCTCAGTAGAACCTCCGTACTCATCAGTGCGGTGGTTGACTGCGGGACTGATAAAACGACTCAGGAAGAAGAAATGGGCAGCGTGAATCTGTACTCCGTCAAAGCCTGCTTTTTCTGCACGGATGGCGGCGGAGATGAACTGCTGAATCACATATTTGATTTCTTCAGCAGTCATATCATCCGGCTCAACCTGCATATATCTTCCTTTAACTTCCCGGTAGTAGGCTCCAAGAGCAAGCTGTGTGATAACCGGGATTCCTTCCGCATGTATGATATCCGTCAGTTTTTTATACTGTGGAATGAGGGAATCATCGCAAAGCCGCATCATGCCGCCAAAGTAGTAGTCATGAAGGGCAACGCTGGTAAAGCCGGTGATGATGGCGCCGATTCCGCCCTTTGCCAGTTCTTCGTAAATCTCATACGCTTCTTCTGTGACGCTGCCGTCCTGGTTCGCGATGCCTTCCCAGGTAGCGGAGCGGACAAGGCGGTTCTTTAGTTCTATATGGTTCATTTTCATGGGTTCAAATATCTGTTTCACAGTGAAAACCTCCTTTA